>JADLGB010000077.1 GCA_020849535.1 Candidatus Hydrogenedentota bacterium
CATCAACCCGCTGGTGCCATCTCTCGATGCGGCCAAGAAGTTCCTCGACCGCATCGTCCGGGAAGAACGGTTGGAATTGCACTAGCCGACGTAAACGTCTGGGAGGGATACATGAGAGTCTATCAAAAAGGGATGGCAGCTATTCTGCCAATGGTGTTCGTCTCGCTGGCGAGCGCGCAAGTGCTGGTGGTGGGCGGGAAAGGCGCGGACCTCGCCGATATCGCCGGCACCGATACCCTGGTCACGGTCGTTCTGAAGGGGTCGAATGCCATGGACTCGAATCTGAAGGTCGAGTCATTGGCCAATGGCATTCTGGGCGTGCGATCGCAGTCCGGTCAATTGAGCCACTATCGGGTGTCGGATGTTCAGGAAGTTCGCGTTCAAGGCGAAGTCATGACCGTGAAACGCCTGGAATCAACTGTCGACCGCGGGTTAACGTCGGATCAGAAACAGGTCGTTGCTCGGGCGGCGGAGCAGGCATACGCACTCTTCAAGGCGTCCACGGGCGACCAAAGCTTGCGGATGGCCGCGGCGCAAGTCGTTGCGGTTTCGGGAACTGAAGACCAGAAAGCGGAGGCGCTCGAGTACCTGAATGGGCTTACCTCGGGCAACGATCTGCGCACGGCCCTCGAGGCCGCTCGCAACCTGGTCATGGCGGGGTCGCCTCCAGTGACCAGCGAGATGATTTCGCAAGGCTTGAACAGCGGGGATCGTCAAGTGAGGGCAAGTGCCGCACTCCTCGCCGGCCTGACGGGGGACCCTTCGGGCAAGTCGCAGATGTTCAAGATGCTGCGCGACCGCGCCTCCGACTTCGCGGTGCCGGCGATTCGCGGACTCGCCTGGCTCGGAGACCGCGAGGCGATTCCCACCCTCCTGACGATCATCACCGAGCGCAGTGAGGAGAAGGCGAACGCCGCGACGGACGCGCTCATCCTGCTCGGCGGCGATGAAATTATTGAGCAAATGAAGTTGAAGCTGCCCGACGTGGAAGGACGTGCACGCTTCCGTGTCGTGCGTGTGCTGCACGCGCTGGGCGATCCTTTGGGCAACAAGTTGATGCGGGAGGAAATGCTGGAGATTCCATCCCTCTCGTTCGAGACCGCGATCATTCTCGCGCAGCAAGGCGATCTCAAGGCGATGCAGGTGCTTCGCGAGCGCCTGGCCCAGAAATACGATGCGTACGAGGAAGTCCTGTTTCACCGCGCTGAAGCGACCGCCGCACTGATCGAAGCGGGTGATCGGACGAACATTGGCGAATTCCAGGAACTCTTGCGTGCGGGCATCGCCAGTGTGAACCTGCGCGTCCTGCAGTTGATTGGTTCGCTGGACGTGAAATCGCTATTGCCCGTCACCCAGCCCGCCATCGAGAGCGGCGACCCCGTAATCTCGCTGGCTGGCTGCCAAGCGGCAATCGCCCTGACCAATGCAGAGTACCGGACCCGCCTCAAGAAGGTGAATCTGTAGGCCGCGATGAATACGCTGCGTGTGCGGGTTCGCGGGCGCGTACAGGGCGTAGGGTTTCGTTTTGCCACTTACCGTGAGGCCGAGCTGCTCGGCCTCACGGGGTGGGTGCGCAACTGTTATGACGGGTCCGTGGAGGCACTCTTTCAGGGGTCGCGCGAACTGCTCGACCGGATGCTGGAGTGGTGTCGCGAGGGGCCGCGCTTCGCGCGGGTCGAATCGGTTGAGCATGAGTGGGTGGATGACCCAAAAGACTACCGGGGGTTTCTGATCCGCTGAGGGTCGCGCCGCGGGCTAACGTGGGCGCCTGAGAACCCATATGATCTCGGTGCTGGATCGCGTGAACGGGCCGCAGTCAAAGTCCCCGAACGCAGCCTCCACTTCAAACCCGCACAGTGCCACCAGAAGCTCCAATTCGCGCGGCGTGGCCCAGGCCCGCACCATGGGCAGCGTGGCGGTTCTGACTATCCTGCCTTTCGCATCCAACTCCTGAATGATGTGGTCCTCGCGCAGCAACTGGGTCCACTCATCGTACGTCGAGGCGCAATAGTGCAGCAGACCGGGCCCTCCTTCCCTTTCCTCCTCGCGCGACACAAGCCGCATGGCGCCAGAGTGTGGACCCAGGAAAGGAGCGATGGCCGAAGGCCGCGCGGCCCATGTGTTGAATGCGAACAGGCCCCCCGGTTTGAGATGGCGCCAGATGGCCTCCAGGCACTGCCGCTGCTCGAAGGGATCGAGCAGATGCATGAACGTGCGGTAGGGCATGGCGATGAAATCGAATGCGCAGCCCAGGTCGAAGGACTTCATGTCCGCCTTCACGAGCTTCAGCCGGCCCGGCATCGACCCGGCTGCCCGCTTCGTGGCGCGGCACCGGTCCAGCATGGACTTGCTGTCGTCCAAACCGGTGACGTCAACGCCGGACATCGCCATGGGGATAGCAATCCGCCCCGTGCCACACCCGACTTCCAAGGTCTTTCCGCCTGCCCGAACGGCTTGCCCGACATAGAACTCGACGTCCCCAGGAAGTCCGCGCTGGAGAAGATCGTAGTACTCAGACCAGTCGTCGTATGCGGCCACCGCGGTTCCTCACTCGGTGCCTGGCCGCGTCGGAACAAGGCCAAGCCTGCCAGCATCCGCGGACTCGTCCCCTTCCCTCTCGGGAACATGGGTACCCAGGAATGAAAGCATCTGGCCGAAGACCTCCCGCCGCTGGCGAGTGAAAATGTAGTCAAATCCGTGGCCGCGGTTGGGTAAGGCGACCAGTCCGGTAGGGACCCCCAATTCCTGGAGCCGGCGGTGAAAGCGCTCGGTTTGTTCAAAGTGCACGATACGGTCGCTGCGTCCATGTACGAAGAATATCGGTTTTGCCTCTCTGCGGGCGTAGGTGATCGGTGAAGCCGCCTCCCAGGCGTGCTTCTCGGGTGCAAAACCCTCCCTGCCGCTGAATTCATCCAGGAAGCGCCGCGTCACGTCGTTGAGTGGGCCGTGCGTGGGCATGTCGCGATAGCAGGTCAGATCGACGGCTCCGTACAAACTGATTGCCGCCAGCACGTCTGAACGGGCGCCGGGGTTCTCGGGACCCTCCAAGCCGTCCTCTGGACCGGTCACGGCGAGGAAGGCCGCCAGATGCCCGCCCGCCGAAGCGCCGAATGTGACGATCCGCTCGGGGTCCACGCGGAGTTCCCCGGCGTGAAGGCGCAACCAGCGGACGGCCGCCTTGCTGTCGTGCAGGCACTTTGGGAAGGCATGGCTGGGCATGAGCCGGTAGTCGATAGTCATGACGACGAATCCCGCGCGGGCAAACTGACGGCAGTACCAAGCTTGCTGATAGCGTGTGCCGAGTAGCCAGGCGCCGCCGTGGATCAGCACCATGCCGGGGCGTTGCGGGCGGTCATCTGGATCGGGAATATAGAGGGTCATCCGCAAGGGACGGCCCTCCGCATGGGCGTATACGATGCCCCTGCGTGTCGTGAATTCAAAAGCTTCGGGCTCGAAATGCATGGAAACTCCCGTGCTGTATGACCCCACAATAGCGAATAACCCTCGCAAGGCACAAGCCGGTGAGGAGCCCAAAGTAGGGCGGGATTGATTCCCGCCTTCTTACCTTCCCGACTACGAACAGGCGAGAGCAAGTGGGAACTCGCATCGGGGCTCTGCCCCACTGGGAGCGCCGGCATTCCTGCCAGCTACTGAGTGGTCCAGCGGTAAGTTCCACCCCGTTAAGAGGGCGGGAATCAATCCCGCCCTACTCGTTGCGGAGCGCCACGCTCGGATGTCCCTACCGAGGCCCAGTGCGTGCTCACCCGCATATCCCACCGCCCCCCGCACTATGGCGTAAGGACTTGCGGTGGAATCAAATGGGGACGAGTGGTGTTATTAGGGGAAATTACCCCCCTTCGGTGGGCAAGCATTCTGTGAAGATCGACTTTTTGAGCAGGCACGAATACAAGGAGGCCACTGCATGGCTTACACACTCCCCCCGCTTCCCTATGACTTTGGCGCGCTGGAGCCGCACATTGATGCGCGCACGATGGAGATTCACCATGGGAAGCACCATCAGGCGTACATCAACAATGTGAACGCGGCCCTGGAAGGCACCGGCCTCGAGGGCAAGGCGATTGAAGACCTGCTGAAGGATATCAATGCGGTGCCGGATGCGAAGCGCCAGGCCGTGATCAACAACGGCGGCGGCCATGCCAACCATTCGCTGTTCTGGCAGATCATGGGCCCGAAGGGTGGCGGAGAGCCGTCGGGCGCGCTGGCAAGCGCGATTACTTCGGACCTCGGCGGCTTTGACAAGTTCAAGGAAGAGTTCAACAAGGCTGGGACGACGCGCTTCGGCAGCGGCTGGGCCTGGCTGGCGGTGGACGGCAGCGGCAAACTGAAGGTGTTGAGCACGGCAAACCAGGATTCCCCGCTCATGCAGGGCCTCACGCCGATCCTCGGCATGGACGTGTGGGAACACGCCTATTACCTGAACTACCAGAACCGGCGCCCGGACTACATCGCCGCGTTCTACAATGTCATCAACTGGGCGAAGGTAGGCGAATTCTACGCCGCGGCCAAGAAGTAATTCTCAAACCCTCACGTTCTCGGAGCTACAGGCAAGGACCGGGCCGCATGTTGATGCGGCCCGGTTTCTCTTCTTTCCAGTGATGCGGCCGCTCTCTCCAATCACTCCATAAGTCTCTTGCGACCTTCCTTCACAGCGGCATTGACAAAGGGGGCGCACATCCGCTGTCATTGTGCTGATCCCCTCTTGAGAAAGGCGGCGGTGGCCGTCTATTGCATCGCCGGAGATTCACATAGGAGGTTTTGCGGATGGAATGTTCACGCCGCGCTTTCTTGCAGACGAGCGCATGCATGATGGGTGCTCTACTGAGCCGCAACGTCCTTGCGGAACAAGCAGCGGGCGGGAAACGTCCCAATATCGTGATCATTCTGGCCGACGATATGGGCTGGACGGGTCCGGCCTGCTATGGAAGCGACCTTCATGAGACGCCGAACATCGACCGGCTCGCAAGTGAGGGCGTTCGCTTCACGCAGGCGTACGCAGCAAGCCCTGTGTGCACGCCTACCCGCGCATCGATCATGACCGGCAAGTCCCCCGCGCGGTTGAACATGACCATCTGGCATGAGGCCGCGATCGAGCGCCTGCAAAGCAAGGGGGACAAACCGCTGGCCCCGCCCATCACGGAGACCTCTCTCGGCCTCGAGTATGTAAGTCTCGCGGAGGTCTTGCACGGCGCGGGTTATCAGACCGCGCATGTGGGCAAGTGGCATCTTGGCGATGCGGAGCACTACCCCGAGACGCAGGGATTCGACGTCAATGTGGGTGGCACGCTCTGGGGAGCGCCATACACGTATTGGCACCCCTATCATGGCGAGCGGGTCGCCGGCAATGGGGTCCGCGAGCACCGCTACGTGCCGGGACTCGCCTTGGGCAAGGAAGGGGAGTATCTGACGGACAAGCTCACCGACGCGGCGCTCGACTTGCTCGGGCGCATGAAGGACAAACCCTTCTTCTTGTCGATGTGGTATCACTCTCCGCACACGCCGATAGAAGGCAAACCCGAGTTGGTCGAGCACTACCGCAAGAAGATCAAGGAAGGCATGACCCACAAGAACGCCAACTATGCGGCGATGGTGCATTCGCTGGACGAGAATGTAGGGCGCATCCTGAACAAGCTCGAGGAACTCGGCGTGGCCGAAGACACGATGGTTGTGTTCCTCTCCGACAACGGCGGTTTTGACGAAGTGAGGAACGGCGAGCAAGTCACGAACAATGTCCCCCTTCGCGCAGGAAAAGGTACCCTCTACGAGGGCGGTATCCGTGTGCCCGCGATTGTGAAGTGGCCCGGCGTGACCCCGCCAAATGCCGTCTGTGATGAGCCGATTGTGTCGACGGACCTCTACCCCACGGTTCTGGATGCGCTCGGGGTCAAGGCCGCAGACGCAGGATGCGGTGAGTTGGATGGCGTAAGTCTCCGCCCTGTTCTGGAGAAGCCAAGTTCAGGGCTGGATCGCGATACGCTTTGCTTCCATTACCCCCACTATTATTTCAACACCGGCCCGGTCAGCGCCATCCGGCACGAGGACTGGAAACTGCTCGAGTACTATGAAGACGGCCACCTTGAGTTGTACAACCTCAAGGATGACCTCCGAGAAACCAAGGACCTCGCGAAAGAAAAGCCGGACATTGCGGCTGACCTGCACGAGCGGCTCAAGCACTGGCGGGAAAAGGTGAACGCGCGGCTGCCGGAGAAGAACACGTGAAGGCAAAGTAGAGCATCCGATCGGGCCAGCTCTGCTTGCATGATGCGATGCAACCGGCCGTGGCACGAGGTGTGATGTCTGACCCAAAAGGAGCGCTCGCCATGAACTCACTCACGTTTCAGAGGGGCAGTATCGTTGTTCTGTTTTCAACAGCATTGTTGGTCTTCTCCGGATGCCCTGTGCCAGAGGATGCCCTAAACCTTGAATATGACATCGTGGGCACCTGGACGCTTCATCAAGGAGGAACGATTACGTTCTTTGCGAATGGAACGTTCGAAACTAGTGAAGGCACGGAAGGCGCCTACCAGATCGTGGATCGGTCCGTGGTGCTCGATCTGGATAGCGCTGAAGGTGAGTTGAACCAAGTCTTGACTTACCTGGGAACGCTTCCTGATGGTCAGTTGCTCTTATCGCAGGAAACACCGCTGGGCTTCACGCGGGTGGGGCCGTAGCTGGCAAATACGCCCGGCGTGGAAGCCGGGCGCTACTAAAGGTGTGCTATACATCTCTTGGCCCGCGTCTCTCCGCGCATCCGACGTCTTTTTGCTGGTTCAGATTGAGGACCATGGGCAGGATGCCCATGCCACCTCAGCGCGCTTTGAGAGTCCCCCTGCTCCGTGCAAGAATGGCGCTCCTCATGTCATTGGTGAAAAGACCTTGGGAGTGCTGGTTCCCAAATGCTGGACGATGCGTTATCAGAGGGAAATCGAATCAAAGTCATGCCGGGTGTGGCCACAGTCGCGACCATGGGTTTGATCATGGTTCTCGCGGCGGCGTTGCGTCTGCATGAATTGGATGTCAGCCTGTGGCTCGATGAGGTTCTGACGCATCATGGCGCATCCGGGAGTTTCCTGGATTCGCTGACGCACCGGACCTATCCCCTCTATTATGCGCTGGCGAACGTGAGTCTTCGCTTCAGAGACACCGAGGTTGCGCTGCGGTTTCCCAGCTTCGCGGCGGGATTGCTGACCCTGCCCGCGGTGTACTTCCTCGCGCGATCGTGGGCGGGGCACACCGGCGGATTGCTCGCGGCGCTGCTGCTGTGCGTTTCCGCCTTTCACATTCGCTACAGCCAGGAGGCGCGGTTCTACGCCCTCGTCATGCTCGGCGGAACGCTCATGACGTTCTACCTGCACCGTTGCATCACGCAAGGGGGACGACGAAACTGGGCCGCCTTTTGCGCGTCCGCATTCTTATCGCTGCTGGCGCAATTGAGCGTTCTGCCGTTCTTCCTCTCGCTGGTGGCTGGCGCCGCGGTCTGGCTGTCGGTTGAAGCGTGCCGGCGCACGGGCCGTGCCGGCGTTCGCCTTCTCATCATCCTGTGTGTAGCGGCTGCTCTTTCCATGAGTGGACTCGTACTCTCGATGCTCGTGCAGCGCGACAGCGGTCTGCGGATGCTCGACATGGACACGGCAGGTGAGGAAGATGATGGGGGGCCGTCTGCGGCAGCAGCCTCTCCGACCCATCTCTACTCGCTAACCCTGCGAGAGTATGCGGAATTCGTCGAGGGGTTCCTCCCCGTCCCGAATCCTGCACCTCAACTCGCGCTGGCGGTGGCGGCCCTCGTGGGGATGATCGTGCTATGGCGTCGAAACCGGGCGCTGGCCTTCCTCTTCCTGGTCCAGTTCCTGCTTGCACCGATCCCCTACTTCCTCTTAAAGTCCAGTCACTGGTATGCGCCGCGTTACTTCTGCAATCTGACACCTTTGTACGTGGCCTTGGTGGCGGGCGGAATTGTCGCCGTAGCGAATGCGCCGGCGTGGGTCTATACGCGGATCCGGGGCAAAGCAGGTGCGGATTCCGGGGGAACGCCGCATTCACCGTCGTTTCCAGGTATAGTCTTGACGATAGTGTTTGTGGCAGTTCTCACTCCAAACTTTCGAGAGGCCATTCTGCACTACTACGAACGGCGGCCCGCCGCCGACTGGCGAGCGATTGGCGAGTTCATCGCGGCGCGAATTGAGCCGGGCGATGTCCTCGTAATGGCCCCACCGCCGATGGGCACGAGTGGACAGGACGCCGCGCCTCCGCCCGCGTCTGTCTTGCGGGTACCGGTGGAATTCTATCTCCGGCGCAGTCTGCCTGCGCACTTTCCGCGCAGTCCGAACGCGGTCGCGGCATCGCTCGTGTATGCCAGTGCGAACACTGCGGACGCGGTTCGAGCCTGCCGCACGGAGCACGCGGAGAATGCAATCTGGTGGGTACTGCGGAATGAGAAGCGCTACGCGGCAGAGTTCCGGGAAGCCCTGGATACCTTGGACGCCAAACGCATGTCGCGTTTCGGGAGAGTCGCTATCCGGCGCATGAGGCCTTTGGACACCGGCACGGAATCAGGGGAAACCGACGGCAACGGTTGAGGGAGTCTACATGGAAGTCATCGTCAGGCCTAATGCCGAAGAGGCAACGCGGCTGGCCGCGCGGGTCATCGCACGCGAAATTCAAACGAAGCCCAAGCTTGTATTGGGCCTTGCCACGGGCCGGACCATGGAACGTCTCTATGGCATGCTCGTGGACATGCACCGGCGGGAAGGGCTTGATTTCTCCCTCATCACCACCTTCAACTTGGATGAGTACATCGGACTCCCGCCGGAACACCCACAATCGTACCGGCACTACATGAACCACCATCTTTTCCGGCACGTCAACATCGACATGCGCAACACCAACCTGCCGGATGGAGTGGCGCCGGACATCGACGCGGAGTGCGCGCGTTACGAAACGGCGATTCGCGAATGCGGGGGCATTGGCCTTCAAGTGCTGGGCATCGGGCGCGATGGGCACATCGGATTCAATGAACCGCTGTCGGCCATGCTCTCGCGCACGCGCGCCAAAGCCCTGACCCCGACGACGATTCGCCAGAACGCGCCTCTGTTCGACAAACCAGATGAAATGCCCAAGCGCGCCATCACGATGGGCGTGGGCACCATCCTCGACTCCAAGCGCTGCCTGATGCTGGTGACGGGGACCGAAAAGGCGGCAGTGATCGCGAAGGCCGTGGAAGGGCCCGTTACGAGCATGATTTCGGCATCCGCATTGCAGCTCCACCCCAATTGCCGGGTCATCGTCGACGAGGATGCGGCGGCAAACTTGGAGAATCGGGACTACTACGATTGGATATTCCTGCACGAGCCGGAGTGGCAGGAGTTCCATTGAAGGTCCTGACAAGTGCTATGATGCTTTACGGGGAAGACGGTGACGCACCTGAAGGGGGACGCATGTCTCAGGACCTAACGGAACAGTTTCAGAAGGCGGCCCAGGAGATTAAGACGCTTCCCAAGGCCCCCTCCAATGATGACATGTTGCGTCTGTATGCCCTGTTCAAGCAGGCCACACACGGAGACTGCACCGGCGACCGGCCCGGGCTGATGGATTTCATCGGGCGGGCCAAACATGACGCGTGGAAGGCCGTGGAAGGCACATCGCGGGACGACGCGATGCGGCGTTACATCGCGCTGGTGCACGAAGAAGTCGCGGCACAGTCCGAGGGCAACTGAACGCTCGCGCGTCCGCCGCGCGCGGCGCTCTCCGTTGTGTTTGACCTGGGCACACGATTTCTGGAGAATCACGCGCGTTCAAACCAAGGGAGTGACGTCATGCCGCCGCGCGAAGTGCAATTCAGCGAGTTCAAGTCGATTGTGGGCCAGGAAATCGGGGTGTCCGACTGGTACCTCGTAACGCAAGAAGAGGTCAATGCGTTTGCCAAGGCGACGCATGACGAGCAGTGGATCCACGTCGATGTGGAACGTGCCAAGCGGGAGTCGCCCTTCGGCGGGCCAGTCGCGCACGGGTACTACACGCTGTCCCTCGTGCCTATGCTGATGGACCAAGTCTGGATCGTCAAGGGCATATCGGCGGCACTTAACTACGGGCTCAACCGGCTGCGTTTTCCCGCGCCGGTGCTCATCGGCAGCAAGCTGCGGTTGCGCGCCAAGCTGAACAGTGTGGACGATGTTCCCGGAGGCGTTCAGGTCGTCATCCAACTGAACACCGAGTTGGAAGGCGGCGACAAACCGGCCTTGGTCGCGGAAGGCGTGTTCCGGTACTACGCGTAAGCTACTTTCCGCCGCTTGCGATAAATCCCAGGATCAGCCTGTCCACCCAGCGCGTGGGCAGCAACTCCAGGGCGAGGCGGATTCTGGCATCTGTTCCCACCAGGTAGCGCACGCGGGGACGCCTTGCAGTCAGGGCATGTACTACCGCTTTCACTACAATCTCCGGTGGGCTCGCCTTCGTGGACATTTTGACGGCGGTTGCGCGGGCGGCTTTCATCATGGGCCCATAGAGATCGTGGGCCGCCCGTGGGAGACGTGCCAGCAACTCATCCGCCCTGGCGAGCGACTTCTCCCAGATCGGCGTGGCGATATCTCCGGGTTCCACCACCGATACATCAATGCCCCAGGGGCGCACTTCCATCCGTAGTGCATCACTGATGGCCTCGAGCGCGTGCTTCGACGCGCCGTAGGCTCCCTGAAACGGGGTGACGGCCCTGCCGTCGATACTGCCGATCATGACAATGCGGCCGCGGCCCTTGCGTATGAGCGGCAGGAGAACCTGGGTAATCGCCACCTGTCCGATGACATTCACGTTGAGCTGATACCTCAGACTGTCAATGGGGAGAAACTCGAGAGGACCCGGCATGTCGATGCCCGCATTGTTGATGAGACCAGACAATCCCGCCTCGCCTGTGGCTTCGGAAATCACCCGCGCAGCCTCGGAGATGGCCCGTGGGTCGGTGATGTCCAGCGGCAGGGGTACGACGTTCTGCCGCGCGGCGGCGCGCATGGCCTCCCCTTCTTCCGGCGTGAGGTAGGTGCCGAACACCGTATATCCCATGGCAGCGAGCCGCACGGCGCAGGCCTCGCCGATGCCGGAGGCCGCTCCCGTGATGAGGACCGCCCTGCCCTCATGACATCGCACGGAACAGGACCTCCACCATGTGGTCGAGTTCGGACTCGGTGTTGTAGAAGTGGGGTGAAAAACGCAGGAAGACCTGCCCGGCCCGATTCTCGCGGCAAGACACCGTGACACCGTTTGCCTCCAGCTCGCGTGCGAGGCGCTTCAGGTCCTGGGTCTCGTGGGTGACCGACACGATTCCTGAGCGATTTGTGCCGTCCGCCGCGTCGCTGCGATCAAATGCCTCCAGGTACTGATGAAAGCCAAGAGGCTCCAGACGGCGCAATAGCGCCTCGCGCAATTCGAGGATGCGCGTCCCGATGGTGTCGATACCGATGTCCAGGAGGAGTTTGAGCGAGGCGGCCATGCCGATGATGCCGGGGAGGTTCAGCATCCCGGGTTCGTAGCGGCGTCCGCCAGACTCGAAGCGGATGTCCTGCTGTGCTACAAACTGGGGCGAGCACACGTTCCAACTGCCAAGGAGGCAGGGCCTGAGCATATCCTGAAGCTCGCGCTTCACGTAAAGAATACCTGCCGCTGCAGGTCCGAGCATCCACTTGTGAGAGTCGGCACTCAGAAAATCGACATGCTGCACGCTAATAGGAAATGCACCAAGGGTTTGTATGGCATCAAGACAGAAGAGAATGCCCCGCTCACGTAATCTATAACCAACATTATCGATGTCCATGCGGAATCCACAAAGGAAGTTACATGTGGCCAAAGTAACCAATCGAGTACGTGAACTCAACGCCGCCTCAATCGTGTCCATGGTGATGACACCCGGGTACTCGGGACGTAGCGGCACCGGGATCACGCCTTGGGCGGCAAGGCTAGTCCAGGGATAGACGTTGGCGGGGTAGTCGTCGGGGTAGTAGACAATCTCGTCACCCGGCCGCCAGGGTATGCCATTCGCCACAATGCTCAGACCCAGCGCCGTGGGGCCCAACAATGAGATTTCGTCGCTGGCACATCCCAGGAGACGGGCACCGACATCGCGCGCCGAGAGCATCTGTCCGTTGCTCCAGGCGTTCTCCTGGGCGTGTACTGAGCCACGGGCGCAGAACTCATTCATCGCGTCCACAGCCACCTTGGGCAGCGGCGCGACGCCCGCGTGCGCCAGGAAGGTGCGATGGGCCGTGACCGGGAACTGCTCCCGGCGCAGGGATTCGGATTGGAGAAGTTCGTCGATTGTCATGGTGTCCGAGTGTACGCGAAGTCGAGACAGCTTGCCAAGGGACCGGATGATTGTCTCTGGGACTTCGAGCCGTTACCATACCGCTTTCCGGTACGCCTGATGTTGGGTCACCGGGGATACTTGGAAAGGGGCATCTCAATGTATTTATTGGCCGCACTGACGATTCTAACCACCACATTGGCACAGCCGAGCTTCACCGAAGAAACCATCTTCCCGGCGAACCCGAAGCACAATCACGGCTCCAGTATCGTGGAGACACCGGAGGGGGACCTTCTCGCCTGCTGGTTCCATGGCTCAGGCGAGCGCAAGGAAGACGACGTCCTGATTCAAGGCGCGCGCAGGCGCAAAGGGGCGGACGCGTGGAGCGAACAGTTTGTGATGGCCGACACGCCCAATCTTCCCGACTGCAATCCGGTACTGTTCATCGATCCGCGGGGGACGCTGTGGCTCTTCTGGATTGCGGTGCAGGATAACCAATGGGGCGGGTCGCTGCTCAAGTACCGCACCTCAACTGACTACGGCAAGGACGGACCTCCCGTGTGGGCGTGGCAGGACGTGATCCACTGCCGGCCCACCAATCTCGAAACCAAGTTTGTGGAGGCCGTAACCGAAGCGGAGAAGCAGTACGCGACGATGCTGGAAGGCAATGCCGGACTGAAAGGCGAACTGCAGGAATGGAAGTCGCGCGCGGGCGATAAGCTGGCCCAGCGTCTCGGATGGATGACCCGGCTCCACCCCATCATGACGTCGGACAACCGCATGATGCTGGGCCTGTACTCCGATGTCTGGAACTGTTCGTTGGCGGCATTTACCGAGGACTGGGGCAAAGCGTGGACTTTCAGCGAGCCGATCATCACGTTTGAGCTGGGCAACATCCAGCCTGCCTTTGCGCGCCGGTCCAACGGCGAAATCGCAGCCTTCATGCGTGACAATGGATTTCCCAAGAAGGTGCGGACCGCGACCTCCAAGGATGATGGCAAGACCTGGGGTCCCGTGACGCATCTCGATATCCCGAATCCCGGGTCGAGCGTGGAGTGCACCGTGCTGAAGAACGGCCATTGGGTGCTGGTGTGCAACGACACGAACGATGGACGCCACATCCTGACCGCCTACCTTTCCGAGGATGAGGGACAGACTTGGCCCGTGAGCCGCCGGATTGAGGATTTTGCGCCGGAGAAAGGCTCGGGGTCGTACCCCTCGCTGATTCAGGCGAGCGATGGGAGCATTCATTGCAGCTACTCCTACACGCGGAGCGACGTGCCCGGTTCGACGATCAAGCATGTGCGGTTTGATGAGGAGTGGATCCGCGCGGGGCAGTAGAAGCGACGGGATGGATGTGGGGGCGTTAGATCGCGCTTCGCGCGATGGACAGACAAAGAGAAGGCAAAGAGAAGAACATCCCCCTTCACCCCCTTCAAAGGGGGACCCATGCAACACTAGTGTTGCATGCATTGTGAATTCCTCAGCCCGAAGGGCCCTCTTGGGTCCCCCTTTGAAGGGGGCAGGCCCGCAGGGCCGAGGGGGATGTTCTTTGCCAACGCCTACCCTACGCGCAAGGCCCGTATGCTGTCGATGAGGTGCTCCACAGCCTCTTGCGTCAGCCGCGGATGAATCGGCAGGGTTACCAAGCGCTCGAAGAGGCTTTCCGCGACGGGGAACTGGCCACGCTTGAACCCGCGCTTCTGGAATGCGGCGCTCCAGTGCAGCGGGATGTAGTGCGTGCCGATCTTGATGCCGCGTTCGTTGAGCATGCGCGCGATGAAGTCTTCCTTCGTCAGGCCGTACGCCTTGGGATCGAGCTGCAGCGGGTACAGATGAAAGACGTGCTTGCATCCCTCTGCAACGGTGGGTAGGGTGAGGCCGGGCACTTCCTTCAACCCTTCGCTGATGGACGCGGCGATATCAATCCGGCGCTGGTTCAGCGCGTCGAGTTTCTTCAACTGGATCAGACCCACGGCCGCCTGAATGTCCGTCATGCGGAAGTTGTAACCGCAATCCTCAAAATCTTGCCACCAGAAACGTTTGCCCATCGGGAACTTGCTCTCGTCAAGTTGGCAATACTTGGTGCTCTTCCCGTAGACGCGGGTACAGTGAGAGCGGTAGAGGGCGATGCGCTCGAACAGCGCAGGGTCATTGGTCGTGATGATGCCGCCTTCGCCGAGTGTCGAGATATTCTTCTGCTCGTGGAAGCTGAAGCAACCGGTCGCGCCCATGCTGCCCGCTTTGCGGCTTTTGTATTCGGCGCCGAGCGCGTGACATGCATCTTCCACGACGGCGAAGCCGTGTTTCTTCGCGAGGCCAAGAATGGCGTCCATGTCGCAGCACTGGCCGTAGAGATGCACGGGCAGCACGGCCTTCGTGTTGGGCGTCAGCTTCGCTTCGAGCTGATTGGGATCGAGGTTATAAGTCAGGGGATCGATATCGACGAAGTCGACTTCGGCGCCCAAAGTCGCACCCGCGGCGGCGGTCGCGATCCACGTCATGGGTGTGGTCAGCACACGGTCTCCGGGTCCGACGCCGAGCCCCAGGAGAGAGAGAAACAACGCGGCCGTGCCGTTGGAACAGGCGCGGGCGTGGGCCGTTCCGCAATATGCGGCGAAGGCCTGCTCAAACGCGATGCACGCGTTGCCGCTGGTAGGCGCGTTCTGATGAAGCACGTCCAATAAGGCCTGCTCCTCTTCCTTCCCATACTCGGACCCGAACTTGCTCTCGAGATCGAAACGAATCGACGGACTCATGTGCGCCTACTTTCTGGAAGCCAGAACCAATTCCAACCCTTCGTCAAGACCGGCCATGGGCGTCTGCAGGACGGCCCGGGCCTTCGCGTTGCTCAGGGATACATCGCGCGGACGCGGCGCACGGCCAGGGATGCCACTCGGGTCCTGCGCGATGATACGATCCGGCGCGTAACCCAGACGTGCCGCGATGCGCAGCATCATGTCGTAGCGATTCAGGACATCGTTTCCGCTGAGATGGATGCGGCCCAGGAAATCGTTGCCGGCCAACTCCACGAGTGCACGGCCCAAGGTAAACACGTCCACAGGCGAGCGGACTTCATTGCTTGGGGCCGTGGCATTCTTCCCGGCTTCGAGCGTGGCGATCATGCGCGAGACAAATGAATTGCCCGCGCCCAACACGGGCAGTCCCATCACGAGCGCCACGCGCGCGATG
This sequence comes from Candidatus Hydrogenedentota bacterium, assembly GCA_020849535.1. Lineage (GTDB taxonomy): Bacteria > Hydrogenedentota > Hydrogenedentia > Hydrogenedentales > SLHB01 > JAHDWY01. Next base: position 15,497 of record JADLGB010000077.1, read on the forward strand.
ACTGCATTGCCTCCCACCGATGCCACCGCTTCTTCGGCACGAACCTTGGTGGTTCCGTAGAAGTTCACGGGATGTGGCGGATCATCTTCCGTATACAGACCGCGCTCGCCGTCGAACACCGTGTCCGTGGACAGAAAGACAACGCGCGTATCGTGGTCTTCGCAGAGTTCCGCAAGTTCGCGCGTCAAGGTCGTGTTGACCTGTTCGGCGAGTTCCTTGTTCGCTTCGCAGAAGTCGATGTCGGCCAAGGCGGCCGTGTGAATCAAGGCGTCGGGTTCGATATCGTGAAAGACATCATGCAGGCAATCGGCATCAACCTCCGGTAACTGGTGCCACACGAGATTGGACATCTCGACAGGCGCGGGGGAACGGGAGACCCCGTGGACTTCCCATCCATTGACCGCATCCTGAATGATGCTGCCCGCCACAAAGCCGCCGGCGCCGGTAACCATCAAACGTTTACGCATGAATCCCTTTCATGGTCTCGTCATTTTGAGGAAAGTCCAATGAGGTGAACCAGTAGTATAAAAGGGATTCAGGGCGTGTGCAAGGAAGCCGGGCACTTGCGAAGACAAAGGCCATGGCCAGAATGCCCATGCCACCTCTGTGTCTCCTCACTCAAACCGCTACCGTTCCTTGCTCAGGGGTTTGCCGCCGTCAGTTGGCAATCAAAGCTCGTTGAGTAGGGCGGGATTGGTTCCCGCCCGGTGAAGAAGGCGGGAATCAATCCCGCCCTACGAAGACGATTCCTTCACATGGTGATGGGGTGTTCTTCGTGGTTGACCTCTTCGTTCAGTTGCGGCTGGGGGAAGCTGAAGCTTCCTTCATCTTTTCGATGACTCGTTTGCGGAGGCCGGCGATCACGTTGGGCACGGCCACTTCGGTGGCCATGTTGTTGGCCCAGCCGGGGATGCTGCCGCCGGGGTCCGTGAAGCAGGTGTAGCGCACAAAGGACTTGTTGCCCTTGTACGGGAGCACTTCCCAGGAGCCGTAGGTGTCGTTGATGTTGCCGCTGTCCTTTTCGTAGGTCCAGCTACTGGTGAACGCGTCTCCTTCGCGATGGTCGTTGAGGATCAGTACGTAGTGGCGGTCGCCGATGGGCCACGGGAAATCTAATTCAAAACGCACCCAGGACCTCTCGCCTTCCTTCTTCTTCAACTCCACCTTCTTACAGTAGGGCATGAACTCGGGAAAGGAGTTGTAGTCCATGAGGAGGGCAAACACGTTCTCTTCCGGAGCGTCGATGAGGGTGACCGCGGTCGCCTTCTTGACCGGACTGCCGGAAACCTCGGTCAGCAGAACCAGCGTCTCGCCCCGCTCGAGTGCGGCGCGTTCTTCCTGGGTCAATGGCTGTCCGCTGGGGGACAGTTCACGTGGCACGGCCTGGACGGCACCATTCCCCGTTGCCGGTTCAGGCGGTGCGGCGTGCGCGAGAGCTGCTATGCAAAGAAAGGCGAATATGGGCATCTTCGGAAGTACCTTGTTCAACACGGGGAGAACCGGACTATTCAAACTCGAGGCCAAACAGTTTGGCCTGGTACAGGCGGATCCTGAGCGTTACAGCCTGTCC
>JADLGB010000078.1 GCA_020849535.1 Candidatus Hydrogenedentota bacterium
CGCCATCCACCTCGGGCCCCGGCGCGTTGACGCCCGCGGCCCGCGCTATTGCGCGCGCGATCGTCTCAACCTGGCTGGGGGCAACGTGGAGACTGTGGTCGGCAGTCGCGCCCGTCAAGGAGGGTGAACCCTCCACCACATAGAGCCGGTTCATGGGAAGACCGCCATGGACGGCGCGGCGTCCCGCGAACTGATTCGAGTACCGCACACTTCCGGGCCCGCAAGATAGGAAGTCCGCATCCAGCGAGAGGACAATATCGGCTTTCGAGAAGTCGTACCGCGATTCCACCGGCTCGCCAAAGGCGATCTGGGCTCCTGCCCGAACCGAGTCGCGTAGCGAAGGCTCATACTGGTGCCAGCGCACGGCGGGCATGTCATTCGTCATGTTCCGGATGAGCGACGCCAGCGTCGGAGATGTGATCGTCTCGGTGAGGATGCGTAGGCCCGCGCCCCCCTGGTCGCGCAGACCGGTACCTGTTCGGACACCTGCGGCGTCCTTCGTGCCGTTGATCAGGACGTCCATCGCGGCGGTGAAGGTTTCCCATGTCGTGATACGGCCCTGTTTCAGGGCGGTCGTCGAACGATCCGGGTCGTACAGGCTCAAAATGGACGCCTGCGAGAAGATATCGGTCGCCCCGTTTGGCGTGCTGGCGGGGTGCTGGGGGTTGCCCTCAACCTTGGTCGGCCTTCCGGTGTGGCTTTCCGCGAGCAGGCCAATCGCGTAGCCCGCGAGCGGCATGGCCGTGGCGAAGTACATCGGGCTGCCGGGCACCATTTCCTTGGGCGGCTTGACGTACGGGATGATCTGTTCGGTGGGCTGGCGCGAACAAGATGCACCGAGGCCGGCCAAGGCCAGCGAAGCGCCCATGACTTTGAAGAAGTTGCGGCGATCGACGCTGCTCTCCATGACGGAGGCTTCGCGCGGAAACTCGCGATACAAGAAATCCTTGAACTCCCGCGTTTCCGCGAGCTGCTCCAAGCCTTGCCAATACTCGGGACCCTGCTTCTGGTGAAGCTTGCGGCGCACGTCCGCGAGTTTCACCGGCGTCGTATTCTGCGTGTGATTGTTCACGGTGGAGGTCTTACCTGGCTTGTTACTGCTCATCGGTGGCACACCGAACAGTTGGTCAACTGCTGTTTGTTGATGTTGTAGTCTTTGACGAGCTTCTCGCCCATCGTCAACCCTTCGTCCGCACCGAGGGCCAACTGCTCCGGTGTGGGACGCCAGTTCATATTGAAGACTTCCTCTTTCGGGCGGATGAAGTTTTCAGGCGCTTTGTGGCACTGCAAACACCATTGCATGTGCAGGGTCTGCCCTTTGGACATCAGCGGCATCTGGTCTACCTGGCCGTGGCAGGTCACGCACCCGATGCCCTTGTTCACGTGAATGCTGTGATTGAAAAAGACGAAGTCGGGAAGGTCGTTGACGCGGGTCCATTCGAGCGGCTGCAACGTGTCCCAGCTATCGCGGACCGGCTGAAGCATTGGAGCCTCGGTCCACACCTGCGAGTGACAGGTCATGCAGGTTTCGGTGGGGGGGATTCCGGCGAACGCATTGTCTTCCACCGACGTGTGGCAATAGCGGCAGTCGATACCGAGTCCGGCCACGTGGTGGCGGTGGCTGAACGGCACGTTCTGTTCACGGGCCATCCCGACGCGGGTCACGAACGGCGAGCGGTAGAAGGCCATGGCCGCCGCTCCGGCCACCCCCAGAAAAAGGATTCCCCCAATGATGCTCACACGGGCCACCGTGTTCATGCTGGACGGGAAAATCTGAGCCACGAGAATACCTCTTAACTTTCAGAAACAGCAGTCACCAGCGCGGGGGACAGCAAGTGCCCTCCCCCGTTGTCCGAACAGAGCGAGACAACTCATGAGAATCGTGAATTAGGGACCCAGTACCAGGACCAGGTTTGCCTTGCGAAACCGAACAAAACAGCGAACACCAACAAAAGGCCGAATATGCCCGATGGGGTGAATTCGCCGAAGTTTGTGACGCCCCGTACATGTCCCCGGAGGGACCGACCGGACCACTACCTACCACAGTGAGGTGACGGCAGGGCTGCCACGAAGGCGGGAGTGTACTGATCCCCATGTGGAAAGTCAAGCACTTTTTCGCGACCTTTTTCGCGATTCATCGCTAACTTCATTAACCATATAGTCGCCCGCACGGGAAGAGGGACGCAGGTGCTTCAAAAAACTGAAGTTAGGCTGTAGGATCAATCTGGTGCCTCGGCCCTCCTTTCATGAGTTCCTGAGTTCCAGATCGAAGAGGTTCTGAATCTGGAACTCAGGAACTCATGAATGCTTCTCAACCCGAGCATCCTGGACTCGAAAGCAACACCTTGTCTCTTCGCCCCGTGTTCCCCGTGTCCCCGTGGTCAGTTTCAAATTCATTGCGGTTGACGGCGATGCCCATTAGGTCTATCCTGAAATCATGACTCTGCGACGCTATTCTACGGTTGTGCGGAGCGTTCTGGGGATTGCAGTCCTGGTGGGATCCCCCATCGTGGCGTTCCCGGCAGAATCAGAGGCCGCCGCCCCCTCCCCCACTCACGTCGTCGAGGACCAGCTCCCCGAGGGCTACTTTCAAGAATCCTACGTCCACAACGCCATGGCGACGTATTTCGAGATTGTCGTCTTCGGCGATGCTCAGATTCGTGGGCTGTCCAACGGACATCCGGCGATGGGCAGTTCTTCTCAAATAGATCGCACGCGAGACAAACACCTCTCTGACTTTACGGAGGACATATCATGAAGAAACGCTTGGTTGGCACGGCACTTTTTGGGGTTGCACTCTGTTTCCTTGCCACGGGAGCGGACGCCCCGACGCCTGATCGTGGCAGCGCGGACACCTCGGGCGCGTCAGGGAGCGTCGAACGCCTCGGAGAACTCAAGTTTGTTCTAGGCGAAGACAAGACATCACTTCAGAGCCGTTTTGATGGCCAATTTGTGATTGAAGAGGGCGAACCGGACACGCATGTACGGACAAGGACCGTCTGCACCGTTCGTGGCAAGGGCGCGGGGGCTAAGGCTGTTGGAGAACTGATATTCAGAGATGGGAAGTTGGCCACGGTCGGACAGGACATCGGGAAGTATGAGGGTACTGACTCCGGAGCGCTTGTCAATGACCTCATCGAGAATCTCGAGGAACTGGATGAAATGACGGAGGCGCCTATACGTGTACGCTGGGACAAAGGAGTCATCGGTGGGGAGAAGTCTGGGAACACCCGATTGTCATTCTGGTCGGGGAACAGAGTTGTGCAATTGATCTATTCCGATACGGAACATGGCAATAAGGATGTCTACTTGCATCGATACGTCGGCAGAAATCCATAGACGGTTGCTGCATCAGAATGAAATGGACGGACTGAAGGAAAAGAGAAGGAGCCGGCCATGGACACGGAACTCACTCGACGGAACTTCATGAAGGCAACCGGCGCCACGGCAGGCGTTGCCGTCGCGGCAGGGTGGTCGCCCCTATCCTACGCGCAGAATGAGAAGGTCCGCGTTGCCTTGATCGGCACCGGCAGCCAGAACCGGCTTCACATTCAGGACGGGCTCGCGGGCGCTGAGAGTATTCAAATCACCGCGATGGCCGATTGCCTCAGGTTCAATCTTGGCAACGGTTGGTTCGCGACAAAGAATGAACCACGGCTCAAGGACCACCTCTACATCGATTACCGTGCGATGTTAGAGAAGGAGGCGGACAACATCGACGCGGTCATCATCGCGACGCCTTACAAAACGCACTACAAGATCGTCATGGACTGTTTGGCTGCGGGCAAGTTTGTGTTCTGTGAGAAGACGATGGCCCACACGTATGAGGCCTGCCGCGATATAGTCACGAAGTGCCACGAGACAGGCCTCTTCGTGCAGGTCGGTCATCAACGGCGTTACAACCCCGAGTACAACTTCGCCGCAACGCAGATGCTGCAGAAAGGCCGTCTGGGCCGCGTCTCATTCATTGAAGCGCAGTGGCACCGCAACGACGCGTGGCGGCGCCCGTTCCCCAAGAAGATGGATGGCTCTCCCTATGAATTGAGCCCCGCCGAAAAGCAGTGGATTCCCGATTTCGAGAAGCACTGGAACTGGCGCATCTACGAGGAATACTCCTCGGGACTGCTGAGCGAACTCGCCACCCATCATCTCGAGATCATCAACTTCCTGCTGGGCACGATGCCCTCGCGCGTGTGGGGGACCGGCGGAATTGATTATTGGCGCGATGGACGGACGGTATATGACAACCTCACCGTGACCTACGAGTATGAAATGTCGCGCCGCACACGCGGCTTCGGCACCATCGACGCCAAGATTGCCGAGCAGGACATCCGGGCGATCAACAAACCCTATACCGTACGCGTCACATGGTCGGGCCTCACGCAAAGCGCAAAGAAGGGCGCGTCCATGCTGCTGATCGGCGATGACGCCACTTTCGAGCTGCGCGAACGCTGGTCGCTCGATAAGCCCGGTTGCGTGGTATTCCCAGAGCCGATCAAGGTTTGGCTCGACCCCAAGACGATGGAACCCACCACCGACCAGAAGATTATTGAGTGGATCAAATCGACTGGGCAGTCCCAGACATATAGCCGATGGGAAGACCAGCCGCCTATTCCCTTTGAGGACGAGATGGACCCGTCCTGGTTTGACATCACCCCCGACGTGCGGCAGTTCCAGGCCTTCGCCAAGCACATCAAGGAAGGCGGCAAACCGCGAACCAACGAGATGGTCGGCCTGATGGCGTCCGTCTGCGACATTGCCGGCCACGAGGCCGTCACCACGAAGCAGACCGTCGAAATCGATCCGGCGGTGTACACCTTCGATTTCGAGACGCCGGATCCATTCGAGTATGAGAGGATTGAGGTGTAGTCGAAGTCTTTTGGACTTCTCTGGGTGAAATTGGTGTAACGCCTGAATCATCCCAGAAAGACACAGCCACGCTGCGGCGTGGCTGTGCCACACGCGCTTGCCCCGCATTGAGTCCTTCCTCTTCTCTTTGTTGTCCCTGGTTCACCCCAACACATAAGAAATCTGAAGTGGCTTTGTCGCACGGACTCGCACGGACTCGCACGGACGCAATACCGTCACAAATCTCATGCCCCTGGATTTCTTCATCTGCGCCCATCTGCGGCATCTGCGGACCCCTCCTCTCCCCTTCCTTGCGGTCTTGGCTAAACCGCCGCGACACTGATAACAACGAATGCGTCATTGTCCCGCTGGCCTCTTTGGATTACACTTTGGACAGAACCTTGGTTGACTCTGAGAAACACATATGTTGCTGAGTGATCTGGCAAAACGAATCCGGTCCCAGAGGGAGAAGCGCGGCCTGAAACAACAGGACGTCGCCAATGCCCTCAATGTGAGCCCACAGGCTGTTTCCAAGTGGGAACGGGGCGAGAACGCACCCGACATCGCGGTTCTGACCTCGCTGACGAAACTCCTTGGGGTTTCGGTCGACTGGCTCTTGGGCGCCCACGAGGAGGCGCGCGATGTCTTTGAGGGCAGCGTGCTGGTAACGAGCGTATCGGGCGCCTACGAGAAGTCGCTCCACATGCGCGCCCGCGACTTCGCCATTTGGGCCAACGGGCTCTTCTACCAGTTGACGGAGGTGACGCTCCGCCACGATGGTATCCCGGTCAAGTACATGGGCGATCAGTACTTGGCTTTTTACTCGGGCAGCGCGCACCGCGAGCGGGCGGTGGCGGCCGCGCTCCAGTCGAAGGCGCTGGTGGGCGAAGGTCTCCGGGTGGGCCTCAGTTCCGGCGAAATCTACCTGGGTTCGGTAGGGCACCCGGATTATGCGCGGCCCGACATCATGGGCCAGACGGTGAATATCGCCTTCCTGACGGTGGACTGGGCGCAGCGCAACACGAAGAGCGGTATCGCCGCGCCGAAATCGATGCTGGCCGACCTGTCTGTGGACGCCACCACGGGAAAAGGTGTCAAGGTGAACTTTCTGGGTATTGAACGCCCCGTCGAGGTGTGCGAAGTCATTCCAGGCGCGAACGTACCCAAAAGCGGGGCCAAACAGGGAACAAGACGCAGCAAGGCTGCGAAATAACGGAGGATACGACACGATGACTCCAGCCACACTGGAAAAACAAACCGACTTCAAGGTCGCCGATCTCGGCCTGGCAGACTGGGGCCGCAAAGAGATCGACATGGCCGAGAAGGAGATGCCGGGACTCATGGCCATCCGCGAGCGGTATGCGAGTAAGCAGCCGTTGGCGGGGTACCAGGTAATGGGCTCCCTGCACATGACGATTCAGACCGCGGTGCTGATCGAGACCCTCGCCGCGCTGGGCGCCGATGTACGGTGGGCGAGCTGCAATATCTTCTCGACGCAGGACCATGCCGCGGCGGCCATCGCGAAGGCGGGTCACCCGGTGTTTGCGTGGAAAGGCGAAACGCTCGAAGAATACTGGTGGTGCACGCTTCAGGCGATGACGTGGCCCGACGGCACGGGTCCCCAGTTAGTCGTGGACGATGGGGGCGACGCCACACTGCTGATTCACCGCGGCTACCAGTTCGAGGAGACGTTTACAAAGACCGGCAAGCTGCCGCCCGTCTGCACGGACAACCAGGAGATCGAGATCATCGACCGCCTGCTCCACCACGTCCACGCCGAAAGCCCCAACAAGTGGCACGAGTATGTGGAACGTTGGATCGGTGTGTCTGAGGAAACCACGACCGGCGTGCACCGGCTCTATCACATGATGGAGGATGGGACGCTCCTGACTCGCGCCATCAACGTGAACGACTCCGTGACGAAGTCCAAGTTCGACAACCTTTACGGTTGCCGGGAATCGCTGGCGGACGGGATCAAGCGCGCCACGGATGTGATGATGGCGGGCAAGATCGTGGTGGTGGCCGGCTACGGCGACGTGGGCAAGGGTTGCGCGGACGCCATGCGCGGCCTGGGCGCGCGGGTGCTTGTCACGGAAATCGACCCGATTTGCGCCCTCCAGGCCTGCATGGAAGGCTATCAGGTCCTCCCGATGGAAGAAGCCGCGAAGATGGGCGATATCTTCGTCACGACGACGGGCTGTTGCGACGTTATCCGGCGCGAACACATGCAGAACATGAAGGACGAGGCCATCGTCTGCAATATCGGGCACTTCGATGCGGAGATTGAGGTGGCCTGGCTCGATGCTGAGGTGGCGAAAGGCCGGCTGAAAGAACTGAACATCAAGCCGCAGGTGGACAAGTTCATTTTCCCGAACGGCAAGAGCCTCATTCTACTGGCGCGCGGCCGCCTGGTGAACCTGGGCTGCGCCACGGGACATCCATCGTTTGTTATGTCCAACTCATTCTCTAACCAGACCTTGGCCCAGATTTCACTCGCCACGGAGACGGCGAAGTATGAGGTTGGGAAGGTCTACACGTTGCCCAAAATCCTCGACGAGGAAGTGGCGCGGCTGCACCTCGAGAAGCTGGGCGCCAGGCTGGACCGGCTCGATGAGAAGCAGGCCAAGTACTTGGGCGTGTCGCCGGATGGCCCGTACAAGCCGGAGCATTACCGGTACTAAAGAATACAGACTGCACACTGGTTAAGCCGCCGCTCCGGGGAACTGGGGCGGCGGCCCGTTTTGGGGGAGCGGCACGGACGGGCGCGGACTGAAGAGGGATACATGGGGGTTGCGGGCAGCTTGAACCTATATCCTATCTGCGCAAATCTGCGGGACGACAAACCCTCTTCACGACTCGTTGCAACTCGCCTCGCCACAACCCCCGAATCCTCCCCCTTCTGAGATCTCGAATCTGAACTCTCAAATCATCTCCCCGCTGTCCACCCCGTCCACCCCCGTCCTTGCCGTCCCTTGCCGTCCCTTGCCGTCCCTTGCTGTCCCTTGCTGTCCTTGCTGTCCCTTGCTGTCCTTGCTGTCCTTGCTGTCCTTGCTGTCCTTGCTGTCCCTTGCTGTCCCTTGCTGTCCTTGCTGTCCCTTGCTGTCCCTTGCTGTCCCCCTGTCCACGCCGTCCACCCTGTCCACCCCGTCCACGCCGTCCACGCCGTCCACCCATTCCTCATTCCTCATTCATCACTCCTCATTCCCCCTCCACTGCAACACCCCGGCCTATCTTTATAAGGAGAACCCCACTCATGCAAACCAACAACGCTACCCTCACCACCCTCGGCACCCCCAGCGCCCGCTCCTGGACCCAAGACTGGCTCGCCACCGTCAACGCAAAAGAAACCCAACTCAAGCGCCGCATCTGCGGCGCACGCCTTCCCGACGCCACCCCCTGCACCAACACCTCCGATCACCCCTCCGGCCGCTGCCCATTCCACGGCGGCTTCAACCTCACCGGCGCGCCCCCTGGCAACCGCAACGCCGTCATCCACGGCCTCTACTCCCGCCGCCTCCGCCCCTGCACCCAAGACTGCCCCTACTGGCACCTCTGCCCCCTCGCCAACCCCACCGCAAACCAAAGTCCGTCCCCCTCGCCCTCCGATCCGTCCGATTCTTCCCATCCGTCCCATAATTCCCATACTTCCCATAACTCCCATTCTCCCACCTCGTCCACCCCGTCCACCTCGTCCACTTCGTCCACCTCGTCCACCCCGTCCCCCACCTGCCCCTACCAGCTCACCGAATACAACACCGTCCTCACCGACGCCCTCGCCATCGTCGAATCCCAGCCCCACCCCAACCCCATGGGCATCCACACCGCCCACAACGTCGCCATGCTCCAAGTCCTCGTCAACGCCGCCACCACCCACCTCGCCCAGGCTTCCAGCCTCTTCGAGGTGGCACGGGCTTCCAGCCCGCGTTCTTCGGAAGACCCATCGAACAACCCCAACCCAAGCGCCATCATCGCCTTCACCCGCCTCATGCGCGAGCTACGCGCCAACCTGAGACTCCTCTCCGC
>JADLGB010000079.1 GCA_020849535.1 Candidatus Hydrogenedentota bacterium
GCCCACACACGGTTCCAAAGCCTCCTCTCGCGCGCCATCGACGCGATTTGGGCCTTCAAACAGCGCGCAGGCACAAGATGCACAACAGCGTAAAAATACTTCGACGTTTCCTCAAAGGGGGACGCAGGGCGCGTGCCCTTCGGGCCGCGAATTCTTCGCGTCAGTCGTTGATGTGTTGCCCTCTAGATTCACACACAACTACAGCTCCCGTGCTGCGTTCATCCCCCTTTGAAGGGGGTGTAGGGGGATGTTCTTTGTCTTGGGTGCCTGGAACCACATCCGTTTCCAATGGCGTTGGTGTGTCCTCAGTCCAGGTGATATCCCGCATCCAGGCCCACATCCGCCACGTCGAGCCGGAACTGGAACAGTTCGGTTTCGCGCGGCTGGCTGCGCACCATGAAGCGCAACGGATCCGCGACGGAGCGCAGCGGCGACGTGAAGGCGACATGCGTGGAAACCTGCCGCCCCGACAAGCGGTGTGTGACGCTCTTCACGCGCGCCACAAGCCGCCCCGTGAATAGTCCGCCCCATTCGTCCGCAGCCTCCCGCTCGAGGCGCCGCGGCACCGCCCCGCGCACCTCGACAACATCGCCCACGCGAACCGAAGTGTTGCCTTCAAAGAACTCGATGCCTCCCGCAGGCTCGGGATACGCCACGTCTAGCAGCAACCCTTCGGCCAGTTTGTCCGCGTCCTCTTCCAGGGAGATGCCGTAATGGTCCAGCGAACGTCCGTGAAATCCGTACGCGTCGATACTGTCCCCGCGCCAATACGTCTTTTCCAGGGTCCCGGTGACGGGATTGCCCTCGAAATAGATCGCGTTTGCGACCTCCCGGGAATCCGAGCCCAATGCCACACCCATCCGCACCGGATCGAAATACACCACGCGATCCACGCGCCCCGCCATGCGGAACAGCACGCGCAGCGTGGCGTCCGAGGACCAGATGCCGCCGCCCGCCGCGTAGGCGAGCGCGGTCAAGGCTTCCAGCACGCCGCCGCTCGCATCGAAGTTCACAAGCGTGGCCGCGGCCGCCTCGATGGACGAAACGTTCGCCTGCGTGTACGAGAAGAAGTCTTTCAATTCCATCTCGGGCACCAGGTACTTGCCATCTTCGTAGAGATAGACGTCCGCGTGCCCCTGCTCGACGAGGGCCGCGTTAAAGCATTCGCCGCCGCCAAAGACCAGCGCGAGGTAACGCCCGTAGGCATCCACGCGGTCGTCAAACGCGCCCGACGCGTCGCGGTACGGATTCAATTCGACATAGTCGATCCCCTTGCCGCCCATGAGCGCCTGTAACGCGGTCCTCGCCGCATCGGCCCGCAGCTTGTAGCCGCTCGTGTCGTACTGCGCGTCGGACCACTCCGCGATCTCGGGATGCCGCGCCACCGCGTGCGAATTCTTGGAAGTCTCCTCCGAATCGATCAGCATCAGGCGCACGTCCGGCCAGGTGACGCCATCCACCTTGAGTCCGGCAATGGTGTCGCCGTCCTTCGCATACGCGGCGGTTGCATCAATGCGATCCGCGCCTACCCACTGCCCCGTAGCGATGCCGCCGACGCCCAGTTCGTTCCCCGCATTCTTCCGCGCGAGAAACTTCGCGTACTCGCGCTGTGCTCCGTCCGGGTACGCTGCATGCGCGACGGTGTAATGGATCGCGCCGGGCGCGCTTTGAACGATGTCGCGGACCATGGATTCGACCGTGCGGTTCGTGTACGCGCGGGACACGGTGGTGTTGCCATCCAACGCGTCGCGCTCCGCCTCGAACGCGATGACCTCGCGAAAGGTGACGTACTTGTCGAGGATGAGTTTGCGCGTCTCGCCCCACTGTGGTGCGACCGCCGTGACATACGCATCGCACACGGGCACGCCATCGACGATGGCGTGGATGCGGTAGCCGTGGCTCAGGTCCATCACGCCCTCGGGCAGCATCCCGTGGATGCGGTCCGGCTCTCCGGACCACGTGTGCACGACCTCGACCAACGGCACGTCCGTAAGGCGCGCGATGCGCCTTCCCTCGGTATCGTAGATTTCGAGTGCGTAGTCCATGCCGCTCACCACCAGCGCTCGCGGTAAGCGACAGTGACGTTCGCATGGTGCGAACTCGCCGCGGCATCCGTGTAACGCAGCGTGCTGCTGACGGGATCGACACAGGGGAAGAGTCCCTGTGTATACGGTGTCACATCTTCACCGTCCAAGGTGACGCGCTGGGTCACACCATCAAATACGAGGGTGGAGCCATCGGGCACTGTCCCGCTGTACGTGATTGTGCGTTCGCCATCGTCGAACGCGGGATTGACCACATCGCCAATGGCGAACAGCGAGATCGAGAGCGGCGCGGGGGCCGTGCCTTCGGTCGTGAGGGGAAGGGTCGAGCCGGACACCTGAACGGTCCAGTTCACCGTCGCCGTTGTGATGGACTCCTCGATTGGATCGCGCGCGTGCAGTTTCAGCACGAAGGCGCCCGTCAACGCGTCTGGCGATACGTGCCGCTCGAATTCGGTCCGCCGGACAAGGAGGCGCCGGCCTTCTCGAAGGCTCAACGCCGCCGTGTAGGTGTCGGAGGCAGACGCGCTCAGGATCGCGTCGAGCTTGGCCTCGATGGCGGCGGGCGAACTTTCGCCCACGATTACGCCGTTGATCTCCACAACGCGCTCACGCCGCCCCCCGACTTCCTGGTGCGCTTCGCGTACGGCCGTGTGGGCTAGATCAAAGGTGTAGCTCCCCAAGGTGACGGCCATGGGTCAATCCTCCCCAAGCACAGGCATCGAGCCGGTCGCGTCCGCGGGAATGCGCGCAGGCGCGTCCATCAAGTAGGGCTCCAGCAGGTACCACGCCTGTTTCTCCGTGAGCGCGGCCATGGCCGTGAGCGCGCGAAAGCGGTCGCCGTCCTGAATGTGCTGTCCGCCGAGGCGGATATTCTTCTGCGAGAAGGCATCCTGCGCGGCGAGCGATCGAAAGAGGTACGCACCCGCCAACAGTGTTTCTCCAGACACCAGGCCCGCTTCGGGCGGATCCGTTTCCACGTCGGTGTCGAGTTGGCGAGCGACGTTGTTGTGCGCATCTTCGATGGCCGCCTCGATGAGGACGGACGGCACCAAGACGATGTCGCTCAACTGAAACTTGAGACGCACCTGCGTTTCATTCGTGAACGGCGGCATGTCGCGCTCCTCCTGTGGGTCACCGGGATTCGGGAAGGCGGGCGCCGCGGGTGACCCTGGGGTGTTGCGGCGCCCGCCCGGCTCCGGGGGAGGAGGGACTAGGACCAGTCGCTACGCACGACGACGCGCGCATCCTGGTAGATGATCGCGAAATCGGTCACGACGGTGAGGTACGTGCGGTCCCACTGCTGATGGATGAGCTTGTCGCTTTCGACAAGCAGGTCCTGTTCGGTCAGCTTTTGGACGGCGTACCCCGCGTCGAGGATGGTGAGCTTGTCCTCGGGCTGATCGACCATCGGAACGAGCCGCACGCCGAGGGGCGTGGGCAGGTTGCCCGTCTTTGCGAAGTCGAACAGCGCCGCGTCCTTGAACTCCGCCAAGCCCAGAATGGTCTGCGCGAGTTCCGCGTTGGCCAACATGTGCGTCGGCGTGAAGTACTTGTCGAGCGTCAGGGTCATGAAGCCTTTGACGAGGTCCGCGTAGGTCCACGCGCCGCTCGTGGCCGTGTTGATCGACGGGGCCGCGGTGCCGCTGCCCGACGAGTCGCCGTCGACGAGCACCTTGGCGAGGCGCCCGTCGAGGTTGCGCCCGAGGCGCTCGCCGATCCGCTGAAGGTGGACGCGCAGCATGTCCACGGACATGCGCCGGATCACCTCGTACGAGGCCACGACGCCACGGCCTTTCTTGTCGAGCCGCACGATACGGTCGCCGTAGGTGATCTCCGATTCCGGAATGGCCGCCCCCTCTGCAACGGTGCGCAGTTCCTCTTCCGCGGACGATTCCTGGACGTAGGGCACGTCGTAGGCCGTGCCATGCACCGCCTCATCGCGGATGATCAGCTCGGGGTAGACCGGCTTGCGTTTGAGTCCCGCCAGCACCGCTTCCCGCACCACGTCCGGGAAGAGCCACTTCGCGTTCGGGTCGCTCTGGAAGAAGCGGTCAACGGTGATGCGGCTCAGGTCGATGCCGAACTCCTGCGCGCAGTAGTCGGCCACGTTTGTGCCAAGTGCGCGGAAGAACTGCCCGTGGGTCAATCCCAGCGCGTCCAGCGTGTCGTACAGTTCCCGGCCCCGCGACTGGCGGAGCTTGTCGGGTTCTTGGCTCAGAAAGGCCAGGCGTTCTTTCACGAGATCGTCTCGATAGTTCATGTTCAATGTTCTCCGTTAGTGCAGTTCAATCTGGGTCTGGGGCCATCTGGCGGCCTCACATCCCCCGGCCCTGCGGGCCACCCCCTTCAAGGGTCTGTCGGAATATTGATTGATATTTATCTATGTTTGTGATACCATACTTCTCGCAGGGCACGGGTGGAGCGTTGGCGAGGAGGAGTGACAATGGCGGACAGGCGATGGGCA
>JADLGB010000080.1 GCA_020849535.1 Candidatus Hydrogenedentota bacterium
AAGGACGAGGTATTTGCCTTCTGGAAGGGCATTTCCGACAACTTTCTCGGCAACCTCCGCGAGTACATCCGCACCGAGGGCCTCAAGGGGATGCACAAGTACTGGACCCACACGCTCGGCGAAGAGGGCGGCCGCCACAAACTGACGCTATATGACGACATGTTCATCATCGACATGCACGACTGTCCTTCCGCCAGACTGGTCCACCAGAGCGGCCGCATCGCCCCGTACGAAAGCTACTGCGAACATTGCCGCCACCTATATCCCCCGCTCATTCGCGAATACGGGTATGAGGTGGATTACGACGTCATCAGTTGCGAGAAGGGACGCTGCCGCATGACGGTCCGGCGTCCGCCTGGTGCCAACACGCCGGACTCCACGCCTGGAGCCGCGGACTCGTGAGACGGGCCGCGCTCATCGCCTGTATCCTTGCCGCGAGTTTCACCGCGCGTGTGGCCGCCTGGGCACAAGAGGCACCCAAGCCTCCGGAGGTCATCGTTCCCAAGGCACGCGTATACACGGTGGGCCGCTCCGAAGGTGGATTCACGCTGCTCACACGCGACGGCGACCGCTACACGGCCATCGCCACAATCGACGAGGCGCGGACCTGGAAAGGACGCGCACCTGCGTTCAACGTTCCCGAGGGCGATCTTCCCGCGCCGCAACTGCTACTGGACCGCGAGGGCGAGTTGCACGCGTTTGCGCTGAAGGCACGCGGAACGGGCCGAAAGCCCGCGGTGGATTTCTTCATCGACCTGTACCACGGGAAGACCGAAGAACACGGCGCGCGATGGGGTGAAATGAAACCCTTCTTCGAAGGCTATGTGGGCGACATCCTTGACGCCAAACAGCTCGATACAGGGCGCATCGTGGTGCCGTTCGCGTACTGGGTGCCAGGCCTGGAAGACGGGCCGCCTGTCGGATCGAATCGCAGCACCACGGTGATGTCCGACGACGGCGGCATCGTGTGGTCGCAACCAAGCGCCGCGCTGGTGTCGCCGTGCTTCGCGAATCACAACGGAAGCAACAACGGTGCGGTGGAGCCTGTGATCTTGCCGTTGAAGGACGGCACCCTGTGGATGCTCATGCGAACGCAGGCGGGCTTCCTGTACGAGTCCTTCTCGCGCGACGGCGTGCTGTGGTCGCCCGCTACCGCGTCGCGCTTCCACTCCTCTTCGGGTCCACCAGGCATATTGCGGCTGCCGGGCGGGCGCGTTGCGGTCTTCTGGAACAATTGCGAAATGCCGCCGCGCCTTCACGGTCAGGGAGTCTACGGCGGACGAGACGCACTGCATGGCGCCATCAGCGACGACGAAGGACGCACCTGGATAGGCTTCCGCGAGATCTACCGTGACGCGCGCCGCAACGAGTCTCCACCGCACAGCGGCGATCGGGGCACCGCCTATCCCCTGCCCTCCTACTCGGAAGATGGGTACATCATGGTCATCGCCGGGCAGGGTGGCGGAGGCCGCAACGTGGTCTACATCGACCCCGCGTGGCTCACGGCCACGCACGCGTATGACGACTTCTCTCATGGCCTCGAGGATTGGTGCGTGTTCAAGGAGTTTGGACCCGCGTCCGGTTGGTGGCGCGATCGTTGCCAGGGCCCGGTGCTCGTAGAGCATCCAGACAAGCCGGGCGCGAAGGTGCTGCACATACGACGTTCCGACGAACGCGATCCCGACGCTGCAATTTGGAATTTTCCGAATGGGCGCGCGGGCAGTGTCACAATCCGTCTGCAACTCCAGAATGGCTTTGCGGGTGCGAACATCGCGCTCCACAACCGCTTCTTTAATCCCGGCGATCCCGACGGCATACGGTTGGCCATGTTCAACCTCGCGATTCCCGCCGACGGAAACCTGGGCGCGGGTCCGCAGATGCAGGCGGGCCGCATGTGCGGGCTGGTCCTGAAGTGGAACTTGACGCGGCATCGTTGTGACGTCCAACTCGATGGACAGTGGGCGTTGTCACTGCCATTGCACAACCAAACCGATAATGGCGTCAGCTATCTGCGGATTGCGTCCACTGCGGAGGCTGTCGATACGGCCGGTCTATTGGTCGAGTCCGTGGCCGCCGACATTACTGAATCGAAGACGCTACCGATCGATCTGATTGAAAGCGCAGGCGCGCTCTAGGCGTCGCCCTGCAATGGCCGGGAGTGTGTTACGTGCAGAAGATTGCCATTGAAGAAACCGGGATCCTCTACCGGAATCCCATTCCGCACGTGCGCAGCGTGCAGGCCTACTTCCCGTCGCTTGTCTCATTGGCTGGGGGCGAGCTAATCGCGACGATAGCCCTCGGGGAAGCCTTCGAAGCGGTCAACCTGCACACGAATGTGTGCCGCTCAACCGATCATGGAAAGACCTGGACACTGGAGGGTCCCATCTATCCAGGTACGAAGGAGCGCGTCACTTCCGATGTATCGCGTTTGACTGCCTTGCCGAACGGCGATCTCGTCGCGTTCATGGTGCGACACGACCGCACGGAGCACTTGAATGAAGGGCTGACCAACACGGACAACCTCGGCTTCGTGCCCACGGAGTTGCTGCTGCTCCGCTCACATGACCGCGGACGCACCTGGTCGCGCCCGGAGACGCTGAACCCACCGCTCATCGGGCCCTCGTTCGAGCTGTGCAGTCCCATCGTCATCTTGCGCGATGGCCGCTGGCTCTTGCCGACGTCAACCTGGCAAGGATGGGACGGCTCGTGCCCGAACGGCATCCGAACCGTGGCACTGTTCTCGCGCGACAGCGGAAGCACATGGCCGGAATGGCGCGACATCATGATTGAGCAGCACGGCCGCGTGCACTTCTGGGAAAGCAAGGTGGTCGAAATGGCCGATGGCCGTTTGCTCGCCGTTGCGTGGACGTATGATGCCGATGCCGGATGCGATCGCGAGAATCACTTCGCAACAAGCGAGGACGGCGGCGAAACGTGGTCGCACCCCACACCCACCGGTCTCCACGGCCAGACGCCGAGCATCATGTCGCTAGCCGATGGAAGTGTACTCTGCGTGTACCGCCGCATGGATGCGCCGGGGCTGTGGGCCAACGTGTCACACCTCGATGGCGGCCGTTGGGTCAATGATTACGAATTGCCTCTGTGGGGCGCGCAGACCGCCACCCTCACAGCGTCCACGGGCAACATGTCCCAAAACTTCGCAACCCTCCGCTTCGGCGCACCCTGCATCACGCGTCTCGAAGGAGGCCACATCCTCGTCGCCTTCTGGTGTTACGAAGAGGGCGCCTCCGCGATCCGCTGGTATCGATTGGCCGCCTGACACATTCGGGATACCCCGCCCGGCCCCTGAATGCCACGCCATCGCGCTGTGCTGCAAGGGTCAGACGTTGTGAACAACGCTGCCCGGAAATGCATATAGATATGTCCACAACTACTGCGTTAGCGACAGAAGAAGGGGGTTGACAGTTTTTCCATTCCTTGATATTTTACGAGCGTCAAGGTAGGTAGTGCCACTGCAAGGCAATCGTGTTCTTCTTTCATTTCCGGGCACGGGAGTGATCTGTCTACACCCCGGCCCGTGGATTTGGCAGGTGTGTGGGTAGGCCGTCGCACCACGCGAAGGCCGCGTATTCGCTGTGCATTCATTCCCGAATAGTGAAAGGAAGACACGACATGAGATCGAAGCAAGGCTTCACACTGATCGAATTGCTGGTGGTCATCGCAATTATCGGCATTCTGGCAGCCATTCTCTTGCCCGCTCTGGCGCGGGCTCGGGAAGCGGCGCGCCGCGCAAGCTGCCAGAACAATCTGAAGCAGTTGGGCGTCGTCCTCAAGATGTACGTGAATGAGAGCGACGGAGAACGTTACCCGAATCCCCAAGGGTTTGAATTTGGCGGCCTCGACTGCAGCGTGCCCGGGACAAACGATTCGTTCGTTGTGACCGAAGTCTTTTCCGCCGCGGCGTTCTTCGTGCGCATGAAGGAAATCTACCCCGAGTACCTGACGGATCAGAATATCATCTACTGCCCGTCGGACACGGAGCCGAACTCGCTCAACAACCCCACTTCGGGCGAACCGTGGGCCCATCTTCCGTGTGAGGACGATGACCACGGCGTTGGCAAGGCGGACATCAGCTACTCGTACTATCCGTGGGCTCTCGACAACGTCGACGATGAAACGGTTCCGCTGGCCGCGTTTGGCCTGAGTACGGACACCAGCCTGTTCGGCTCGGCCCAAGCGCTGCTGTATTTGATGGTGCTGCTCGACGCCTTGCCCGCGAGAAACATCACCGAGGCCGCCGGCGATCCGGAGGCTGCGGTGAACATCCAATACCAACACACATCCGAGGACATCGTCTTCCCCGACTACGCCGCCTACGGCTCTCTGTATCCCGCGGCTTTGGGCGCCCTCGGGCCCAATCATGGCAACGCAAACGGCAACAAACTACTTCGCCTTCGCGAAGGAGTGGAGCGGTTCATGGTGACCGACATCAACAATCCCGCGGGCTCCGCGATGGCTCAGAGCGAGATTCCCATCATGGGCGACCAGGCCGGCACCCAGGTCCAGTACTTCAACCACGTGCCCGGCGGCAGCAATATCCTGTACATGGACGGCCACGTCCAGTTTGAGAAATACGGTGAAAGCGGGCTCGCCTCGCGCGGGTGGGCCGTGATCGCCGGTCTTGCCGGCTAGTTGCGAATAGCGCATCGAACAGAGCCCTGGGGATCGACCTGGTCCCCAGGGCTGTTTTACTTCTGAATGCGCGGAAATGTGGCAGGTACGCAGGCCTGCAAGGCAAATCCCCAGTCCTACCGAAATCCACTCCGTTTCTTTTCGCATTCGGGGGCTTGGTGCGCTCACGTTCTGTTCTGTGTCCCGTCTGCAGGCAGGTTGACACCCGCCACGACGCATATCTACTGTTAGCCTTACACGGCCATCAATGACTTTGATTGGGCTTGGGGCTGGCGAGGTTGATGTGGGACTCTGCCAGCATCCCCGGTTCAGAGACCACCGTAAAGGCGCCCGAAATGAAGCATCTTCAATTGTTCCTGGCTCTCGCCTGTTGCTCCTGCGCCTCCCTTCACACGCCCGCCGCGGATGAACGTGTCACGGAATCCTACGACGTGGTCGTGTACGGGGGCACATCAGGGGGCGTCGCCGCGGCGATCCAGGCGGCCCGCATGGGCAAGAGCGTCATTCTGATTGAACCGGGCCGACACATTGGCGGAT
Organism: Candidatus Hydrogenedentota bacterium; assembly: GCA_020849535.1. Taxonomy (GTDB): domain Bacteria; phylum Hydrogenedentota; class Hydrogenedentia; order Hydrogenedentales; family SLHB01; genus JAHDWY01. Next base: position 5,191 of record JADLGB010000080.1, read on the forward strand.
TGAGTTCAGGCGGACTCGGCGCCACGGACATCGGCAACAAAGGTGCTATCGGCGGTATCTCGCGCGAGTTCTACCAACGATTGGGCGCTCATTACGGCAAGCCGGAAGCGTGGACCTTCGAGCCGCACGTGGCTGAGGACACCTTCAAAGCAATGCTCGCGGATACCGGGGTTCCGGTGGTGTTGAATGAACGCATCGATCTCGACGGCGGCGTGATAATGGATGGAAGGCGCATCGCCTCGATACGCATGGAAAGCGGGCGGCGTTTCGCGGGACGTGTATTCATCGACGCAACCTACGAGGGCGACCTCATGGCAAAGACGGGGGTCTCCTACCACGTGGGCCGTGAGGCGAATGCCGTTTACGGCGAGACACTCAATGGCGTGCAGACAAAAAACGCCATCTATCACCAGTTTGACGCGCCCGTCGATCCCTATGTCAAGGAAGGCGATCCTTCCAGCGGACTTCTGCCCGGCATTCAGGAAGGCGGGCCCGGAGAGGAAGGCAGCGGCGACAAACGCGTCCAGGCCTATAACTTCCGCATGTGCCTCACGGACGATCCGCAAAACCGCATGCCGTTCCCGAAACCGGAAGGCTACGACCCGCTGCGATACGAGCTTCTGCTGCGATACCTGAACACGGGCCATTGGACTGTGCTCAAGTTGTCAACGCCCATGCCCAACCGCAAGACCGACACGAACAACAAGGGCGCGTTCGCATCGGACAACATCGGCATGAACTACGAGTATCCCGACGGCGACTACGCCGCGCGCGAGCGCATCTTCAATGAGCACAAGACCTATCAGCAGGGTCTCATGTGGTTCCTGGCCAACGATCCGCGTGTCCCAAAACACGTGCAGGATGAGGTCAACCAGTGGGGGCTGGCCAAGGACGAGTTCGTGGATAGCGGCGGCTGGCCTCACCAGCTCTACGTCCGCGAGGCGCGCCGCATGATCTCCGATTACGTGATGACCCAGCATGACTGCCAGGGAAACCGGAAGACGGAAGAGCCCGTCGGCCTCGCCGCGTACACGATGGACTCTCACAACGTGCAACGCTACGTGCACGAGGGACGGGTGCTCAATGAGGGCGACGTGGAAGTGGGCGGCTTCCCGCCCTACCCCATCGCATACCGGTCTATCCGGCCCAAACAGGAAGAGTGCGAGAATCTCCTCGTGCCGGTGTGCCTGTCCGCATCGCACATCGCGTACGGTTCAATCCGGATGGAACCCGTGTTCATGGTGCTGGGCCAATCCGCCGCCACAGCAGCGTGCATGGCCATCGATGCCAATTCATCGGTGCAGCAAATCGATGTACCACGCCTTATGGAGCGCTTGAAGCAAGACGCTCAGATTCTGGAATGGAAGCCGTGATCTGGCAGTGAGTCTCGAATACGGATTCCTTACTGTACCGGTAGATTGAAGGCGACGCGCCGCGACGGTTGCAGGCTCACAGGGCCCACCAGACCGGATTCGAGGCACCACGCGTCGCGCAGGATGCCGTCATCATGCCACTTGCGATGTTGCAGGTTGCTCTTCACGTCATCGAATATGTCCCAGCGCATACGATTCGCCAGTAGATTTGCCACGACCACGTCGATACGATTCGCGCCGGGCCGCACCAGATCCGTGACGTGCACCCGGTATGGCGGCCACACGCGCGTTCCCGCAAGTTGGCCATTGACCCACACCTCGGCACAGAAGCCCACCCTGCCCAGGTCCAGTTCGACGTCCACATCGTCTTGGCAATAAGACTCCGTAAGCGAGAGACTCCGGGAATACAGTGCCCTCCCGCTATACCAATCCAAACCATGTCCGGTCCACGAACTCAGCGGCGCCTCCACAGGTACACAGCGCACGCGAATCGGCCTCATGAGACCGTGTTGACCGGGACCGAGGGTCACGCGCAAGGCCAGAACGCCTGCATCCGGCCGTGAAGACACCGTGCACCATTCGTCCTCGAAAGTGGCGGACACGCCGTTGGCATACAGCGCCCAATCACCTTCCACGTCTGGACGGCGGACCGCGACCGTGCCAGGAGGCAGCGGCAGGCGATACAGGACCGTCTCCGGCATGGGAACACCGAAAGGATGGTCTGGCTCCCCGTAAGGTTTCTCCGGAGGTGACACATACTCCCAAGCGGGCAGCCACTCGGATCCGTCAAGGGATACTTGCCAGGTATCATTCGTGCAGAAGGGCAATGCTGCGCCGTAGTCGGAAACAAACACCCCCTCGGCGAGCAGGGCTTGGGCGTCTGCCGCAACGATACGCAACGTAGTTTCTCCAGCACGCAGACCGGCGCTTTCGATTACGGCGGCCTGTTCCCCGCCCCCGCCCTCGCCAATCAGCGCATCATCGATGTACACCTGAAACGGGCTTGGGCATACGACCGCCACGCGGACCCTCGCCGCGTCCGGCGGCAAGACAAACAACTTCCGGCACTGCAAGTTCTTCCCACCAACAACCGGCGCATAGAATCGCTCTAGTTCGAAGGGGTGGTAGCGGTTCAACGTGATGAAGCGGCCGCGCCAGCGTGAACGATAGCGGTTGGCCCCCGCATCGGGATGTAACGTATCGAGGATCTTGATGCGACGCCATTCGGAGTCCTCGTAGGACGACAACTGCCAACCATCATCTGCCGCGCTGTTCGATAGCTCCCACCGAATTCGCGCGACCGGCACCTCCAGCTCGGAATCGTGCACATCTACGGACCACTCCCGGTCCAGACGATCGCCTACAGCGAGGAAGGTCCAGCCACCCGAAAGGACCATTGCCGAAGTCGTCGATTCGACCGGTTCTTCATAGTCGAAATGCTTTTCTCCGCGCTCCGTCAGTAGGCGACCACTGACGGACGCCACGCCGGCATGCGCAGGCAACCAGCCCTCAACACGCAAAACGTTGGCTGACAACGATTCCACACGGACCTCACGCAGGGTGGTCGAGGCGATCTCAGTGCCTCCATCGGGAGGCATGGCGGATGCATTGAAAACCAGGAACAGTCCCTGGCCGGGGTCTAATTGAAGGTCGCACTCGGTAAGCGCCCCGCGTCGTGAAAATGGGAAGTTCCTCGTGACTTTCCCAGTCTCGGTAGACCATAGTTCGGGCACGCCCACGCTGCGAAGTCTCAATCGGCCCGAAAAGGCAGCACGACCTCCATTGACGATCCAGTAGATCTCGTGGCCATCTTTGCGCACATGTTGATAGCGGATATTCGCGGGGTTGCCTCGAATGACCTCTACGTCACGTCCGAGAGCCTCTTCAATTCGCGAAACCGTAGCTTCGGGGCTCGTGATGGTCACGCCCAGTTTCTCCAGGTCATTACGGAACTGGAGCAGAAACGGATCCTCCCTCCCCTCCTCCGCAGAATCCGTGGGCCACGTGTCGTGCATGATGACCAAGCCGCCGCTCTGGACAAACAGATGGATCTGTTGCGCCTCGGCGCGTCGCAGACAGCGCAGGCCCGGCACAATCAGCACACGATACCGTGCGCGTCCCGCGCTCAACACGCCACCCTGGATTTCGGCGTTCAGAAGCGACAGCGAATCGATAACGTCCACGTCGATCTGGCTGGCCACGAGCTGCTCGACGGTCAATTGGGTCGTGCCGGGTCCGTATCCAGACCATTGATTGCATTGTGGGTAAAGGACTGCGACATCAATGACTGGTTCCGCGTCACTGAGCATGAAGCTGACGCGGCGTAAGTGATCGGCCAAATTCCTGAAGTATTTCCAATACGGATTCTGAACGAACCAAGAACTCGGCCAGTCGTCCATGGTCGCCGGGCTATCCATGGCATAACCGAAGTAATGAGGTACAAAGAATGTGAGCCCGTAGGCGCTCAGCATGTTGAATCCGTAACGGGCCATGTCGAGGTTGAAAGCCCAACCGGGACCTCCGAGCGCCTCGGAACCTGCCTGCGGCCAGTTGTAGAGATGCGCGATACTCGCGGCCTGTTTGGGTTTCCACGCGCCGATCGTACGCGGCCAGGTGTAACGGAAGTCCTCGTTGTCCGCAGTGGGGATTTGCAGGTGGCTCATGGTCCGCACGTAGTCCCCCTGGGTGATATAGCGGTTGAGATCTTCGACGGTGTGCCCGGTCAACTTCAGGTGATGCTGCGCGCACCAGTCCGCGATCTGCTTGAACCAGGCCTCCTCGTACAACGTCGTGAAGACGTCGTAGTAGTCGCAACGGACACGCGGCGTAGTTGGCCCGATGTCGTGAGAAAGACCGGGAAGCAATGGCACGAGATCGTAACCCTTGATCTCCCTGAACCGCGCTTCAAAATCCTCGACCCAGACATGATGTTCGGGGCTTTTGCCAGCATCGTTCATGATTTCGTCGAAGAACACGCCAGGAATCGTGCTGCCGAAATGGGTCCCGTACCTGCGCGCATACTCTTCGTGCGTAACGTCGATGAAGTCACGCACCGTCTCCGAGTTCATATAGTTGACACCATCGTGATAAGGTCCGAACACGTATCCGATTATCAGCCACTCGCCTTCCGGGCATTGCCAATGGCCGGTGCCGTTCAAAGGTGACAGGTCGGTGAGCGAGGCCGGGTCGAGCGCGTTTTCGCCTACCAGTCGCCCGGCCACCACAAAGCGCGCGTGTTCGACTGCGACGGGCACATCCGCAGGACCCGTCACGCGCGATTGCACATGGCGCAACGCCTTCTGGCTGTTGCGCTCGGGATTCTTCTGAAGGACTCGCCCTCCCGCGGAACCGCTGGGCCACTTGTCCTCGTCATAGATCCAGGTTTTGAACCCACGTTGCGCGCCATATTCGACGCAGGCGTCCACCGCGCGCCACCAGCCCTCCGAGAAGTAGGGCGTCTCGCCTGATTCAATGCCCACTCGGGCATGCATGAACGCCCCATAGACCCCCTTGTCCAGCATTTCATCGATTTGGCGCCTTAACTCTTGAGGGTCCAACGTACCATTCCACGCCCAAAACGGGACCAACGAATACTCGTGCGGCGGATCCGCAAAGCGCTCTTCCAAAGTCTGCCCCGTGGATGTGCACACGAAGACAAGACAAATCGCCGCAACTCGCAGACAGGACAGAACACAGAACTCACGCGACCACACTACCTACTCTCCTTGAAGGCCCCGGTGGACTGATTCAGGTCAAGTCAGTCAAGTGCTGCATGTACGGAAAGTCATCAAGCTCGCCCTCGAAGAAGATCAGCGCGCCACGAATCGACGCATCCTTTCCCGGTTCAATATCAGGGAAGTAGGGGTCTGCGTGAACGCAAGGATGCCGTGCATTGCTGACCATGGACAGCGTGTGCTTCCCCCAGGTAAATGCGAAGAGGCGGTCTGCCTTACTGGATACGGTAACGGCCATCGGCACGTCGGCCACTCGTTTGCCTTTGGTGCGCCATCCTACGCGGTAGGCTTCCTCCGCGTCCGGCAACTCCATGGCGCGCGTGATCGATACCCATCCCTGACCAGGCACATGCACAAACTTATTGTCTCGCGTGTAGTCTCCGAATTCGCTGATGCCTCGCAGAAATGCGCACGTCTGCAGCGTGATGTTCTTCAGCGGTTCCGCGGATCCATTTCGGATATGAAGTTCGAGGTCGACTGCGTTGGCGTCCCTTTTCCGCAGGCTGCCGCCGAAGACTATGCCGTTGGGCAAGCTGCGGTCGAAGGATAGTCCCTCTGCGGATTCTATCCACGCAACCCTGGGCAAGTCGTGAAAGACCGTGTCAATGCCTGGATTGATGTGACTCAAGAAGATGAGCCCCTGGCTGGTAAAGATGGCCTCCGGAAAATCGAGCCAAATGTAATCCTGGCTGGGCCACGCGGGACTCACCCACGCGATGTGTTCCCATGGATAGTGAGGACGCCATTGGCCAGGAAGGATTCGGATGCCCTTTGCTTGGGTCTCGTAAGTTTCGTTGGGTGCAGGCGTTTCCGCTGCGCGTGCGCTGTGCAATAGACTGCCGGCCAAAATGGCGCCGCCCGCGCCGAGAAAAGCGCGCCGTGTGTGTCTTGAACTGAACCCTTCGAGGTCACTAGTGTTCTTCATGGCCCGGTCCTCCGCAGAATATCTTACCCCGCCGACAGTCTACACCAATGAAATCTATTACAACGCACAATCGCATATCGCCTAGCTGCTGTACCCTCATGAAGACACAGGCGAGGGCGCCTGTGCCACACGGCTTTCTCCTTATTGACGGCCGTTTCGCTTTGCCGATGATTTCCAACAACATCGAGATCGAAAGAAAGGAAGCAAGGCCAAGGCATGGCAAGCGCGTGTGGTATAGCCACGCCGCGGCGTGGCTGTGTCCCATTCTTCAACTGCGCAAACATACGACCGCCGGGACCTCATCCGCCGTCCCGTTCCCCCTGCGCCTCTTCCACATAGGCCTTGACCGTACGCCGATCAAGGCCCAGGCGTTGGGCCGCGCCGATGTAGGTACCGGCATCTTCATACACGCGCAAGCAGTACTGGCGAAGAAGCTCGCTGGCATCCAAAGTTCTTTTCGCCACGGCATCGAGGAAACCGTCATCTACGGCGCCCGGCGCAATTGGCGCGGGGAAATACTCTCGACGCACCATGACATTGCGCACGCACTGCTCGAGTTCGCGCACGTTTCCGGGCCACGAATAGTCTCGCGGTAGACGGGCCGCAATCCACGTCTCGACCTCAGACGCGAGCGCGTCGGCTTCCGATTCACCCACCGCGCGCCGCGCGATGAAACGAAGCAGATTCTGGAGTTGCTCGGGTGAGTCCGCGATCTGCTCACGCAAGGACGGCGTCACGATGATGTCAGAACAAAGCCGGTAATAGAGATCCTGACGAAAACGCCCCGAGCGTACGGCTTCCGCCAGGTCGCGGTTCGTTGCCGCGATGATCTTCCCGCGAAACGGACGGCTCTTCGTTTCGCCGATCCGCCGGAACGTGCGGTCCTGAAATACGCGCAACAGCTTCACCTGAATGAAGGGGTCCAGCTCGCCCAGTTCGTCCAGAAACACCGCGCCGCATTCGTGGCAGGTCT
>JADLGB010000081.1 GCA_020849535.1 Candidatus Hydrogenedentota bacterium
GCACGTTCGATAGGAATCCCCTGAAAGGGGTGCATAGCCTATAGTTCAATCTCATGAACGGTGTGTTTTGAGATTGGCGACTCGACGACTATGCAACCCTTACAGGGTAGTCAGAATGTGCATCCCGATACCCAGGGTAGGGCTTCGCTGCCGCTACGCCCAACCCTGGACTTTGAGTACTTTGGCCTTTCAGGCCATAAGAGCGCGGCGTGCATCTGCAGCCCTGGCAAGGGCGCAGGCATGTAGCCACGGGTGGAGTCGAAGGCGGAACCCGTGGATGGTGCGGCACCATGCGATCAAGCCCCAGCGTGGGCGGGGGATGTCCAAGCGCCTGAGGCCGGTCCAATTCAACAGGAGCGTTGGGAAGGTACGTGAAGAAGTGATATCGGAACCGTGGGTCGAAGACTCCTGCGCCCCGCAGGGGCTTTCGTAAGGAGAGGGCGTGGGTACCCCGGGTTCCGCCTGCGGCTCCACCCGGGGCTATGCACCTGCGCCCCTCCGGGGCTTAAGATCAAAAAGAGGTGCGTGGCGGACGATACAGGCCGTCACGCCGATCACTCGAACGTAGCGTTGTGCTGTCACGCCGCAGGCGTGAAAAGCGAGGCAGTACTGGGGAGCGTTCCGCTCTCGCGATTCTTTGCGTTCCTCTGCGGACTCTGCGCCTCTGCGTTTGAGTTAATTGAAGACCATGGGCAGGGATGCCCATGCCACCTCTGCATTTCCTTTCGGAAATGGTGAAATCGGTGGATGACTGTCTTCGTTTGGTTGCGGCTCTGCCGCGATGGGCTATGAGTATTTAGGCCTTTCAGGCCACAAGAAGGGTTGTCGTCGGAGGTCGCGTTGACGTGGAGAGTCGTTACAGGTAACTGGCCACGCCCGCAGATTTCCTCGCGAGCGAATGGCGGACAGGAATGTCCGCCCTCCTTAAGACGGAGACGGCCACCTGCTATTTCAGGCCACAAGAGCATGATGCGACGTCGTCCTCCAAACTCTGCGGTACTCGGGTAGCCTCTTCGCGCTGCCCGTGGCTGGACAACTCGCCGTATATCTCCCCGCAGAATGTCTGGGAGGTGAGTATTGAGGCCCCTTGGGATACATGGGTTTGCTCCATCCAGGTTCACAGTTTTAGTGCGATTGCCCTCCACGGCGAACCATCCAGGGCAATCGCATGAAGAATGGCCGACAAGGCCTCGAAAGTCACGTGTGTGTTGCCATGTCTTGCACCTAATGGCGACCCACACTAGGAATGCGGCGTTTAGTAGGGCGGGATTCGTTCCCGCCTTCCTACCCTGTTGATTATCCATTGGAGGGAAACGAATTCGAGACTTGGGCAAGCGTCGTAGTTTCGACAATTGGAGTTGGAGCGTGTTTCAAAAGGGGTGGCCTCAGAGATCAACGGAGCCTGGACGCCGGCGCCGGCACCGTTAAGAGGGCGGGAACAAATCCCGCCCTACGTGTCGCGGAGCGTCTCGACTGTCACTGCCGATACCCCAAGCATGTTAAATGCGGTTGCCCCGACGAACCATCAATAGTTGCGGGGCGCGCGGCCTGCTACAATGGAATCCACATGAATGGGGGTGCTCCGCAGCGCAGCATAGCCGCAACCAAAGCTAGATCTTGTCCGCAGATGACGCAGATGGCCGCAGATGGAGAGAAAGAACAGCTATTTCACCACAGATTGCACAGATTTACACAGATGCAATACGATAAATTATACATTAGAGATATCTACTGGATTGCCCAATCTTGGAGCCGTTCTCGATGGGAATCCGGCCGAATCTTTGTCAAGCAATACAGCCATTCAAGCAATTGGTATTGCATGTGTTCCCGACATGTCCGTTTCAAAATACGACAAGCATTCAACACTTCTGGAGATAGTAGTATGGAGACCCAGGCGGCAATTATCTCGCAGTACCGCGCGGCATTGTCCATGCTGCGGGCAGCCATTGAACGGTGTCCCGGCGAACACTGGTGCAATCCCGCGTACACGAATCGGTTCTGGAATGTGGCGTATCACGCGCTGTTTTTCACCGACTTATACCTGTGCGAATCGGATGCGGCGTTCAAGCCTTGGGAAAAGCATCGTGTCGATTACCAGTACCTTGGCCCTCTGTGGTGGGATGGAAACCGTGTCCCGGCGATCGGCGAGCCGTACACCAAGGAGGAAGTGATCGAGTACCTCGACTTTTGCGAGCGTGCCGTGCAGGAACGCATGGCCCGCACCGAGCTGAGCGCGCCGTCGGGATTCCATTGGCTTCCCTTCGGAAAGCTCGAATTACAGTTCTACAACATCCGGCACATTCAGCATCACGCGGCCCAACTGATCGAGCGCCTGCGGGAAGACGCGGGCATCGCCATCGAATGGGTCAGAGGCGTTCCGGCGTAGGGCGCTATTCGACGGCCACCTCTAGCCGTCTCCCTTGCAGAGTGCGGAAAGTTCCGAGGCTCCGAAGAGGTTGACGCCTGACTTTGTCAGGTGCTCGACGGCCAAGGCCGGGTCCTCGAAGCGAAACACGAGCACGGCCTTCTTGTTGCACCCGAAGGTGAAGGCGTACATGTATTCGATGTTGAGGCCGCCCTCGCTGATGATGGCGAGCATCCGCGCCAGGCCGCCGGGTTGGTCGTCCACTTCGAGGGCGACGACCTCGGCGACGTTCACCACGAGCCCGCCTTGTTCGAGCACGGTCTTCGCGCGCTGCCAGTCGTCCACGATGAAGTGGACGATTCCGTACTCGCGCGTGTCGGACAGGGACAGCGTCAGAATATTGACGCCCGCATCGGCCAATGCCTTGCACGGGGCGAGCAGGTGTCCGGGCTCATTCTCGATGAAGATGGAAAGCTGTTGAATCTTCATGGTAGCTCGCTCCTATTTCGCGCGGTTGCGCTTGTCAAGCACGCGCTTGGCCTTGCCTTCGCTGCGCTCGATGGTGCTGGGTTGCACGAGCCGCAGATGCACGCGAAGCCCGGTGATGCGTTCAATCGAATTGGCCAGCCGTTCCTGCAGGGACTCGAGCGCGCGGATCTTGTCGGAGAACACCTCAGCGGTCACTTCGACCTGCACCTCCATTTCGTCCATCGTGCCGTCATTCGTCAGCACGATCTGGTAGTGCGGCAAGGTGCCCTCGACGGCCAGCAGGGCGGTCTCGATCTGCGACGGAAACACGTTCACGCCGCGGATGATCAGCATGTCGTCGCTGCGGCGGCTGATGCGCTTGATACGCCGGATCGTGCGCCCGCACGCGCAGGGTTCCGGCTCGATGGCCGTGATATCGCGGGTCCGGTAGCGGATCATCGGCATGGCCATCTTGCTGAGCGTGGTGAGCACCAGTTCGCCTTCCTCGCCGTCGGGGACGGGTTTGAGCGTCTCCGTGTCCACAATCTCCGGATAGAAATGGTCTTCGAAAATGTGGAGCCCTTGCTGGCAGTAGCACTCCGCGCCGACGCCGGGGCCGACGATCTCGGACAGGCCATAGATGTCATACGCCTTGACGTTGCTGGCTTCTTCGATGCGCTGGCGCATTTCTTCGGTCCAGGGTTCGGCGCCGAACACGCCGACGGCGAGCGGCAGCGACTTCATGTCGATCTCCATCTCGCCCGCGCGCTCGATCAGGCGCAGGAAATAGCTGGGTGTGCAACAGATGGCGGTCACGTTGAAGTCGCGCATGATCATGAGCTGGCGGTCGGTGTTGCCGCCCGACACGGGGATCACGGTGGCGCCAAGCGCTTCGGCGCCGTAGTGCGCGCCCAATCCGCCCGTGAACAAGCCGTAACCGTAGGCGTTCTGGATCACGTCGCCGCGGTGGAGCCCGTACGAAGCGAAGGCCCGGACCATCGCACTCGACCACACGTCCACGTCTTGTTGCGTGTAGGCTACCACGATGGGCTTCCCAGTCGTGCCGCTGGACGCGTGCAGGCGAACGACCTCTTCCATCGGGCTCGCGAAGAGGCCAAAGGGATAGGTGTCGCGCAGGTCGTTCTTCACGTACAGCGGGAGTCTTTGGATGTCCTCGAGCGAATGCAGGTCCGCGGGCGTGAGCTTGCGCTCCATCATGCGATTGCGAAACAACACGACATTGTCATACGCGCGGGTGACGATGGTCTTGAGCCGGTCGAACTGCAACACCCGGAGTTGCTCGCGCGGCAGATAGTCGAGCGCGCTGAACGGGTGAAACCGTGTTCCGGCACTATTGGCTTGCTTCCCCATTGGCATACCCCCTAAAACCGCCGTGAGGCGGTGCCCCATAGTATTACCCGAAACGGCGTCCCAAACGAAATACTTCGATGTTCTGCTCGAAGGTCCGCCCCGGCACGTGCGCTCGAATGGCCGTTTCCCAGCTTTCCTCGGGAAAGTCAAGGTGACAACTGAGCATGCCCAGGATGGCGACATTGAAGTTGCGCGGCGAGAGCGGAAGATCGCGTTCATCCAGTTCCGGCATGGGCCCGTGAATGACCACGAGCGGATGCGGCGTGATAAGAATCCCGCCTTCGCGCAGCATGTAGCGGTTGTGGTCCACCTGCGATTCGTCCAACGCGACGAGGAAGTCGGCTTTACCCGCGGGAATCATGGGGCTGAACACTTCCCTGCCGAAGCGGACGTCGCTGGTGACGGAACCGCCCCGCTGGCTCATGCCGTGGATCTCGCTCTTCTTGACGTCGTGCCCTTCGCGGAAGGCGCAGTCCGCCAGTATGTCGGAGGCCTTGAGGACCCCCATGCCTCCCAAGCCCGCGAACATGATGTTTACTACTGTCGCCGTCTCAATCATTGCCATTCTCCGGTTCGCAGGTTGCCGGCTTCTTCACGTTGAGCCGGCAGGGCTGCCGCATGACGATCACGGTCAGCTCGTCTTTCCGCATAGCCACTTCCAGGGCCTCCTCGAGCGCGCGCCCGTATTCGACCACGTGCACGTTCGGCACGCCCATCGCTCGCGCGAGGTTCTCCGGCAGGATCTGCGTGGCCGCGCTGCGGTGGTTCAAGGCATGCCCGGTGCCGGGGTGCTCCTGCAGGCCCGTCATGGCGGTCGTGCCGTTGTCGAGGATGAGCAGGATGTGGCCGGAGCGCGGCGGGTTGTAGACCATCTCCGCGAGGCCCGTAAGCCCGCTGTGGAAGAACGTGCTGTCGCCGATCACGCTGACCACGCGGCGCGCCTCTTCGTCGCGCAGGGTATGGCGCAGCCCCAGGCCGATGCCGATGCTTGCGCCCATACAGAGCTGGCTGTCCATGGCTTCAAACGGTGGCAGCGCCCCGAGAGTGTAGCACCCGATATCGCCGGAGACGATGCAGTTGAGCCGGTCCAAGGTGGTGAAGGTCATCCGGTGTGGGCAGCCCGCGCAGAGTTCCGGTGGTTTTGCGCCGGTGCGGGGCGTTTCGGGCGTCAGGTCGCCTGCGAGGATGCGGCGGACCCGATCCACGTTCAACTCGCCGAAGCGGAACGCCTCCGGCTTGTCCTCGACCGCGATGCCCGCCATGCGCAGCGATTCGACGAGATAGGGGTCGCCTTCTTCGATCACGATGCACCGATCCACGGAGGCCGCGAATTCGCGCAGCCGCTCCAGGGGCAAGGGGTAGGTCATGCCGATCTTGAAAAAGCTGACGCTGGAGGCGCCAGCGGAATCAGACGGATCGGACCGATCGGACCGATCGGTCTGCTTCTGCGTGATAGCCGCGTAAGAGCCGGCAGGGATGCCGGCGCTCCCAGTGATGACCGCTTCGCGCGCGTGCGCGAAGGCCACGCCGGACGTGATGATTCCCAGCGCGTTGCCCTCGCCGATTCGGCGATTGAGGGAAGAGGCTTCGTTCCACGCCTGGATGGCTTTCAGGCGTTCGCGCAGACGCCGGTGAGCGGGGCGCGCATGCGCGGGGATCATGACTTTTTCCTGGATGTTCCGCGTGAAGGCTGTTGCCGGCATCGGGCGCGCATCATTGCGAAAGGTCACCGCCGTCTTGGAGTGACAGACCCGCGTCGTGATGCGCAGGAGGACGGGCGAATGCCACTGCTCGGAAAGGCTCAGGGCCTCGCGCATGAGATCGTAGGCTTCCTGCGAATCGGACGGCTCGAGCATGGGCACGCCCGCCGCGAGCGCGAAACGCCGGCTGTCTTGCTCGTTCTGGCTGGATGACATCCCCGGGTCGTCTGCAACCACGATCACCAGCGCGCCGTCCACGCCGGTAAATGCCGCGGAAAAGAAGGGGTCCGCGGCGACGTTCAAGCCGACGTGCTTCATCGTGACCAGTGCGCGCCCGCGCGCGAACGCCACGCCGATACCGACTTCCAACGCGACCTTTTCATTGGGCGCCCATTGGGCCCGGCCCCCAAGGATGCCAAATTGTTCGAGTATCTCTGAAGAAGGCGTGCCCGGATACCCCGTCCCCAGCGACACGCCCGCCTGGCGCGCCGCGAAGGCTAGCGCTTCGTTTCCACTGAGCAGATGGCGCTCGATGCTCATCATTCCCCCCATCATTGAACCTGTTCCCGTCCGCGCGATGATATCGCCGAGTGTTTCGTTCACACGGATTCGTCAGGGCGCGGATACGTCCGCCGCTTCTCCTCGGTCTTGTGGCATTGGAGCGATCAGGATTTTGTCGATCCGGCGGCCGTCCATGTCCACCACCTCGAAGCGCCAGCCGCCTAACTCAAATGCGCTGCCCGCTGTTGGGATGTGGCCGAACTGCGCCAACGCGAAACCCGCGGCCGTATGAAAGGAGCCCGACTCCTCATCCGGGAGACTGCCGATCCCCAAGGCTTCTTTCAGGCGTTCGAGCGGGATGGTCCCGTCCACGAGCCACGACCCGTCCGGGCGGCGCACCGCTTCGGGATTTTCCCCACCTGTCAGCGGGGAATCGCCGAGTACCGCCTCCATCACGCGATCGAGCGTCATCACGCCTTCGAGTCCCCCGAACTCGTCGACGATGAACGCCATGGATTGCTGGGCCTCTCTCAATTTCTGCAACGTAGTGAAGGTCGAGGCCGTATTGGGCACGAAAAGGGCGCGCCGCACCAACGGCCGCAGGTCAAAGGGCTCTCCGGATAAGGCCCGCGCGAAGATGTCGCGAATCCGCACCACGCCAAGCACATTGTCCATGGAGCCGTCGATGACCGGCAGATCGGAGCCATCCGCATTTGACACCACGGCGCGGACGGCCTCGATCGAGTCGTTCACGTCGAGTGACAGGAGTTCGGTGCGCGGCGTCATCAACGCGGTCACGCGGCGGTCACCGAGGCTCAGGACGCTGTCCACCATTTCGTGCTCGAGGGACTCGATCGTGCCGGTGCGCGCGCCTTGATCGATGAGGAAACGGATTTCGTCTTCTGTGACCTTGTGCTCAGGGCTTTTGGGTACCCCGAGCACCCACAATACGGCGTCGCTCGACCCGCCGATCAGACGCACGAGCGGGCGGGCCACACGCGCCAGTGTCCGCAATGGACCGGCGACGAAGACGGCGATCTGCTCGGGGTGGTGAAGAGCCAGGCGCTTCGGCACGAGTTCACCGACGATAAGGCTGAGGTAGGTAATCAAGGCGACGACCAAAGCCAGGGCGATACTCTCTCCGTGTTCGGCGAAGGCCGGCACGTTCGAGATGGAGGCTCCCAGTTCCTCGGCGAGCGTGGCTCCGCCGAAGGCCCCCGCGATCACGCCGATCAGCGTGATGCCGACTTGGACCGTTGCGAGAAAGTCGCCGGGGTTGCTGGCCAGCGCGAGCGCCTGGGCCGAACGGGAGTCGCCTTCGCTCGCTTTCTTCTGCAGCAGCGCCTTGCGCGAGGACACGATCGCCAGCTCAGACATGGCGAAGACTCCGTTCAGCAGAAGCAGAAAGGCGATTACGATCAATTCCAACGCGACAGAACTCACGGGGGATACTCCTTGTATGGCGTGCATGACGGGAAGGGACGGCAGCGTCCGCTGAAGAGTCTATGCACGAGTCATACACCATCCTACCCGAAGATTCCATGCGAGCCCACTTATTCCGCTCTTCGCCACGGTTAGACATAGAGGCGGTCCAACTCTTCGTAGAGTTTGAGGAGGGTTTCGCGGCTCATGGGCGGCAGGGTTTGCTGGGCTCCCACGAACACCGCGTAGGTAATCCGCGCCAGGTTGCGGCCCCGCGCTTTGTCACCGGTAATGCCTGTCGCAATGCGGGTGAGATATTCGTAGCGCGCCCGGTCGACGCGTTCCACCGAGGCGCGCACCAGTGGCGAGTTCATGGCCCAGGCCCGGAGTTGTAGTTCCACGTGCGACCCGTGAAACGCCATCGTCTGGTGGGTAAGCTCCCGTTGCTTTTCGCGGGTGGTTCGGCTGCGGTCGGCCTGCTCGATCAGTTTGAACGTCATTTCCTGCTCCCAATGCTGGAGCAGGGCCGCGACAAAGCCGTCGCGGTCTCCGAAATGGTGGTAGAAGGACCCCTTCGTCAACCCCACGCGCGCGGTGAGCGCTTCCAGGGTCAGGCCCCCCGGACCGGACTGGTCGAGCAAGTCCAAACCGGCGGCGAGCCAGGCGGTCCGTATTTTCGGTCGTGCTTCCCCCATACCATACAGTATGGTATGGCAAATGATCGCTCCAGTCAAGCTTTTGCGGCAGGGCAATCGCATTAAGACTGCGAACCTGCATGGAGGGGACCCATGTGCCCGAACGGGCCTCAGCACTCACTTCCCAAACATTTTACAGGGAAATGTCCGGCAAGTTGTCAAGCCACGGGGGGTGCGAAGAGGCTACCCGAATGCCGCGGAGTGTTGACGCCGACGGACTATCGCGCTCTTATGGCCTGAAAGGCCAGAGTACTCAAAGCCCAGCGCGGCAGAGCCGCAGCCAAACGAGGAGAGTGATCCACCGATTTCCCCATTTCCGAAAGGAAATGCTGAGGTGGCATGGGCATCCCTGCCCATGGTCCTCAATTAACTCAAACGCAGAGGCGCAGAGTCCGCAGAGGAACGCGGAGAATCGCGAGAGCGGAACGCTCCTCAGTACTGCCTCGCTTGCCAAGCGCGGCAGCACAGCGCTTCGTTCAAGAGATCGACTTGACGGTCTGTATCGTCTGCCACGCACCTCTTTGATCTTAAGCCCTGGCGCAGGTGCATAGCCCCGGGTGGAGCCGCAGGCGGAACCCGGGGTATGCATGCCCTCTCCTTACGAAAGCCCCAGCGGGGCGCAGGAGTCTTCGCCACGGTTCCGACATCACTTCTTTGCACGCCTCTCCAACGCTCCTGTTGAATTTGACTAACCTCAGCCGCTTGGACTTCCCCCGCCCACGCTGGGGCTTGATCGTATGGTGCCGCATCGATCCACGGGTTCCGCTTTCGGCTCCACCCGTGGCTACACCCCTGCGCCCTTGCCAGGGCTGCGGATGCAGGCCGCGCTCTTATGGCCTGAAAGGCCAAAGTACTCAAAGCCCAGGGTTGGCCGTAGCGGCAGCGAAGGCCTACCCTGGGTATCGGGATGTACATTCTTACTACCCTGAAAGGGTTGCATAGTCGTCGAGTCGCCAATCCCAAAGGCGCTGTTCCTTAGATTGAACCGTGAGCTATGCATCCCCTTCAGGGAACTCTTGTGCGGCGTGCTGACCCCGGGGTAGTCCCGCCGTTTCGGCGGGCCAACCC
>JADLGB010000082.1 GCA_020849535.1 Candidatus Hydrogenedentota bacterium
ACTCATCCGCAAGGCCAATGAAGCCCTGTACCGGGCCAAGGTGACCGGCCGCAACAAGGTGTGTCTGGCGCGCGAAGAGAAGATGCAGACCAAGACCAGCCACTACACGCAAGGGCAGTTGGCGGGGTTGGCGCGGCTGGCAAAGCGAGAAGGCATCGGCGAGGCGGTCCTTCTGCGCGAAGCGTTGAACGACGTCCTGCGTAAGTACAATTCCTAGGCGTTCGAGCCCCGGACGGGGCAATAGGGCAAGGAGCAGATCGCATGCAACCCATGGAATTCTGGAAGCACACCGCGTTGGTGCTGGTTCTGGCTGGAGTCTTGGCGCTGAACCCGGGCTGTGCCAGCACCAAGAACGTGATGAACAAGGCCACCTTCGGTCTGGTTGGTGGAAACGCCGAAGACTCCGCGAACGCCAGCGATGAACAGAAGCGCGCGGCGAAAGAAGAGCGTAAGCAACAAGAGGCCGCGGAGAAACAGGCCAAGAAGGACGCCAAAGCCCCCAAGAAGGAGCAGAAGCGTCAGGAAAAAGAAGCGGCCGGCGAACGCGGGTTCATGAGCAAGGCGACCTTTGGTCTCGTCGGCGGTTCGGAAGACAAGGCAGCGAAGAAGGAGGCCAAGCGCCAAGCCAAGGAAGAAAAGAAGGCTGACGAGCGCGCCGAGGAAGAGCAGGAAAAAGCCGAGAAGCAGGCTCGCAAGGAAGAGAAGGCCGCCAAGAAGGGTGAAGAGCGCGGGCTGATGAGCAAAGCGACCTTCGGGCTCGTAGGCGGAGACTCGGAAGAGAAGGCCGCGAAGAAGGAAGCCAAGCGCCAGGCCAAGGAAGAGAAGAAGAACGCTGAGCGCGCTGAGGAAGAGCAGGAAAAGGCCGACAAACAGGCTCGCAAACAAGCAAAGGCGGAGCAAGAACAGGCTGAGAAGGCGTCCGAAGAAGCAGACGAGCCGAAGTCCGAGCGCGGTCTGATGAGCAAAGCGACCTTCGGCCTCGTCGGCGGCGACTCGGAAGAGAAGGCCGCGAAGAAGGCAGCCAAGCGCCAGGCCAAGGAAGAGAAGAAAGCCGCCGAGCGCGCTGAGGAAGATCAGGAAGAGGCCGACAAGCAGGCTCGC
The DNA here is from genome assembly GCA_020849535.1 of Candidatus Hydrogenedentota bacterium. Taxonomy (GTDB): domain Bacteria; phylum Hydrogenedentota; class Hydrogenedentia; order Hydrogenedentales; family SLHB01; genus JAHDWY01. The sequence goes on from JADLGB010000082.1 coordinate 1,102, forward strand.
AAACAGGCAAAGGCCGAAGCGAAGCAAGCGGAGGACGCGTCCGAAGAAGTGGAGGAGCCGAAGTCCGACCGCAGTTTCATGAGCAAAGCGACATTTGGTTTGGTGGGCGGCGACTCGGAAGAAAAGACCGCAAAGAAGGAAGCCAAGCGCCAGGAAAAGGAAGAAGAGAAAGCTGCCGAGCGCGCAGAGGAAGAGCAAGAAGAAGCCGAAAAGCAGGCACGCAAGGAAGAGGAAGCCGCGCAGGAAGCGCAGCAGCCCGAGGAAAAGCGCGGGCTGATGAGCAAACTCACGTTTGGTCTCGTGGGCGGAAAGGGCGAGGACAAGGCGGCCGAAGGTGCCGAAGAGACAGTCGCCCAGGAGATGCCCGCCAGCACCCCGGAACCGCCCGTGGCCATGCCCGGCGCCGACGCGCAGTTCGATGTGCAGCCGGCGTCCGCGCTGAGCGGCGATGCGCAGAAGCTGGCGCGCTTGCCATTTGAGACGGCGGTGTCCTACGACTCGACCTCAGCCGGTGGCAAACCGCAGGCCGTGGCCAGCCGTTCCACCTACTCGAAGCATGGATACGGCATCACGGACCTGGGCGACGTGCGAATCGCGGTGCGCGATATGGAGTTCAACGGCGGCACGAAAGGCGGCGCCATCGTGATCTCCTCAGAAGACCGTGCCAAGGCCGGCGGCCGCGCAGGCATCGGCAACGAGACGTTTAATTTCGATTACGCAAAGGGCGTCACCACCTGCACCTTTGGCACGATCCAGTTCACGGTGCAACAAGGCGTGCTTACCATCGGCGGCCGTTCCGTACCGATGGGCAAAGGACACAAGCTGGTGGTCCTGGATGCGCAAGGCAATGTAGAAGGCGTGTACGCGATTCAGTAGGAAGGACGGGGCATTCATGGCGAAGAACATCTACGAGAAGATCTGGGAAGCGCACGTGGTCCACGAGGAACCGGGCCAGGATTGCATCCTTTACATTGACCGGCACTACGTTCACGAAGTGACGTCACCGCAGGCCTTTGAGGGATTGCGCCTCGCCGCGCGCAAGGTGCGCCGGCCCAACCTCACCTTCGCCACGATGGACCACAACATCCCGACGACGGATCGCTCGAAGCCCATCGAGGACCCGATGTCGGCCCAGCAGGTCGAGACGCTGAAGGCCAACTGCGCCGAGTTTGGGATCGCGTGCTTCGACATGAAAGATCGACGCAACGGCATCGTGCACGTGATCGGACCTGAACTGGGCTTGACCCAGCCCGGCCAGACCATCGTGTGCGGCGACTCGCACACGTCGACGCATGGCGCCTTTGGCGCGCTGGCTTTCGGCATCGGCACGAGCGAGGTCGAACACGTGTTGGCAACGCAGACCCTGCTGCAAAAGAAGTCCAAGACGATGGAGATCCGCGTTGACGGCGTGCTGCCGCTGGGCATTACCGCGAAGGACATCATTCTCGCCATCATCGGCAAGATCGGCACGGCGGGCGGCACGGGCTACGTCATCGAATACACGGGCGAGGCCATCCGGTCGCTGAGCATGGAAGGCCGCATGACGGTGTGCAACATGTCAATCGAAGCCGGCGCGCGTGCGGGCCTCATCTCGCCGGACGAGAAGACCTGCGAGTATCTGAAAGACCGCGAATACCTGCGGGATCAGGATCACGAGGCGCTGGCGAAGGCGTGGCGCGCGTGGGCGTCCGATCCCGGGTGCACGTACGATCGGACCGTGGTCCTGAATGCGGCGGGAATTGAGCCGCAAGTGACGTGGGGCACTTCTCCGGGTATGGTGGCCTCCATCACGGGGAAGACGCCCGTGCTCGCTCAGATTGCCGACACCAATACGCGGCTGGCCGCGGAGAAGGCGCTGCAGTATATGGACCTCGCCGAAGGCACGCCCATCCAGCAGATCCCGATCAACAAGATGTTCTTCGGGTCTTGCACCAACGGGCGCATCGAGGACCTGCGCGCCGCCGCGAAAGTGGTGAAGGGCTACAAGGTCAGCCCCAAGATCGAGCAAGCCCTGGTCGTGCCGGGTTCACACCAGGTGAAGATGCAGGCGGAGAAGGAAGGACTCGACACCGTGTTCAAGGAAGCGGGATTCGAGTGGCGCGAAGCCGGGTGCTCGATGTGCCTCGCCATGAACGCGGACATTCTGCAGCCGGGCGACCGCTGCGCGTCCACGTCGAATCGCAATTTTGAAGGACGCCAGGGCAAAGGCGGGAGGACTCACCTCGTGAGTCCCGCGATGGCCGTGGCCGCCGCGATCAAAGGTCACTTCGTCGACATTCGCGGCTGGAAGTTCAACGGGTAAGCCCGGACGGCCGGCGAAAACGATGACCCAAGCACAGGCCAAACCCGAACTGGGATCAAGCGCCGCGCAACCCGCTGCGCCAGAAGGGCGCTCGCAGAAAGCTGGTCGCATCGCGCGTGCGATTGTGTCGCGATATGCGGTGCTGGCGGCGGTGGGCGCGTTCCTCGGCGGCGCTTCCCCGCTGGTGGCGCGTGCGCACTTCCTGCTGGAATTGGGCACGCACTTCATGGCCCTGTACACGATTGCGGCGGCAGTGGCTTTTGTGATTCTGGCGGTCCTTCGTGCGTGGCGCTTTGCCGCAGTCGCTTTGACGGCCTTGGTGCTGACGGGGGGGCAAGTGGCGCCGTATTTCGGCGCATCCGCGACGGCGACCGCCACGGTCGGCACGCGGCTTCGCGTGATGGAAGTGAACGTGTTGACATCGAACCGCAATCATGATGCGTTTCTCGAGATGGTTCGCGCCGAGCAACCGGACGTGATCGCCGTGCTGGAGATTAGCGCGGCGTGGGTCGAGGTCTTGCGAGAATTGTCGGATCTGTATCCGCACAAATGGGTTGAGCCACAAGAAGACAACTTCGGCATCGGCCTGCTGAGCAAGCTGCCGTTGCAAGACAGCGAAGTCATCGACTTTGAGGGCGTCCCCGCGATCCGCGCCGAGGTTGAGGTGGAGGGCACCCCGGTTCATGTGTTCGCTGTGCACACACTGCCCCCGGTGAATTCGGAGAATGCAGCGAGAAGGAACCGGCAACTGAAACGCTTGCCGGAGTTGGTCAAGGACGTTGACGGATCGGTCATCGTCGTGGGCGATCTCAATGCGACGATGTGGTCTCCGTATTTCAAGAGTCTGTGCCGCGACTCGGGCCTGAAAGACGTTCGGAAGGGCCGCGGAATCGTCCCCTCGTGGCCCACGCAATTCGCCCCGGTGATGATCCCGATCGACCATGGCCTGCATTCGGAGTCCTTGGCCGTGACCGGAATTCATCGCGGAACCGCTTTCGGATCGGACCATTTGCCTTTGGTAGTTGACTTCATCGTACCGCGGAACAGTGAGAATCCCGCGGCGCCCGCAGCGGCCGCGTGAGTAAGGAGAAGACAGCATGAAACCCTTCACGACCCTGACTGGAATCGTCGCGCCGCTGGAGGCGCTGAATGTGGATACGGACCAGATCATTCCGAAGCAGTTCTTGAAGCGCATCGAGCGGACGGGCTACGAAGACTTTCTGTTCTTCGATTGGCGTTTCAAGAGCGACGGGACGCCGAATCCCGATTTCGAGATGAATGCGCCGCGCTACGCCGGTGCGAGCATCCTGCTGACGAAGGACAACTTCGGTTGCGGATCGTCGCGCGAGCACGCGCCGTGGGCCTTGAACGACTATGGCATTCGCTGCATCCTGGCCACGTCGTACGCGGATATCTTCTACAACAACTGCTTCAACAATGGCATGTTGCCTATCGTGCTGCCTGTGGAAACCATCGAGCGGCTATTCAAGGAAGTGCGCGCATCCGAAGGGTACAAGCTGACCGTGGATTTGCCGAAGCAGACGATCACGACACCGGTTGGCTCGGCAATCGCCTTCGAGTTGGACCCCTTCAAGAAGGAATGCCTGCTGAACGGATGGGACCAGATCGGCCTCACCCTGCGGCACGAAGACCGCATCGCCGCCTTCGAAAAGGCCCGGGAAGCCGCACACTGACAAAGGCAGTGGCTTCTCCTCTCGCGTTGCTGGGCCTGCATGAGAATCGGCAGGGCAAGGGCGGCCTTTGCACTGCGCGTGGCTCCCTACAACGCACGAGCCTTCAATTCGCCAACGTGGCACCCGATGGACCTACCCCGAGTATCGCCCAAAGAAAACACCGGGGAGGAGGCGTCAGTGAAACGCCTCCTCCCCTTCACAACAGCACGGTCCGCGTGCCTACTCGTGCGCGATCACATAAGAGCCCGGTTCGGTCACGAAGAGCGGTTCCAGCTTCGATGTGCTAATCGGTTCCGAGACCGTGGACGAACGGCCCTCCCAGAACGTGTTCCATTCTTCGGCGGTAACGAATTTCACTTCCGCATTCTCTTCACTCCACAACTTCGACAAGGCGGCGTTGCAGGCGTTCACGACGCGCTTATCCAGGTTGCCCAGATTCTCGATGAGGGCGGGGGTGGCGCGGCGATTGTTGGCCACGGCCAAGGCGCCGGCGGCGGCCACGCGCACCGACTCGTCTTCATCCACCAAGCCGCGGGCTATCGTGTCCACCGAGGCCACGTCGCGCGCGGCGCCCATGATCTGCAGCGCGGCGGCCCGGTTTCGCGCCACGGGATTGGTGGCGCAGTCGCGCACAATGGGGATGGCCTTACCCCGGTCGATGGCCATGAGCACTTCAAGGACACCCGGCAGCGTGCGCGCACCGTAACTGTCGATCGTGGCGACCAAGAAGGTGAAGATAGGCAACTGCTTCTGCATGGCCGCGAGCTTCTTGATCGCGGCTTGGCGCTCGTTGGCGTCCTCGGAGGCAAATTTGTCGATGATGAGGACGACTTCTTCGCGTTGGGTGGCTGTCAGACCCGTGCGTTTCGTCATGTCTTCTTCATACTTGACTGCCCAGGGATTCACTTTGCCCAGGTCGATGGAACCCTTCTTATCGTTTTTCTCGACGCGCTGGATGCGGCTGGCCTCGAACATGAGGCTGCCCGAGCCCGAGGCGACGACGAAGCAGTTCTCATTGGGCTGAGAGACGACACCGTCCAGGGTGGAGCCGTCGGTCAGATACACCGTATCCGCGGAGGCTGCGAGGCTGCCTAATCCCAGCAAAAGCATGACGGAGCAGGCGGCAATGAGTTGTCTCATGGTCAATTCTCCTAGTCCAACCGGTAAGCCAGGCGCCGGAATGCGACCTGGGTTGTGTCTTCGACGCGGAGGAAGTCGGCGACGCGTTTGTCGTAGTAGAGGTCGAGCGCGTCGCGCGGCACACTGAAGTCGGGACCCGGCACGAGCACGCCAAGGTCGGCCGTGACCACGCTCCCGCGAATCTGCATGCGCCCGCGCGTGTTGGACTTGTGCCGGTCGCTACTCCGCGTGATCGCGAAAATGCTGTTGTTGGAATACAACAGGCCGTCAAACTGGAAGGGACGCCCGCTCGATGGCCGGGTCATCTCGTCCGTATACCAGAAATTGCGAAGCTGGCTTTCCTGCAGCCAGAAACTGTTCGGACTCAGGTCGTGAATGGCCGCGTCGCCCGGGTCCGGAATCGTCACCACACCGGCTTCGCCGTATTTCACGGAGTGCTCGTCATTGGCGATGTAGCGGTACAGCGGTTGATCCGGGCGGAGCCGGTAGTAACGCGCTTTGTAGCTGGAGTCGGCCTGCGCCTTGAGATACTCCATCTGGTTGAACAGCATCAGTTCCGACGTGGTGAAGCTATACTCTGTCTGCGCGCCCTGGGCCCAGCCGGCGTCGGTCACACCCGTGTCGAAATAACCCTTCGAGAAAGTCTGCGTCACGCCGCTCTTGGTGATGTTCTGATTCGCATGCTGTGTGCGCATGTCAATGTATGCGGCAGAAGGGAACTTGCTCGTGTCGTTGGTATGGTGCTTGCCCCGGATGGTCACATAGTCGCCCATCATGATGCTGCCGCCGGCCGTCAACGCGAATCCGTTTTCCGTGCCGTCCTCAGCCACGCCAAACTCGCCGGGCGCATCGGCGTAGTTGACATCTCCCACGACGTACACGTTGCCGCGCACGTA
>JADLGB010000083.1 GCA_020849535.1 Candidatus Hydrogenedentota bacterium
CAACACCGTCCGGAGGAACAAAACCAGCAAACGCGGGGTAAAGGGAAAACGAAAGCAAGCCGCATGGAACAATGACTACCTCGAGGAACTCCTCATGCAGGTGTGACTTTTAATGCGATTGCCCTGGAGCTTTGCGCCATTCCACGCCCCTCTCGACTTTGAGACAACATATCGAGCGCGCGCACGAATTGAGCCTCCCGCTGCGCGTTTGCTACAATGACTCTCCGCCTGCAAACAGGGCCTTGGGCACCCTCGGAGTTCGTCTTGAGTCACGATCCATTTGTTATCGCTGGCCGTACCTTTCGATCCCGTCTGATGATTGGGACCGGCAAGTTCCCGTCGCCTGAAGCCTTGCGCGCCACCCTGGACGCGTCCCGGGCCGAGATCGTGACCGTGGCCCTGCGCCGCGCCGACCTCTCCAATCCCGAGGGCGACAGCATTCTCTCGGTCATTGATCCGGCCAAACACCTTCTGCTGCCCAACACTTCCGGTGCGCGCACCGCGGACGAAGCGGTACGTCTCGCGCGCCTCGCGCGTGCCGCGGGCTGCGAGCCATGGGTGAAACTCGAGCTGACGCCCGAGCCGCGCTACCTGCTCCCCGATCCGATTGAGACGTTGCGCGCCGCGGAGCTGCTCGTGAAGGATGGGTTTGTGGTGCTGCCGTACATCCAAGCCGATCCCATTCTCGCGAAACGCCTCCAGGAGGCGGGCACGGCAACCGTCATGCCCCTGGGCGCGCCTATCGGCAGCAACCGGGGCGTCAAGACACGCGACCTCATCCGCATCATCATCGAACAGGCGCGCGTGCCGGTTGTCGTGGACGCGGGGCTCGGTGCGCCGTCGCACGCTGCCGAGTCCATGGAACTCGGCGCGGACGCCGTGCTCGTGAACACCGCCCTCGCCGACGCGCAGGATCACGGCGCCATGGCCCGGGCTTTCGCCATGGCCACCGAAGCCGGCCGCATGGCCTACCTCGCCGGACTCGGCCCCATCCGCGACACCGCCGAAGCGTCGTCTCCTCTCACTGGTTTTCTCGACAGCCTGTAGCGCATTCAGCAGAACCAGCCACTCGCTTTCGTCGCATTCGCCTGTCCGATCGGTCCGATCCGTCCGATCCGTCGGATAAACGATGAAGACACAGGCGAGGGCGCCTGTGCCACACGGCTATCCACGGCCCCTGGCTGTCAGAGATTCTTCTGGTCTTCGTGCAAACCAAGAACCGGAAGATAGGAAGAGAAACTCGAGGCTGGGCAAGCGAGTGTGGCACAGGCGCCCTCGCCTGTGTCTTCAATCCGTAGACTCGCCATCTTCCATCAATCGCTTCAATTCCACGATCGAGATGCGTCTTGCCCTTTGAATTCTCCTGCGTTCGCGCAGGCAATGCGGCATGGCAGCCAGCGTATCGAAGCCCGCCGCTCCGAGCATGGCCAACGCGCGCACAAGGCCAAACTCCGTGCGCGCCGAAGATACCAGTCGGCGCGCCTGGTGAAGCCGTTCCCGCAGGATGGATGGAAAGTTGGCCACAAACACGGACAAGGGAAAGTCTTTGACTACCAGCAGCGCGTGATTGCGGAAACATTGCCGTGCACGCCACCACGTCCTCCCGCCGAGACTTGCTGAACCCACATGGTACGCGATTGCTTCGCGCACGAATTGCGCCTCAAATCCCGCGAGCCGGGCACGGAAATTCAGATCGCTGTCTTCAAAGTACGCGACGAAGCATTCGTCCAGCGGACCCACGCGATCGAAAACTTCGCGTTTGTACAGACCTGCACCGCCGGAGACACCGAAGATCATCTTGGGGAATTGATAAACGTCAAGACGCTGGCGAAAACCAATCGCCTCCGGCCGGCCGTTCGCTCGTTGACGGTCGCCTGCGGAGTAGATCGTGTCCGGATCATCGTGGAAGAGTACGAGCGGCGCGAGCATCGCCGCACTGCCTTGGTCTGCCGCCTCCATCAACCGTTCCAAACAGTCCGGCTCGAGGGTCATGTCATTGTTGAGAAGGAACACCCAATCGCCGGCCGCGACGCGAATTCCCGCGTTGACCGCTACACAAAACCCCGAGTTCCTCTCCAGACGGACAAGCCGCACGCCCGGCCATTCACGAGCGACATACGCGGCGGTGTCGTCCGCGGACCCGTCGTCCACCACGATGATCTGATCCGCCCGCCGCGATTGCGCGGCAAGCGACTCCAGGCATTCCACAAGCAGTTCGCGGCGATTCCACGTGGGGATGATTACGCTCAACGTTGCGCTCATGGCTTAGGCTCCATCCACACGATCGCGCGGTAGCACGTGCCGACATGCATGCGGCACAACAGCGGCGTGCACCAGCGCAGGATCACCTGGCACAGCGCATTGCCGCGGCCCGGCCACCCACACATCAGGATACGCCACATGAAGGTCCACACGCGTACATTGGCGTTCTTATCCACCGCGATTCGTCGCACAGGCCCTGCGTGCAGGGCGAAGAGGGCGGCGATCTCCCGCGCATCCGGCAAGGGGAACTGCGCGTGCTCCTCCAGCCATTTCAGTTGGCGTCCGCAGGACGCGAAGTACGCCTTGCGGATCACTTCTTCCGCACGCATAGCGGCCTCGCCGGAAGGAAAGCCCACCGCGGCAATGCCCGATGCCGCGGTCACGCGCACGATCTCGAGCACGGCGCGTTCACGCGTCTCCGCGCTGAAGTGTTCAAACGTGTCCATGCACGCGCAGACCTCGAACACGCCGTCGCGAAAGGGCAAGGCGCCCGCGTCCGCCACGACCGGCAACACGGGCTGGGCCGTGCGCGCCGCGGCGAGATGCGCACGCGCGACATCCACACAAATGGTGCGCACGCCCGTGAACCGCGCAAGCCCGTTTTCGTTCGCGCCGATCTCGAGCACACGCGCGTCTTCACGCAGGACAGGGCGCAAACGCCGCGCGACGGGCAGGTAGCGCAGCGCCCAGTCCGGGTAGCCGCGCCCGTCCTTCTCCGCGTATGCGCGCAATCTCTCGCCAATTCCCTTGCCCACGCGTCTTCAGGTTCCTTCTGACTCTACGGCATAAAGCTCCACTATCTCCCGGCCCCTCGACTTGGGCCGCTCAATATCAAAACGCTGAAGCAACCGGAAGTGCGTGGTGTCCGCTCTCCAGGTGTCTATTACCTCGCCCACGCCGGTTTCGCGAAACGCGGGGGACTCCGTCACATACGCCTGCGGATACAGCAGGTAGCGAATGCCGTGCGCGCTCAGCCAGTCCAGGCGCTGTACGCTATCCATTGGCACCAGCGTCTTCAATGCCTCGAAATTCACGAAGCTCGGGCCCTCGTAGTAGTAGCCACGCGGATCGAGCGTAAGCAGCACGCCGCGCGTATCGACGTTCTCGTTCGCCCAAGCGAACGCCGTGTACCGCTCCACGCGCCGCGAAAGATACGCGTCTCGGCTTTCCAGGCCCACGGCCGCGGGCAACCGAATGGCGGTCAGCGCGGCGGCGAGCACAATGCCTGTTGCATAGCAGGCGCCGAGGATGAACCAGACAAGCGGCTTCAGACGTGTGGCGCGGCATGCGGCGACGGCCGCGAGCACCAGCATCGGCGCGAAGAATGGTGCGAGATACCGCGCGAAACGGCGGAAGAAGAACATGCAGGCGATGCCCGCGCCACTGAAGGCCCCCACACGCCGCGCGCCGATGCCGCCGAATATCAGCCCGGGGATACCCAGTAGCAGCACGCCCATTCCGGGTGAGTCCAACCAGCCGCCGTAGGCGAGCGGCTGTAGAATTACGCGAAACGGAAACAGCAGGAAGTCGAGCACGCCCGTGCCTTGAATGGATGAGTGCTTCAGGAGCGTCGCCGCGTCCACATCAGGCAATGAGGCGGGTCCAAGCCACCCCGAAAACAGCGGATAGAATGGATTGCCCGAGATGGCCGCGCTGCGTGCGAGCCAAGGGAACGCCCCCAGCGTTGCGTACAGCGCGAACAGCATAACCGCACGCAAACGGCCCGCGCCGCGTTCCGCGATCGTCATTGCCGTCAGCAGCGCGCAGACAAGGTAGCCCGTGTGGCGGACGCCACACGATGATCCCGCCAGTATCGCCGCGAGCAACAGCCAGGGCGCGTGCCTCTCCTGCCGCCACGCGAGCCACGCATTCAACGCCGCGAGCGTCATCGCCGTGAACGCGAGGTCCAGCGAGGGCGTTCCTGCCTGATCGACAAAGAGCGGCATCGTCGCCACGAGCGCCGCCGCGATGATTCCGCAGCGCCGGCATTCCATCCGCGTACCCATCGCGAAGGCCATGCCACAGGCCAGCAGGCCGAACAGCCAGCTCACAAGGGTCATGCTGCGCTCACCCCCGAAGAGCGCCACCGCATAGAGGCTGTGCATCAAGTGCGGATACGCGGAGTAGCTGTTGCCATCCACCAATGCGATCTGCCCCGTGCGCACGTAGTGTGCGGGCAGCGCCGCATGGGCCACGCCTGCATCCCATCCGGTCACCGGCGCCTGCGCGCCGATGAAAGTCATCGTCAACGCACACAATACAGCCGCGAGTGAAACGCGCTCGATCCAATCGAGCGGCGCATTCGCATCACTGCGCGAGACCCACGCGCGGCGCACCGCCAGAACAACCTGCACGCCTCCCACAACCGCGACACCCGCCAGAAACCACCACGCCCCGCGCAGCACCAGACTCCCAAACAACACGGCGACGATGGCCGAGGCGATCAGGCCCGCCAGGACGCGGTACGACTCGCGTTCAAACGCGTCCACATACGGGACAAACCGCGTGGTCCACGTGCCCAGCGAGTAAGAGGCGAGTAACAGAACGAAGATGCTCATGGTTGCTCGCACGATATCACGGACCCTATGGAAAGAAAAGATCCGCGGTTCTGCAACGCTTCATGCGACTCACCGGAAGCGCTGCGCGGCAATGACGGCGCTCGCACGGCCCGGGGAGGGAAGAGGAGGATAGCCTCCCACCGGCGAAGATCCCACGGACCGCGTTGTTACCCAGGTGTCAGGCCAGCCGCACGCCGATTCGCCGGATGGCATCGAGCAAGGCGCGCAGATGACTTTCCTCCGTAAAGGGATTGATCAGGGTCGTCCGCAGGAAGAGTCCTTGCGGCAAGCGCGTTTGCACGATGTAGAAGGAGCCTTCACGGACCAGCGTCTTGCGAATGGACGCCTGCAACGCGTCCATGTCGCACGCGCGATCGGGCGTATACCGGAAGCACACGATATTGCAGTCGGGTTCGATGGCAACTTCAAAATCCTGCGCGTCGCGCAGCAGGGCCGCGAAGCGCGCGCCGAGATCGAACATCGCGGTGATGTAGTCCGCGAACATCGCCGTGCCGTAACAAGCGAGACACGCGTAGAGTTTGAGGGACGCCATGCGCTTCGTGCACTCGAAGGTTCTGTAACCGAGGTTGTACCACTCTTCGCGCGGGTCGCGGTCGAGCAGGTAGGAAGCCCGCTCGTCGAACGCCACATACGAGTGGTCGCCGTTGCGGAACAAGACCGCCGAGACGAGCGCGGGCATGAGCATCATCTTGTGCGGATCGATAACCACGGAATCGGCGCGTTCGATGCCGCTCAGCAGAGGGCGGTACTTCGCGCTCAAGCATGCGGGCCCGCCGTGGGCCGCGTCCACGTGGAACCAGAGGTTGTTGGCTTCGCAGTAATCGGCGATGGCGTCAAGGGGATCGAAGGAGCCGGTCGCGGTGGAACAGGCGCTGCCCACGACGCCAATCACCCTGCGACCGAGGGCCTCCGCGCGGGCCTGGGCCTCGGCCAGCAAGTCGACCCGAATGCGAAAGCGATCATCGCAGGGCACGGCGATGGCGCCGTCTTTGCCCCAGCCCATGATCTTCACCGAGCGTCGCACGGAATAGTGCGCTTGCTCCGACACCAGCAGCGACGGAAGGCGCTCGTCTGCCCCGGCCGGAGTCTTGACGGCGCGCGCGGCGAGGAGCGCCGTGAGATTGCCCAGGGAACCTCCCGACGTGAGCAGGCCGTCCGCGGCGGGTCCCAGTCCGGTGGAGTCCGCCAGCCAACGGATGACGCTGCGTTCCATGGCCGTGCCGGACATCCCCATTTCGTAGACCGCCATGGCATTGTTCGTGAACGCCGCGACGAAGTCACACAGCGCGGCGGCGGGCAGCGGACCCGGCACCTGGTGTCCCGCATAGTGCGGGTGATGAAGGTGTGTCGCCTCGGTCAGCACTGCCTCGAAGAGGCGGTTCATATCGCCCTGCGGGGCAGCGGGAAAGTGGGGCGGCCACTCGTACGCCATCGTCTCAGGCTCCACCCACGGCATCACGGGGACGCGCTTGCCGGCGGTGGTATCCGCCAGGTAGTTCGCGGCCGTATCGATGAGACGGTGACCCATGGCGCGGAATGCTTCGGGATCGCACGCCTGGCGTGCGGAAGCGGCAAGGTCATGGACAATGCCGGGGGTATCGCAATTCATGTGTGACTCCTCCTTGCCTAGAGGGCGCTATGCGCACCGGTGCGGCACTACTCGGCCCAGAGGGCCGCGAGCGCTTCGGAAGCGGCGGCGCGAATCGTGTGTTGATAGAGACGGCTCACGGAGGTTTCTTCGGGATTGATCTCGATGGTAGCGGCCCCAGCCTCCATCGCGATGAGGGGAAGCTCCGCGGCGGGATACACGACCCCGGACGTTCCCACGCTCACGAGAAGGTCGCACGACCTCAGTGCATCCGTGGCGTGCTGAATGTTCGCGGGATCGAGCATGTCCTCGAACCAGACGATGTCGGGCCGCCAATACGCTCCGCACGCGCAGCGCCGCGGAACCAGCGGAACCTGGTCATTCGCGACGTTGATCCCCTCGCGGTCGCAGCGCACACGCCACAGGCTGCCGTGCAATTCGATCACGGAATGCGCGCCCGCGCGTTGGTGGAGACCATCGATGTTTTGCGTGATCACAACGGTGCCGGGTTTCGCCTGTTGCACCTCCGCGATCACGCGGTGTCCCGCGTTGGGTTCGCACGCGGCAACCTTCGCTCGGCGGGCGTCGTGAAAATCCCAGACCTTTTCCGGGTCCCGGTCGAAGGCGCGCTGACACGCGAAGTCCTCGTAACTGTATTGATGCCAGATGCCGCCTTGACCGCGATACGTGGGGATTCCACTCTCCGCGGAAAGGCCCGCGCCGGTGAAAAACACGATGCGTTCGAACGTGCGAAAGCGCGGAACGCCGCGGCTTATCTCGGTCCGTTTTGAAGTGCTGCTGTCACCGTGCATGGTTCGCAGGGTCCTCCGCGGGAGCGCCGAACACGCGGTCACGCCACTCGTTCCACATGTGCGGATCTGCGCCCTTCACAACAAGATACAGGGGAGCGCGGCTCAATTCGAGGAGGCTGGGCCCGGGTTCCAACGGATTTCCCATGAGGTCATACGCGCTCAAGGTAGAAGCCGCGGGGGGTTGCAGAGTCCCCGCCGTGCTTTCTCCCTGGCGCCATACCACTGCCACGGACTCCTCGTCCCGTGAGAACAGGCATGCGATCAAGCCCTCGCTATTGGCCGCGCGCCATACAGGAGTTGTGCCGTCCAGCATGTACGCGCTCACGGCATACGCCGCGGCGTACGGCTTCAGTTGACCGTCGTACTCGAACCAGGTGTAGCGATCGGGCTGATTGCTGCCCGCGCCTTCCCAGGGAGACCAGTAGAAGAAGACCTTCTCCGCGCCGGAGGCGAGGATGTTGGCGAGCGCCTTGGCGGTTGTGACGGCGGCAGCTTCCCCTGTAAACGTCGGGGCTCCCGGCGCGCGCGAGTAGCGATCGTCGACCGCGCGCAGGACATTGGAGTGCCAGGACAATGTATATCCGCCGATCCCTTCGGTCATCCAAATGGGCGTGCTTTGTCCCCCGGCATTCAGTTGATCGCGCAGATGCATGCTTCGGTCGTACGCGTCCTCTCCCGTCTGCGTGTACACGTGATAGCTGAAAACGTCCGACGCCGCACGAGCGCCGTGGGCCAGGGCCCCTTGGTTGAACTCGGACGCGCCGTCCCACGTGCACAGGCCCACGACTCGTGCGCCGGGATTGCCGGCACGCACGCCCTCGCTTGCGGACTCGAGGAGCGCGGCATACGCTTCACCAGTGAATCCTGCAAAGCCGGAGCCGTACGGCTCGTTCCAGATCTCCCAGCAATCGACGAGGCCGGAGTAGCGCCGCGCGGTGGCCTCGGCGTATGCGTGCCATGCATCGAGATCGGAGGGCTTCACCCATGCGCCATGCGTGGGATTCGGTGGATCGAGCATCCACCCCGGCACCCGGCCCAACACGCCCAGGACCTCCAATCCCGCCGCGTGCGCCAGCGCGACACGATCTTCGTGCCAGGCGTAGCGCCCGCGCTCCGGCTCGACGCCATCCCAGTTCAGGATGTTCTCCACATCGTGCATGCGCACCCAGCCCGCGCCGAGCCGCTTGGCCACGCCCAGTTGCCAAGGCTCGAGCCGGACGTGCTGGCCAAAGCGCGATTCAACGGTGCGTGAAGGAAAACGCGGCGGAGGAACTACCGTCAGTGTGCACTCGTCTTCGAGCCGATCCCCTGTCAATAGATGACAACGAAGGCTTCCCCGCGCCGCGCAGGACTCGACTATGTCGTACTGCGAGAGTCCAGGTCCGATAGACGCGGCCGGAAGCGGGCGATCCAAGACGCGCGTCCCCCAGAAATTCGACCCGACGATACGGGCATCGATCGCCGCCGCTTCCGGCGCGTAGTTGTAGGCGCGCACGGTGCACCTCAGTGGTTCGTCCCACGCGAGGATTCCCTCAATGGCCGGAGGCGTGATGGAGAACTCCACGGCTTTCGCGGGTGCGTAGCCGCGCAACGCGCCTTCTTCCACTTGAACGCTATCGATCCACACGCGGCCCGCAGTTGCGCCCGCGGCCGCAATACTCAAGGCGTATCCGCTGTCCGGGGCTTCTTCGACAACGCCCGACACGTGCATGCGCACCCATTCGCCCGCGGGTAGAACGTGGTGGACCTCGATGCGATGCGGGGGCGCATGGTCCGGTGCATAGCCGTTCTCGAAGCGCAAGGTCACTGTCGTGTCCGCGTTCTCGGCATAGCACCACGCCGAGACCGTATGCGTCTGCCACGGCCGAACGCGTATGAACCTGCCCACCAGTGAAGCGCGTGAGCCCGCGGCAAACGTCAGCGCGATGCTTCGCTCTCCGTGCTGCGCGCGTTCGTGGGAGACGGCCGCGTGCTGTTCACCGGGCAGCAGTGGCGGCAAGGTCCATCCTCCGCTCAACCCCAATTCGAAGCTGCTGTTGTCGAGAAGATTGGCTGTGATTAAGGGCAACGCGTCGATATCTGCCGGCGAAATCGGGTCCGTTTCGCCGGATATCACTGCGGAAACGGCTTCTTGCGGCCAGCCCGTAACGTCGTAGAGGGCGAGGTCATCGAACGCGATGCGATCGCCGTCGCGCGCGACATCAATGAGCCATCGCAGGCGCAGCAAGCGTTGGCCCGGAAGCTCCTCAAGGAGCCACGCTTCTTTGGACCACCGGTTTGCGTAAGGATTCGATTCAATATGGCCCAGGGTGCTACAAGCGCCGGTCCACTCCCGCGTGAACGCTTGCAGGGTGATCCGCGCCATGGAGGCACGGCTGCGCTCTTCAAAACGCTTCACCCATGCGACCAGGGCAAAACGCCGGGGCGCACTCTGCCCCGTGTCGTCAAGGGCGGGCAAGGTCAAGGCGAAGCCTTCGTCTGTGTTTGTCCTCGAGACGGAAAGAGCGGCGGCACCCGTGTGGGCATCTTCGATGCGGGACGCGCCGCCCTCGGCTTGGGATCGTTCGTCTATGCGCGAGGCGGAATAGGCCGCCGGAAGCGGCCGCTCGCTGCTTGTCGTTTCAAAGCTCCCGTCAGGCAATAGATTCCCGGGGGGCGCAGCCGATGCGATTGCTGCCGCGGCGACGAGTGCAATGGCGGATATGGCCATGGAACCTCACGTGTGCGTCTTCGGATCGTGATGGGTGGCTGTCGAGTGAGCATAGCGAAACGAAAAGTGTTTTGACCAGAATGGGCAAGGGACAGACACCGTGTTTCGCTCCGCAGAGCCTATGCGAAAGACGGTGTCAGTCGCATTCAACTGCCGGATTCAGGTTGACCGTAGATGGACACCGTGGACATAGGGTTTACTGTAAGCGTTTCAGGGGAGGCCGCCGCGATGCTTGCGGCTACAGACCGAGTACTTCGCGAATCTTCGCGCCAAGTTCAGCCATGGTAAAGGGCTTGGGGATGAAGTTGCTGCCCGGCTCGAGGATGCCCTGGTCGGTGATCGCGTCGGCCGTGTACCCCGACATGAAAAGCGACTTGATGCCGGGCCGGATGCCCTCGATGCGCCGCCGAAGCTCTTTGCCATTCATCGATGGCATGACGACATCGGTCAGCAACAGGTGGAAATCCCCCGCCGATTGGGCGATTTCGCAGGCCTCGTCCGGCGACCGGGCAGGGAGCACACGGTAGCCGAGTTTCTTCAAGAGGTGCGTCGTCAATTGGAGGAGCTGCGCTTCGTCCTCGACGACCAGAATCGTCTCGTGGCCCGGCAGCGCGGGCGATGGCTCCGCTAGCACGGGGCTGCTGGATTCTCCCTCGTGTCGCGGGAAGTAGACGGCAATCGCTGTTCCCGCGTCCTTCCGGCTCTGCACGTGAATGAACCCCTTGTTCTGCTGAACGATCCCGTAGACCGTGGAAAGCCCGAGCCCTGTCCCCTTTCCTAGTTCCTTGGTGGTGAAGAAGGGTTCGAAGATGCGTTCCTGGGTTTCGGCATCCATCCCATATCCCGTGTCGGATACGCACAGCATCACGTACTCGCCCGGGTGCGCTCCGGAGTACTTGTGCGCGCTGGACTCGTTCAGGTAGGCGTTGGCCGTGGCAATGGTTACCGTGCCTTGTCCCGAGATGGCGTCTCGCGCGTTGACCGCCAGGTTCGCGAGGATCTGGTCGACTTGGGCGGGATCGGCCTTGATCGGCCAGAGTCCGGCGGCCGGTTCGAACTTCAAGTCGATGCTCTCGCCGATGAGACGCAGCAGCATCTTCTGGTGATTCTCGACGAGTTGGTTCAGGTTCACGATCGCGGGCGTAATAACCTGCTTGCGCGAAAACGCGAGCAATTGACGCGTGAGATTGGCCGAGCGCTCGGCGGCGCGGCGGATTTCCCCGAGATCCTGGTACAACGGATCCACAGGGCTGATGCCGGAAAGTGCTTGGTCGGCATAACCGAGGATCACGCTCAACATGTTATTGAAATCGTGGGCCACGCCGCCGGCGAGGCGGCCCACCAACTCCATTTTCTGGGCTTGACGCAGTTCGGCTTCGGCGCGCTCCCGCGCAGCATCCGCGCGCTTGCGCTCGGTGATGTCCTCGAATTCGGCGATTAGATAGAGGGGTGCCCCGCTCTCGTTCCGCACCAGCGAAACGCTCAACATGGCCCAGACGATACTGCCGGATCGGTGTAGAAAGCGCCTTTCCATGTGGAAACCCGCGGACGGCTCCTCCAGGAGTGCGTTCGCCGGGAGCAGATAGCCATCCACGTCTTGGGGATGCAGGAGTTCGTGAATGTTCCTCTTGACCAGCTCCGCCTCGGAATATCCCAGCACCGCGCTCAACGCGTGATTGACCTTGAACAGGTTTCCTCCGGGCGAGAGCAAGGCCTTGCCTATCGCGGAGTGTTCGAAGGCACCCAGGAAGCGCTCCTCACTTTCGCCCAGATCCTGGAGCGCCCGCTCGCGCGCGGCCTGTTCCCGGTCGCGCTGGCGGCGCGCGTGCAGAACGGGACTGATCCGCGCCCCGATGGCTTTCAGCATGTCGATGTCGTGGGTCATGAAACCACCGGGCTTGTTGGCCAACATGAGCAGGCCGAGGAGGTCCACGCCATGCAGCAAAGGAATCGCAGCCGCGTTGTCTAAGACGACGTGACCTTCTGGAACACGCAGTCCCTCGTTGGCATAGGAGGGCGTTCTTTCTGTGAGGGAACGGCCCCATAGTCCTGCCCACTGCTCGGGGGTAAACACGACGCGCTCTCCCGGGATCGAGCGGTCCATCCAAATCTCGCGAGTCAATGAAGGGCACACCAGTCTTCCAGCATCGTCAATATATCCGAGGACGCCATAGCGGCTCCCCGTGACTTCGCGCAGGATCGCCAGCACATCCGCGTAGACGCTCTCGCCGTCGTTTGACGTGAACGCTGCCAGAATGCGATTCATGACCGCCGCCAGCAGTTCGGCGTGCTTGCGCTCGGTAATGTCTCGCGACGACGCGTAGACATACGGCTTGCCGTCGAGAAACAGGCGGGTGGCGCTGATCTCCACATCCAGGATTTCGCCGTCTTTTCGGCAGTGCTTCGTCTCAAAGACATTGCTGCCGATGGGCATTCGCGCGATACGTTCGCGCAGTTCACCGGCGGGCCAGCGTCTGTCCACTTCAAAGATGTTCAAGTGCAGCAATTCATCGCGGCTGTAGCCGAGCATGCTGCAAAGCGCTGCATTCACCTCGATGAAACAGCCGTCCTCGTCCAGCACGTGGATCCCGTCCGCGGCGGTATCGAGGATCGTCTGGTTGCGAAGCGCCCACGCCGCAACCGCTTCCTCCGCGCGCTTGCGTTCCGCGATGTCGTACGCCAGGTCGGCCAGCAGCGAGACGACGTGGATATCGCGCGCGTCGTAATCCACCGGTTTGTTACCCACGCCGATAATGGCGACGACGAGATCGCCCCGCAGCACGGGCACGGTCAGCTCGCGCACGAGGGGCGCGTGCCCTTCTGGGGTGCCTTTCCTGTGCGGAAGGGAGGCGTAGTCGTTATGGATCACCGGCTTGTGCTGGTGAACGCAATCCACCCAGACGCCTGCCTCGTCGATGTCGTAGTGCCGGTCCTTGCCTTTCGCTCTGCACGATACCGCAACCGTATTTGTCGACCAGGTTTGGAGGTGCAGGGTCCGCTGATCTTTGTCCAACGTGTGCCAAAATCCGATGCTACTCTGAGTAAGGGCCTCCATCTCGTCGAGCGCGGCCTTCAGTAAGTCTTCCAGGGAGTGGGTCAACGCGAACTCGCTCAGGCGGATCCGGGCGTTTTGGACGTCGGCGGTCTGCTTGCGCTGGGTGATGTCTTCCACCACGGCGATCAGGAGCGAGGGGTTGCCTTGTACATCGTGAATCGTCGATAGCGTCACTTGCGCCCAGACGATCGAACCGCTCTTCTGGATGTACCGCTTCTCGATGCGATCGCCATCCCGCACGCCTTCAACGGTTTCACGATAGAGTTGCAGGCTGGCGGGAATATCGTCGGGGTGTGTGAACTGGGCCGATCGCGTTCCCAACAGTTCCTCCACGGGGTACCCCATGATTTCGCCCAGCTTGACATTTGCGGTAAGGAGTGCTCCGGTCAGATCGGTGATCGCGATGCCCACGCCGGCACGCTCGTGCAGCGCGCGGAACATGGCTTCGCTCTCTTGGAGCGCACGCTCCACCTGGGTACGCTTCGTGACGTCTTCAATACAGACGAGCACGCGAATCCCGTCCGCGGTCCGGATGGGCGCCGCCGCGATAAGGAAGATGTGCTCCCCTTCGCGGCCCGGCATGGTGGTACGGAATTCGATGTTCTCATGCGTACGCTCTGTGGCGAACGTGTCCGCCAGGGCCTGACGCAACCCGCACCCGCGACAGGCCTCGCCAAACTCGGAAGCGCTGTTGAATTGGCCGGTGTGACAGCAGCCGAGAAGCTCACCGAGGAGCATGCCTTCAACGGACCGATCGGAGTCCCCAGCAAGGCGCAGAAAGGCGCGGTTACCATAGAGTACCCTGTGCCCGGGATCGACGACGCACATCATGACCGGTGCGTTGTCGTATACGGTCTTCAGTTCCGCCCGATGGCGCCGCAGTTCATCTTCGGATTCCTTGGACTCAGTGATATCGAGGATGCAGCCGTGCCAGAGCACGCTGCCGTCTTCGAGTCGCTCCGGCGTGGATGACCCCCGCAGCCACCGCACTCCCCGCTTGGGTAGACGCACACGAAACTCGTGCGACCAAGGCTCGAGTGCGTGAAAGGAACGCCGGACCGACGCAATGACCTTGCTTCGATCATCCTCGTGCAATCGGCTCATCACCAGCGACGCATCGGCCACCACTTCCTCTGGCGAAACCTCGTAGATCTCGCGGATACCCTCGCTCGCATAAGGAAAGCACGCGCGGCCATCCGGAAAGTGCCGGTATTGATAGAGAACGCCGGGGACTCGCTCCGCCAACCGCTTCAGCAACGCACCCTGTGCATCCAGCGCGTCTTGCGTACGCTTCTGCTCGCTGGTGTTCCTCGCGAGAATGAGAAACGCGGGTGTCGCCCCGTCGAGGCCGGGGATCTGCTGCACCTGTGCCGTAAACCAGCGCATGCCATCCGGCATGGGCAAGGCATAGGTGAAAGTTCGGGGGATTCCATCGGAGCGTACGCCCGTGAGGACACGCGATAGGCTTTCCGCAACTTCTGCCGGGAACGCTTCGTCGTATCTCTTACCCAGGAATTGCGCGGCGCTGAAATCCCGGTCGGCGCTTTCGTTTGGGAAACAGTCGGTGAAGCGGCCGCCGCCATCGAGCACGAACACCAGATCATCGATCGATCCGAGCAGGAGCCGTAAGCGTTCAAGGCGAGCCTGGAGCGCGGCCTTCTCGCTATCCTCGGCCAGGCTGCGCGATCCTCCGTGGCCTGTCGCTAGCGCCTCGGCGGCGGCGGAAAGGGGACCGGGCCCCTCGCTCTCCGGCGTAGGCACACTATCGGTACGCAATGTCGACATGCCACAAGTCCACTCACCTGGATGAGCTGACTGGGATGTGCGGATCGCGTCCGCCCGGCATTGACGGCTCGTGAGACATTCGCGGCCCCTCAGGCACGTCTCCGGGGTCCCCTTGCCGGCGGCATACCGTGTTCGTCTTGATCCTGAAAAGCCAAGTTACTTGGACTTGCCATCATGATACCAGACAAACAGCGATTTTAGCCAAGAAGAATACTCCCGCCTATTGATGGCGGGGTTCACGGCAGCGTGGAGTTGGTCACAAAACGCCGCCCAGATGTGAATCGCGTTACCGGATAACGTCTTACTCGCAAATGGCCGAAGGCGCTATTCAGCGCTACCCATTGCCCTGAGGGCGTTCGAGCTTGCCCACATCGTAATACGCCATGTCCACCCCCTTGAGCGACTTGACGTAATAGGTAATCTGTCCGGTGTGGTAGGAAAAATGCTCGACCACGTGGATCAGGATGCTCAGGCCGGACTCCCGGTACACCTGGACCGGGCGGACCTCCAGTAGCGTGGCGGGATCTACGGAATCCACGACGCGCCGCGCATCCGCGAGGGTGGACTGCAGGAGGTCAAGGAGTTGCTGCCGGGGCAGTGGCCCGGGTGATGTGAATTCCACGGAGCGCCGCCGGTGGTCAGGCTCGCCGCCCAGGCCGGAGCATATCCATTGGCGAACGTTGCCGCACAGGTGCAACACGAGATTGCCCACACTGACGGTCTCGGCGTTGGGGCGCCTCCAGATCTCTTCGTCGCTGAGCTGGCCGAGACACTTCTGGATGCGGGGCAGCGACTCCTCGAAGAGCCGTCTCTCGCACTCCGCAATCAGCGCCTTACCCCAGGTCGAATCGCTCATCTTGCCCTCGCAGTCCGCCGCGGCGGACGGTTCTTCCATTGCCCAGATAGCCTGCCAGCCCGTATCATATGCACATGCGGTCTGGCTCACAAGAGAGCCCTGGTATGCGCATGACGACAACGAGGATGGGACGCCGATGAGAATCCTGATTGCCGGATGTGGATATGTGGGAACGGCGTTGGCCGCGCGCCTGGCAGCGGAAAGCCACGAGGTGTGGGCGTTGCGCCGCAGTCCCGGCCCGCTGCCCGCGGGTGTGGACGCCGTGTGCGCCGACCTCGCGGACCCGTCTTCGCTCGCGGGCCTTCCCGAAGAACTCGATTTTGTGTTCTATACCGCCGCGGCGGGCGGCTATGAGGAGCCGCGCTACCGGTCCGCCTACGTGGAGGGCCCGCGCAATCTACTCAACGCGCTGGCGCACCAGCGCCAGGAGTTGAAGCGCGTGTTCTTCACCTCGAGCACAGGGGTTTACGCCCAACAAGACGGCGAATGGATCGACGAGAATTCGCCTGCGGAACAAACGCACTTCTCCGGCTCGGCGCTGTTGGAGGGCGAGCGCGTCTTCCAGACCGGCCCCTGGCCTGCGACGATTGTGCGCCTGGGCGGCATTTACGGTCCCGGCCGCACGCAGCAGTTGGAGAATGTACGCAACCGGGTCGCCGTTTGCCCGGCCGAAGCCACCTACGTGAACCTCATTTATCGCGATGATTGCGCGGGCATCCTGCATCACCTTATGAAGATGGACGCGCCCGGCGACTTGTATCTCGGCGTGGACTGCGAGCCTGCGGAGCGCGGCGCGATGCTCCGGTGGATGGCGGACCTGCTCGGCGTGCCGCCGCCCCCCACCGCCTCGGAGGAAGCCGAGGGGCGCAGCGCCCGGGGAAACAAACGCTGCTCCAACGCGAAGATACGAGGCGCCGGATACACCTTCGCATTTCCCACGTACCGCGAAGGGTATACCGAGGTCTTCGCCCCCCGCAGCATTTCGTCTGAGTTCTCGCAGGAACCGCAGTAGCCGCCGGTGTCTGACACCTTCCATTGAACGCATCATCCTGTCCTCGTACAATCGAGGACAGGATGCATTTGGGCTTTCGCACGGGGGGAATTGGCAAGGTGAACATCCGGGTTGATTGCTCCTGCGGTCATGAGATGATCATGTCGGAATTCGCCGTGGGACTGCGGACCACATGCCCGGCGTGCGGCTCGCCTCTCACCGTGAGTTGGCAGAACAGCCGCACCCTGGATTCCGAAGAGCCCAAGCAGGTCCAACCGGCGCCACAGCCCACCGAACCCGTGGTATCCGCCGCGCGTATGTTCGAGGCGGAGGAGCGGCCCGCGCCCAAGGCCGGCAAGCACCATTGCGACCGCTGCGGGCGGCCTTTTCGGGGCGACTGGGACCGCCATACCACCGCCGAAGGCATGCTCTGCCACATCTGCTCGAACCTCGTGCGGCCCGCCGATCCCACCAATCCCAGTTCGGGTTATGTTCCACCCATCGACAGCATCCGCCTTGACCGCGACCTGACCCCCGCGGCGCCCGAAACGGTCGTGGAGGAAGAGCCGGAACCCCAGTCTTGGTGGGAAAAGAACATGCCCTCCGACGAGACGATGCAGAAGGTGGCCCTATACAGCGGCATCGCCGTGATTGTGCTGGCCCTGCTCGTCTTCTTGTTCGACACATCCGAGCCCCCCTCGCCGCACACCGCCACCGGCGAGGAGGAGGTAACGGAGGCCATCACCCCGGTGGCAGGCGCGGCGTACTGGATCATTCTGGGGATTACCCGCTACTTCGGGTCATTCCTCGGGCTCTATCTCTTCCTGAGCTGGGGAAACCGCCTGCCCAACGAGCGGTTCGTGCTCAATCTGATTGCCTTGGCGCCCATCGTGCTCGGGGTCATGCTGCTGTCCCTGATTCCCTTCACGGGTTGGATCTTCGCGGCCCTCCTGATCTTTGGGATGTACGGCTTCGAGTGGGGCGATCTACTCCGCTTCCCTGTATCGGGCTTCGTGGCCCGAATTTTCGAGTTCTTCCTGTGGGTTACGTTGATGGGAATCCTGGGCAACATCGCGACCTGAGCTAGGCCGTCCAATCCCATCCCGCCAGATGCACCGATCATAACCATATGTAATGCAATTACTTAAGCGTCTTATCTGCATGGCGAACCCAACATAACACAAAAGAAGCATTTTGCTTGACACTTATCCAAAGTTTGTTTTACAATCTGATTGTTTTATATGCCAAACAAATGATTTCTAGTCCTCCACGCGCCAGCGCGGCACACACCAATAGGGAGTCCTTGACCATGTGTTCACGCAAGGGGTTTACGCTGATTGAGTTACTGGTCGTGATCGCTATCATCGGTATTCTGGCGGCGATCTTGCTGCCCGCCCTGGCGCGGGCCCGTGAGGCTGCCCGGCGCGCCAGTTGCCAAAACAACCTGAAGCAGCTCGGCCTTGTCCTTGCCATGTACTCCGGGGAGAGCGATGGCGAGAAGCTGCCGTCGAGGCAAACGTACAAGTGCGATGGCAATCTGGGCACCGAGATGATCTTCAGCGGGGCCGCCCTCATGCCGGAGTACTTGACCGATGTGAACGTGGCGTGGTGCCCGTCGTGGGGTCCGCAGGCCAACGCCCTGGACCGCTATGACCTGGCGAAAGGCAACAAGAACGGGATCGTCGAGCCCTGCGAATTGACGAAGGAGCCCTACGATTACACAGGGTGGCTCATTGTGGACGATGAGAACATTCTCGGTCCGCTTGCCGGCACGGTAGGTCTGGACGCGGGCGGCCGCTTCTCCGAGGCACAGTTCGCGGGCACGCCGTGGGGCGAACTGGCGCAAGAGAATGTTGACACCGACGGAGAAGCCAGCGACGAGGACTTCACCGTGTCGTCCACCTATGCGGGCACCCAGGCGGGCGGGGGTGACACGATTCGGCGGTTGCGCCAGGGCATCGAGCGCTTCCTCATCACGGACATCAACAACCCCGCGGGCAGCGCCATGGCATCCAGCGAGATTCCGGTGGCGTGGGACCACATCACGACGGCCACCGCGGACTTCAGTCATGTGCCCGGTGGCGGCAACGTCTTGTACCTCGACGGCCACGTGGAGTTTCTCCGCTACCCCGCCGACAAATTCCCGATGACGGAGGATAGCGCGCGAACCTTCGGGCGATACAACAGGCCCTTCGACGGATTCTAATCCGCATCGCTCGCCACCCCCCGCGTGGCGGGTGGTAAGATTCGCGCTCCCAATGACCCGCAGGCTCGATCGAGAGGATCTCTCACACGCACACTGTGAGGGCAAGAAAGACGTGCCCGAGTTCTTACCGCCTGTAAGAGCCTATTCGTGTGTAGCGCAGTCACGCTGGGGCGGGACTGCGCTACACAGATTCACACGGTTCTTGTTAGAGGTTCTTCAAAGAGGTGAGGGCGGGTTGCGGACACCGCGTTTCGCTCCGCAAAGCCTGCGCGAAAGACGGGGTCTGTCCCGGTCAACTGCCGTTTTCAGGTTGACGGGGCGAATCCGCGCGGCTACTTCGCGACGCCTTCGAGGCTGACCGTGATGCGGACCTCCGCACCGATCGGACCAACCATGGCGTCCATCCCGAAGTCCCGCCGGTCGATCGTGAACACCGCTTCGAGTCCCGCGCGCGTTTCTCCCTTCATGCCTTTGCCCTGCCCCGCCAATTCCGCCGTCGTCGTCACGGGGCGTGTCACGCCGCGAATCGTGAGATCGCCCGCGACTTCAAAATGCGTGTCGTCTTTCTTCTTGAATGAGGTGCTCTTGAAGGTCATGACCGGAAACTTCGCCGTATCGAAGAACTCGGGACTTTTCAGGTGCTTATCTCGCGCCTCGTTGGCGGTGTCGATACTCTCGGTCTTGACCTCAATCTCGACACGATTCTTGGAGGGGTCGGCCGCATCCAGGACAAACGATCCGGAGGATTCGTTGAACCGGCCGTAGGCGTAGCTGACGCCCAGATGCTGAATGCGAAAGATGAATGACGAGTGGACCGGGTCAATGTCGAATGTCGTCTGGGCTTCCGCGACGAAACCAAAGGCGGGGAGCACCACCGCGAGACCAGCGGCAAAAAACAGGAAGGCACGGTTGCGCATGCTACGAATCCTCCTTGCAGGGGTTATCACCAGGGCTTGCGAAGAAGGGGACATCCCGGAGGGAGGCTTTATTCCGGCCCTGAGCATCGGGGTGAAACCGCAATGTGACACAGGCGAGGGCGCCTGTGCCACACGCGCTTGCCCTGCCATAGTCAGTTCTTCCTGTCTTCAGATTTTGGATACGCCGATGTACTCGAGGATCTTGGAGGCGCATTGGAAATCAGATGGACGTGTGGCACAGGCGCCCTCGCCTGTGTCTTGATCAAGATGCCGGCAGGGATGCCGGCGCTCCTGGGAAAAGCAATCGCCCCGGCCCGTTGGGTACGGGCCGGGGCGACGGAGTCTATTCGGAGTCCTTAGATGGATTCGTATTCGAAGGGGTTGGGGGTCTCGAAGTCGAAAGCGTACAGGGCCGGGTCGATTTCGACCGTCTTCTTCTCGGTGACGGCTTCGTGGCCGGCGATGTCGCAGATGGACGCCATCAGGCCGACCATCTCGTTTGTGCGCGGTTTGCCGCCTTCCTTGATGTGCTTGGCGAAGGCTTCGAACTGGCGTGTGTCGGGCGTCTTGTCGAAGATGCCCATGCCCAACTCGCTCTCGAAGGGCACCGGCGGCACGTCTTCGAGCCTCGTGTATTTCTGCGACTGGCCGCTGGACCGGATCCACTCGATGGTGGCTTTGTCCTCGGTGGGCTGGCCGGTCTTGGGATCCAGGTAAATCTTCTTCGGTTCGGCGCAGAACACGCAACCGGGCATATCGGCCGCAGTGCGTTCGCGAAGTTGGAACGTGCCTTTGTCGCCGATCACGAGCATGTACGCGCCCTTGTATGCGCTCTGCAAGGTGCCCGTCCAGGTGACACGCACCGTGTACGGCCGGTTGATTTCGCGCATGTGGTTCTGCATTTCCGCGTTGCGCGCGTCGAGCGGGCCAAAGCCATGGAGCCGCGAGTTCATTTCGTACTCGTACGTCAGGGCCACGTTGTCGTAAGTGTCGCGGCCATCACGCCAGTAGTCGATGCCGCCGGTGCCGTGCACGCGCGTGGGCATGGTGCCCATCAGGAAATTGGTCACTTCCAGGTGGTGCGTCGCCAGCTCGCTCATCAGGCCCGCGGAAAACTCCTCGTAGATGCGCCAGTTCATGTGCCGCTCGAAGTTCGGGATGAACTTCTGCTCGGCTTCCGTGAGCTGGTAGGCCGTGCCGTCCTTGCGCAGCGGGAGGGGACGCCGCCAGTCTCCATTGCGATGCCATTGGGCCTCAATGTAACTGACACGCCCGAGGCGGCCGCGCTCGATGATATCGGTCGCGGCGCGGTTGAACTCGGGGTTATAGCGGCGCTGGTGGCCGCACTGCACGAAGAGGCCGGTCTCGTGGCACTTCGTCACGATGTTGCGGCAATACTCATACGTGTGGGCCATGGTCTTCTCGCAGAAGACATACTTGCCCGCGTCGAGGCAGTCCATGACGATCTTGTAGTGCGTCTTGAACGGCGTCGCGATAATAACCGCGTCGATGTTGTCTTTCTCTTTGTCCAACATCTCGTGGTAGTCGAGGTACAGGTGCGGCTTGAGCGCGGCCTTCTTCGCCTCATCGTCGCCGCAAATCAGGTTGAATCCTTTGCCGAGGTTGGGGATGAGGCAGTCGGCGATTGCGACGATGTCGATCTCCTGCGCGCCGGCCAGACCGTCCTCGATGTGCACACAGTTCTGGCTGCCCGTGCCGATGAGGGCCACGCGCACCTTTTCGTTTTGCGCATAGGAGAATGGGGACCAGCCCGCCGCGATTGCCAGGCCCGCCGTGGCGCCTGTAGCCTTGAAGAAGTTTCGCCGACTCAGATCCTTGTCCATTCGTCCATTCCTTTAAGTTGCCAGGATCGCACAATGCGGAATCCCGCCCCACGCATAGGGTATTCCTTTGATGCAAAACACCCCTTCCCGCCGGGTGCGCAAACACGCTATTATCCGCCTCCGCCGGGCACACGTCAAGTTGTCGCGTTGACGCTTCGGGGAAACATGCAAGCCCCTGAGGGCCTATTTACTCTCTCCTTAATTGTACGACGGGGATGCCTCTGGCGTCTAGTGTGAGCAGGGACGAGCACGGGGACTCACGCGGACGGACACGGACATTGCCGATAAGACGTTTCGGGGAAATAGTTTACGAGGGGGTCACTCGGGAAAGCCAATCTGAATCGGGGTCAGTTCACCCGATTCGGGTTTGGGTATCAGGATAGCGCGGACCCCGGGGTGCTCCTGGCAGTAGCGGCGGGTCCCTTCCTCGCCCTTGATGAAGAAGGCCTTGCTGAGGGCCTCGGTCTCGGCGCCGGTAGGTGCGATGGCGATGGCAATGGCCATGCCCTGGACGAGCATGCCGGTTGCCGGGTCGACAATATGCCCGTACAGCTTGCCCTCAATCTCGACCATGTCCTGAATGTGGCCTGAGGAAGAGTATGCCTCATCGCGAAGCTGGACCGTCGCGATGTCTGTGTCCGGTTTCAGCGGATGCTGCACGCGAACCTTCCAGGCATCCTGCCCCGGAGGCGCGCCCATGGCCAGGATCGAACTCGCGCCCCCGCTCAGCAGGGCCGTCTGGATGCCGTACCCGCGCAGGACCCGGGCGACCTCGTCCAGCGCGACGCCCTTGCCGATCCCGCCGAAGTCCATCCGCATGCCTTTCTTGGTGAAGAAGACGGTGTCGGCGGCGGGGTCCAGGGTGACCTTATCGAAGCCGGTCAGGGCCTTGGCCGCGTCCAGTTCGGCAGCGCTCGGAAGCCGTTTTTCACCTTTGCATGCGCGCCACAGTTCCACGAGGGGTCCCACGGTGATATCGAAAGCCCCGCCGGTTTCGCGATAGAAGCGCTGTGAGTTTTGGATCACGCTGAAGATATCCGGGGCGACGCGGATGGGGCGGTCGGCGGCCTCGCGGTTGACGCGCGAAGTCTGGCTGCTTTGCCGCCACGTGCTGATCCGCGCCTCGAGGCTGTCGATTACCGTGAACGCTTCCTCGGCCACGCGGTCCAGGTGGGACGTCGTCATCTTGCTGCGTTCGGCGTACATGACGATCTCGAACTGAGTCGCCATGGCATTGTGGGTGTAGGACTCCTGGAAGTAGCCGGGTGGGGTTTCCGCCGCGCAGGCGACAACCAGGAGGAGCGCAATCGGGATAATAAGCTTCATACGAGCAGCATAGCGCGCACCGCGAGGACCGTCAATCGGTCAGCCGGTGAGGGGCGCCTGAGTTTTCAGGATCAAGCGCGTCGTACTCGACACCCCTTGAGGTAAACCATGAGGGTAGACCGCTCATTTTCATTGAGAAGCCGTAATACCTCAGGCCAGGATTTCAAGAGCATCCACATTTGCTCTTGAATTGGGATATCAATCCACGCACTACGGAGGTAGATGAGGTTGATATTCCCGACATCAAAAAAACCACGACACGCCGGGTCTTTAAGAAGGTTTCGTTCGTATGAAAGCAAGGCTACTTTCCCCGATACCTCACTGAGCGCCCGCATCCAAACGGGGTCCTTTGTTCCACGGCCAAAAGTCTCAACGATTGTGGAGTAGTCGTTGTGGGGATCAAACGCTTGAAGGAGTGGGCAGAAGCGATGTGTCACGTTCTCGTCGATGAAGATCTTCATGCGGCAAGGCGGGTCAAGCCGAATTGCTCCTCAAATTCCACCGCATTTCTCACGTCCTTTGGAGTGAGATTGTAGAGGTCCGCAGTGAGTTTCACGTCTTGACCGTTCGCCCAGTAGGTACGGGCAAGAATGTTGGCTGGAACAGACGTCTTGTCTACAACAGGTCTTCCGAACGAAAGCATAGGGTCAATCACAATCCCCTTTCTTATCTCCCAGCGTGAAGCCAAATGCGTATGCTCGTCGTATCGGATAGGTTCAAGAAGCGGGATCAAATCCGCGAAGTAGTGCTGTTTGGAAATGGCATCCGAGATGCTTTTCTCCCCAATCCTGTCAGCCGTAATCAAAAACACTTGCTGCCCGTTTGTCGCAAGGTCGCTGTGACAAAACGGGTGATCGGTGCCTAGATCTTGCGCCAATTGCTCATAGGCTCGACGTATAGCGGAAAGCTTCACGCGCTTCTCACGAAACAGCCCAACAATACGCACGTCAATAAGATCGTAGAAGTCTAAGGCGATGGACGAATCTTTTCCCACATAATGGGGGGAGAGCACTCTACGAGACTTGAGCCATGCCCGTATGCGGCTGGGATGCAATTGCGTGAGACGAGATGCCTCCGCAACCGTGTAAATCCCATGTTCCATAACCGGCTTCATCTATCGACCCTCGCTCAATAAGATGATATCACCAATCGCCCCACATCGCATCTATGAAAACGCGCGGCATGTCAATAGTGAATATTTATTCAGTATCTGCTTAGCCGGTCAGCCGGTGAGGGGCGCCTGATCGGAAAACGGCAACGAGGCCATTTCGAGACACATATCGTAGGCCATCTGCGGGGTGATGGCGCGCATGCGTTTGCGCGCGGTGGCGAGGTCGGTGGCGCCGAGACCGCTCATCAGGATCCGATGGGGGTGCTCGTAGGGGGCGTGCTGGCGCGGGTCCGTGCCGCCGAAGACCGCGACGACGGGGGTCCCCATGGCCCAGGCGATGTGCATCGGCCCAGTGTCGCACCCGAAGAAAAGCGCGGCGCGATGCACCAGCCATGCGAAGTGCTTGAGGTCCACGGTTTCCGGCGAAACGATGGGCAGGCGCCGGGTGCGTTCGAGGACCGCCTCAACCGCCTGGAACTGGCCCGGGCCCCAGGTCAGCACAACCTCGAAGCGTCCATCGGCCAGGAGCAAGTCAGACAGTTCTGCAAAGTACTCGGCGGGCCATTCCTTCTCCGGGCGGTCCACGGGCACATGCATGGCGATGACGCGTTTGCCGCCGTCGAAGGTGCTCTCAAAGAACGCATCGACGCCGTCCTGCACGTCGTAGGGCACGCTGATGAGCGGGTGATGCCAGGCGCAATTCTGCACGAGGCTCTTGCAGAGCAGGTGGTTTTCCTCGCAGCGGTTCAAGGTGGGGCTGGGAAGCTGGACCTTCTGGTTGGTGAACAGATAGCTCAGTTCCTGACTGCGGGGCCGGGCAAAACCGATCCGTCTCGGCGCGCCCGAGTACCAGGCCAGCAGGCCGCTTTTCAGGATGCCATGGAAGTCGAGCACGTAATCGTAGTGGTTGTCGCGAATAGATCGGCACAGGCCCGTAAACTCGCGGACCGCGTCGATGGCGCGGGGTGGCCGCTGAAACAGCAGGACGCCGTCGAGCGCGGGATGTCCCTGGATGGCGGCAACGGATTTGGGCTCGATCACCCAGTCGAGGTGGGCTTCCGGAAAGGCATCGCGTAGGATTTGAAGGGCAGGTAAGACGCGGACGACATCGCCGATGGCGCTCAGGCGGATGATGAGAATCCGCGGTGTTCCGCCGACCATGGAAGTGCCCTACTCCTCCCGTATGCGGTTTCGAACGTTCCCGCCAGCACGGCTTCCCGGGGGTGGAAAGGGCGTTGCGGACGCGGTGGTGAATGGCGGAGAGGGCGGGATTCGAACCCGCGGAACCCCGTTAAGAGTTCACACGCTTTCCAAGCGTGCGCCTTCAACCACTCGGCCACCTCTCCCCCGTAAAGCCAAAAGCTCCGCAAGGCGGACCTTGGCGCAAAGTCCGGATTCTAGCCAGCATATGTGTGCAAAGTCAATTTTCGCATGGGTATGAGGTCACTGGAGAATGACCGACAGCAAATCCCAGATCTCAAATCTCAGATCTGGAATCTCGGCCCCAGACTTCCACCACCAGACTTCCCGGCAGCCGCTGGGATCTCTGTCGGGGACGCCAGTTTGAGCGTTTTCCGGGAAAAATGGACTCGGGACCCCGCAGTTCTTTATACTCTTCCCATTTGACACAAACGCCCATTTCCGCGCCGTCCGCCGATTGTGAGCGGACCGCCGCCGCGGCAGGGGGGAGAGGTCCTTTTCATGACGAAGAAACTCATGGTGGTCCCGAAGGAAGTGCGGAAGAGTTCCGTGCTGAAACTGGGATCGATTCCCATTAACGCATACACGAAGAGCGTCCAG
>JADLGB010000084.1 GCA_020849535.1 Candidatus Hydrogenedentota bacterium
GAGGTCATTCCTGAGACGCATCGAATACTCCATCCATACGGCGTGGGGGCCCGGTGGGAACAGCTTCATGTCGACCGCATCGATGGCGCTCGAGAGTTCATTCAGCGTTCGGCGTATCTTCTCACGGTCCTGATTCCGAACCGCGTCGCCGACGCCCTCAAACGCGGAGTCAATTGCCTCAAGCTGTCCCTTCAGTACGGCGGAAAGTTCAACGCTGCTGGAATCGGAGCCGGCGCCGCCTTCGGGAGTCATCATGCTGGGCTTCGCAAGGATCTGCAGCGCGCTATCGATCTTGAAATTGCCGTTCGTGACGAGGATTTCGCCCTCATCCACGCCGGAGCGAACGATATAGTAGTCGCCCGCGCGCGGACCCAGGACCACTTCTCTGCCTTCGTACGTTGGCTCCTGGGTGCCGGGAATCTCCACGTAGACGATGGCGCGCTTGCCGGTGATGAGCGCCGCCGACGCGGGTATCACCAGCGGCTTATCGCCTTCAGACGCCTGGGCGGGTACATAGCCGAGGGTCTCTGCCCGCACCAAAGGCATGCCGCAGATATCGCAATTTCCGGGATGATCCTTGACGATCTCGGGGTGCATGGGAGAAATCCATTTGCCCGCGAGGCTCGCGTCCGCGACGCGGCCCCCGGTTGCGAGTTGCGCTCGCACGACGGCGCGAACGAACATCTCCGGTTTCAGGCGGCCGTCCTTGTTGGGCACGTTCACGCGCACCTTCACCGTGCGCGTCATGTCGTCAAGCACAGGATCGATAAAGGCAATCCTGCCCTCGAAGGTCTCGCCGGGATAGGCCTCACTCGTGAACTCGACGGTCTGCCCGTAGTGGATCCAAGGCAGATCAGACTCGTATGCGTCCAGCAGTACCCAGACCTCGCTCAAGTCGGCGATGGTGTAGATGGTGGTGCCTGTTTCCACATACATCCCTTCTTGCCCCATGCGCTCGATGACAGTCCCGCCCATGGGTGCGTAAATCGTGATATGATCGTTGACAGTCCCCCTCTTCTCCGCTTCCGCGAGCTGCTCATCCGTCAGACCCCAACGCCCGAGCTTCTCGCGTGCGGCTTCGAGTGTAGTCTGGGCGGTCTTGCGCAGAATGTCCGGCGCGTCCGCGCGCATGTTCGCCACCGTATTCGCCGCGCGGCGCAATTCCTCCTGGGCCGCGAGTATCTCGGGGCTATACAGGTACACCATATGGTCGCCCTTGTTGACTTTGACCCCCGTGTAGTCGACGTACAGGCGATCCAGCCGGCCGGGCACCCACGCGGTGATATAGCCCAGCCGTGTTTCGTCATAATCCACTTTTCCGGCCATGCGGATTTCCGCGGTGACAAATCTGCGTTCGACTGGATGCGTGCGCAGATCCATCAGCGCAATGGCCGGCTCGCTGGCTTGGTAGGTCCTCAGCGACCCCTGAGGCGACTCCGCGCCCATTCCCGAGACCGGGATAAGATCCATGCCGCAGATTGGGCACTGCCCCGCTTGTCGCATTCGAATCTGGGGATGCATGGAACAAGTCCAAACCTGCGCCGCTTTGCCGGACACGTCAGGTTGTGGCGTTTCGCCGGCGTGCTGAGGCGGCGTCATGCAACCCCGCAGCAGAAACCCCAAGACGAGGGCGACGCCAAAGAGAATGGAGACAACCTTGATCGACAGGGTGGGTCTGCCCCATCTACTTAGTTTACTTATCGGTAGATCGTCTGGTCCTGAGTCCATCGTTCATTACTCCGAATGTTGTCACCGGTCATGGTGAACCCCATGCATGTCCGCCCCCGTGTGAATGGGCACACAAGGCGAACCGAAGAAATGGAACGCTAGAAATCAGTTCAGGAAAGAGCAGTTGACAATGAAAGCGGGAGGAGGGGAGGCGGAGCCCGTCTCAGTTGCTGACGAAGGCACCAGGACCTGGCGCGTCTGCACGCCAAGCGCGAGTTCGTGGATGTGGACGACATCATCGAGCGCGAGATCATGAGATGGCAGGGACGGAGACGGAGCCGCAACCGCATCGAGTTGCTGCCATGGCAGTGGCGCGCAGTCGCACGCCGAGATGGACTCGGTGTCCGGCGTTACGCTCCGAGTGGCAGCGTGATCCGCAGCGTCAGACGCCTCGCAGCACGACACAGCCTCCTGGGCGGGAGGGGCCGGCTCACGTGCGTCTGCATGGCAGCACGGGCAAAGGCAAAACGGGGTTGCACACACGCTGGCTGCAAGACCTACGAGTGCAATCCATGCAACGCTTCTGCGCGCTGTTCCACGGCTCATACACGCTCTCCAGACCACCTTCACTGTATCATGTATTCGGATAATGCGCAATTTGAATGCATCGATGGAGCGAAGCGCCCACGATCGCGTTCACTCCAGCACCCGCAAGCTGTGGGCCTTGATGAGGCACGTAATGGGATTCCCCACCGCGATGCTCAGATCCCGCACGGCGCCGGGGGTAACCTCCGCCCAAATGATTTGCCCAACGTCGATCCCTACGAACACGGCCGTGCCCTGTCCAACGAGGTGAACAACGGTCCCCCGGAGATGATTCCGAGCGCTGATGTTAGGCACATCGTCCCGGCTCAAGAGGACCGACTCGGGCGGGAAGTGGACGTACACGGTGCCGAGGGCTTTGGGGGGCAGATCGGGCAGCCGGACGGCTTGCCCGCCCACCGTCCCCACGCACGCATCTTGCGTCCGGAAGACGTCATCCAGGCGCAGGACATTGGCCGGGGCGGCATCATCCTGAAGTGAAAGTGCGCCCAGTGTGCCGAGGGCAGCGTCGGGTGTCCCTTCCGCGATGATGCTGCCCTTGTCCAGCACGGCGCACCACGCCGCGAAGCGCCGCACCTCGGCCTGGCTGTGGCTGACGAAGACAGTGGGGATCTCCCACTCATGGACCACGCGGTCCAGGTACGTGAGGATGCGCGACTTCAGTGGTTCGTCCAGCGCCGCAAGGGGTTCGTCCAAGACGAGCAGCCGCGGGCTGCTCAACAGTGCGCGGCCCAGTGCAACCCGCTGCCGTTCCCCGCCGGACAGGCTATGCGGGCGTCTGCTCAGGAGCGCGCTCAGCTCCA
Source organism: Candidatus Hydrogenedentota bacterium (assembly GCA_020849535.1). GTDB lineage: Bacteria > Hydrogenedentota > Hydrogenedentia > Hydrogenedentales > SLHB01 > JAHDWY01. The sequence goes on from JADLGB010000084.1 coordinate 3,075, forward strand.
ACACGGACGCCACTTTGTCGAAGGTGATCGGGGATTTCGAGCGGCGCCCCCACTTCCGCGGGTAGTTCAGGTTACCCGCCACGCTGAGGTGCGGGAACAGCAGGAGATCCTGAAAGACCACCCCGATTCTGCGCCGATGAAGCGCGATGTGGATACCTCTTTCCGTGTTGGTAAGCGTCTCTCCGTCCAGGAGCACGTGCCCGGCATCGGGGCGCATGACCCCGGCAATAACGTCCAGCAGGGTCGTCTTCCCGCTCCCGGAGGGACCAAACAGCGACACCACCTTCTGGTCCGTGGAGAAACGGACATTCAACTGGAATCCCCCGGGCCGGGTATGGCTGCATTGCACTTCAAGCATGGGTGCGCCGTTCGAGCAGACGGCTCGCAACGACCGCCGCACACGCGAGAAGCACGCACAGGCCCACGAGCCTCCATGTCTGTTCTATCCCGTGCGGACGCTCCGCCAGGGAGTAGATGGCGAGGGGGATGGTCTGCGTCTGTCCAGGGATGTTGCCCGCCACCATGATCGTCGCGCCGAATTCCCCCAGCCCGCGCGCAAATGCCAGCACCGACCCCGCAATGATGCCGCGCGAGGCCAATGGCAGGCTTACGGTGAAGAAGGTGGCGAGCCGGTTGGCGCCCAGGGTACGCGCCGCCATCTCAAGCCGGCGGTCGTTTGACTCGAAGGACAGGCGTATGGCCCGCACCATGAGCGGAAAGCCTACAACCGCGGCGGCCAACGCCGCACCGAGCCACGTAAAGGCGACGCGGACGCCCAAGGTCTGCTCTAGAAATGCACCGAGGGGACCATGTCTTCCAAACAACAGGAGTAGCAGATAGCCGGTCACTACGGGGGGAAGAACCAGGGGAAGACTGGAAAGCGCATCGAGCAGCCAGAGCAGTCGAGAGCGCCCGCGAGCGAGACGGTAGCCCACGACGACAGCAAACGGTAGACTGGCCGCAACGGCCGCCAGTGACACCTGAAGGCTCAGGCCGAGCGCGTTCCATTCAACATCGTTGAGCATCGTACGGGATTACTCCTTCAACCCCGTGTGGAGCAAGAATCCGTAACGTTGGAAGACAGCCGCGGCTTCCGGACCGCACATATAATCAAAGAAAGCTTTTGCGGGCGCGGACTGATTATCGAGGAGAACCAAAGGGTACACGACGGGGTCCGAGAGTGACGGGTCAAGCTCGGCTACGATTCTCACCCGTTGACTAGCCTTCGCATCGGTAGCGTATACCACGCCCGCGTCGACTTCGCGTTGCTCGACATACAGCAGGACCTGGCGCACCGTCTGGGCGGGCACGGCCGCGCCTTCAACCGAGTCCCACAGACCCAAGGCTGTCAACGCTTGCTTCGCGTAGGTGCCCGCCGGGACCGATTCCGGATCGCCGATCGCGATTCGCATCCCCTGCAGGGTGCGCAGGTCATCGAGCGAGTGGAGTGGGCCTGGCATGTCCGCAGGTGCGACAAGGACCAGGCGGTTCTCCAGAAGGTCTCTTCGTTCCGCAACCAGGCCCTTCCCTTCCAGGTACTCCACCCATTCGACATGGGCGGAAAGGAAGACGGCGGCACTGGCGCCATTTTCGATCTGCTGAGCAAGCGTCGCGGAAGATGCGAAGCTCGTGTGTATGGGTATCCCCGCAACGGCTTCGTATGTGTCGGCCAACTCTTCTACCACATCCGTAGTGCTCGACGCCGCGAAGATCAGAATGGGTCCAGCCTTCTCCACGGAGCCCGGGGCCTCCTGCTTCCGTGAGCACGCCGCGGCAGCCAACACAAGCAGCACCGCTGAAACGACGATACGCACATCTGTCTCCTGTAGGAAAACCTGTGTGGACTAGCCTTGGTCTGAGTGGGCGTCCGGTCTTGACCCCTGTACACCGGGAGCCCATTCTCTTCTCCGGGCGCAGGCGCGAGACCCATTACGAAATCCGCCCGCAGCACTTCTTGAACTTCCGGCCACTCCCGCAAATGCACGGGTCATTGGGGTCCGGCTTCGACTTGCCCTGCACTTGAAGGTCATGCTGGCGCGCATAGCCCATGACGTTTGCGGGCGGACGGCCCGCGCTCAGCTCGTTTGCCATGAAGCGCATATACGGGTCGATGTGTGTGAAGAAATGCTTGTATCCCTCGCACAGGTAATTGAGTCCCGCCTCACCCGTCGGAGTTTTCAGAAAACGGTGCTTGGGGCACTCTCCATTGCAGATGAAGCGCACCTCGCAATCGCGGCAATACTGGGGCAGCGTGTCCGCCTTGTCCATGCCGAACTGGTGTTGCTGTGCCGAAGCCATCATGGACGCGACCGGATTCTCCATGATGTTGCCGAGACGATTCTCTGGGTAGACGAAGTGGTCGCAGGAATACAGGTCGCCGTTGTGCTCGAGGGCGGCCGCGTTGCCGCAGGTCCGCGAGAACACGCAGAGGCTGGGGTTGTACCCGCACCAGGCCTCTAGCGCCACATCGAAGATTTGGACGAAGTAGCGGCCGACGTCTTGCCGCACCCACTCGTCAAAGATGGCGCAGAGGAACTCGCCATACTGGCGCGGACGCACCGACCACGCCGACACGTGCGCGTCGCGTTCATACGTGGGGAGGACCAGCCGCAAGTCCGTTTCGCTCGTGTTCTCCGCGATGCGCTCCACGATGGGGATGAACTGCATGAACCCGCTGCCGATCTCTTTCAGAAAATGGTACACCTCCAGCGGCTTCGTGGAGTTGTGGCGCTGCACGCAGGTGAGGGTGTTGAATTCAACGCCGCCCTGTTTCAAGAGACGTATCGCGCGCATGACGCGCTCGGAAGTGGCATGACCGCCTTTGTCCACTCGGTAGTGATCGTGGAATTCGGGCGGGCCGTCGATGGACACGCCAACGAGGAAATCATTCTCGCGCAGAAATGCGGCCCAGCGATCGTTGATGAGAATGCCGTTGGTTTGAAACGCGTTACGAATGGGGCGGCCGTCCGCGTATTTCTTCTGCAACGCTACGACGCGCTCGAAGTAATCTACGCCCAGAAGCGTCGGCTCTCCGCCCTGCCACGCGAACAGGATCTCCGGTGAAGGCTGGGACTCGATGTACTGGCGGATGTACGACTCAAGCACCTCGTCCTTCATGGCCCACTTGGACACGTCAGGATAGAGGACTTCTTTTTCCAGATAGAAGCAGTACTTGCAGTCGAGATTGCAGATTGGCCCCGTGGGTTTCACCATCACGTGAAAGTTCATGGCGGGGACACTCTCGGACATGGGCCTCTCCAGGATTGCGTGCTGCACCGATTCTCACTTCAAGGTACCGCAGACACGCACAATAGAGCAAATGATGAAACAAGATGGGTCAAAAGGGGGCAAGGACGTGCCGCCCGCGATCTGAGTGCCGTCACTGTTGCGAAACCTGGTCCTGGAAATGGGGAATGACTCCACGCTAGTCTTACCTACGAAAGGAGGTCCCAAAGCGAATTCGTGTCTCTTTGGGTTCTCTGCCACATCTGAGAGGTCATTTGGGTGGATAAGGTTCGCACATGCCTGCTGTGTCTCATCGCGCTTGGCGTGCTCACGCCTTGCGCGCGCCCCGGTGAAACGGACCAATATCTTGCCTGGGGGATCACGCTTGAGGATTCCGCAGAGGCTATGAACCGCTATATCAATGAGGAAACCGCACGCTATCTGGAAGTTCGCAATCGCGAAGACGCCACGCCCTGCAGCCCCGAAGACATGACCCGGGACGTCTACCGCAACCTCTTCCGGGGCCTCCTGGCCTCCAAGCTTCGGAACTGGCTCCAGCATTCAGATGAAGTCGATCGCTTCCCGGAAAACTCGGTGTCGTTCTGGAAGTACCAGAGCATGAGCATTTACCGCCGCCGCTCGTTTCCCTATGTTCTCCCGATGTCGCGGACGATTCGCGTCGGCGACGTCTATTGCGGCATCGACAAGTTTGCCCACTTCTTCGGATTCGGACGGCTGAGCTATGGCCGCTACCTGGAGTCGCTCGAACGGGGCGCGACCGAGGAAGAGGCCATCAAGGAGGTTGTCCGCCAGAGTATCGGGTGGGAGAACTCCAGGGTGGGGCGCTATGTTGACGGCATCTTTTCCCACGCCGATATCGAAGCGAGCTTTCAGGGCTTCATGTTGGCACGTGACCTTTGTAGCGGTGACGCCCCCTACATCCGATTGGTGGACGGGAAGTGGTCGCTCGTCCGCCCGATCGACATGCGCGACTACGTCACGCCGAACTTCGACGAATCCTACAATCCGTGCCACTTCTGGGCACTGCGGAAACACTTTGTGCTTCCCGTGCTCCGGGAGCGATACCGTGATAGGCTGACAAGTCCAGCCGTGCAGGAGCGCTTTGCGCGCTACCAGACGCACCAACCAAGTGACTCGATTCGACTCATTCGCGAGCACTTTCAAAGCCGCGGCAACGACCTGCAGCAAGAGCAGTACCGCGCTGTCTTCGGCGTGCCTCCTCGTCAATTCGCTTCGCGATAGAGTCGATCAAGATTCCGTCATGGCGAGTAGTAGTTCCAGTTCTGCTTCTGGCGGCGGTACTCGCTGCGTTTCCAAGGACTGGGTTTTGGTGCGTGTGGGTTCGGTGCCGCATTCGCAAATACCTTGATCAATCCGGACTCATCGAGCACGATGACCTCCTCGCGCGAATCCTCCTCAATGTCGGCCACGTAGAACCGCACGGCATTGACTCGGAAGACAAACAGGAATTCTCCGGTGATGGCGTCGACAATCGCTCCCGCTCCAACTTTGTGCCGCTCCTTGCCCGCCAACTCGTCCTTGGCGTCGCCGTCCCAGTCGATTCGGAATATCTCCTCAAGGCCGTGACCGGTCCACCACTCAGGCTTCTTGTCATTGACGTAGTATTTCATGATCAACTCGCCGTGCGCGTCGAGCACCCAAGGGGCTTCTTCTTCGACAAAAGGTTCCTCCTCGCCTCGCGGTGCGACGCCATCGCCGCCGGACGAACGATTGAACACCTCAAGCCCCGGCCGTTCCGGATCGAAATCGCCAGCCACAAGTTTGTCCGGGTCTTCCCAATTCCATGGATTGAGGGTGCGCCATAGGATGCGCTCACAGTTCACGACATCCGTATGCGAGTTCGCGCCGCGCTGTTCCGCGAGCGCGACCTCAAGCGGGCCGCCCGGCTCGATGTCCGCGATTACGATTGAATCCATGGACTCGTGGCGGCCGTCCAGCACCCACTCGTGCATGAGTTTCCCACCGTGGTCGATGAGGGCCGCGCCCGCAATCTCATCCAAACCATCGCCATCGAGATCCGCCTGCCGGAATGGACTGTGCTCGATGGATTTGTAGTCATGCGTTTCCCATAGGGTCTTCCCGTCCTCGCCCTGGATGGCGCGAAGGTGGGTGAGGTCATATTGGAGAACGATGTCCTGGTCTCCGAGTCCTCGCAGGTTCGCGACGCCGATGGCCACGGGCCGGCCCAAGTTGTTGAGTTGATACTTGGCCTCGCCATTTGCGGCGTTCAGCACCTGGAGAGTGAAATCCTCCAGGAGAAAGGCGACCTCCTCGTCGTTGCCTCCGTCAAGGTTCCCCGCGATGACGCTCGGGTGGTGGCTGTACTCGAAGAGGCGGATGTTGCCTTTCCATACCCACAGGCTCTCACCATCGTGGCGATAGGCCCCGACGTGTCCTTCGCTAGAGACCACGAAGTCCATGTGTCCGTCCTTGTCCAAGTCATGCACGAAGATCCCGCCAAGCACGGCATCGGCCGGAAACGGCTGCGCCAACGCGAACTCGCGCGTCGCTGGAACCTCCCGCGGGTCAGCAACTGCAGCGGCGCAGGCTATGCAGGCGCTCAGTAACGCGCAGGATAAGAGGCTCTTCATTGAAGCAATCTCCTGTGTTCAGATGATGTCTGGAAGACGAGGGATGCGCCGAAGCCCGTAGGGTGCCAGTTGGAAAACGCCGATGCAAGCATCCCGATTCTCTGTGGTACCCGACATCCGGTTGGACCTCAGACACAGGGGAAGTCTAAACTGCGGAGGCTTCGGGTCACATTGAAGCATCCTGATGGCCACAGAGGACACAACGCAATGAAACGCTTGTTGAAATGGGCCGGCATCTTGATTGTGGCCGTGATTGCCACCGCGTTTGTGTGCGTGCTGAGCGTGTGGGGGTATTACCGGCACATCGTCGGCGCGACACCTGGCAGTCTGTCTCTTCCGGTGGCGGCGGGTGAACTGGGTGCACACGTCAATTTGTTTTCCGGAACCGGGGGATTCTCGTGGATGTGTGGGCACAATACACCTGCGGCGACAACGCCCTTCGGCATAGTCCGGCTCGCGCCTGATACGGCCGGCATTCTCACGAACTGGAACGGCTTGAACCGCTCTGGGTATTTCTACGGGGATAACAAGATCATCGGTTTCAGCCACACGCGTCTTGTGGGGGCCGACGCCCAGGACGGCGGTGTGTTTCGCGTCTTCCCCAGCACCGAGGTTTCAGCCGCCACAGATCGCAGATCCGATCGTTCGATTCCATTTTCGCACCGTGACGAAGCCGCGGCTCCGGGGTACTACGCCGTTCGCCTGCCCAAGCGAGACGTTCTCGTGGAACTCACCGCCACCCCGCGCGTCGGTGTCCATCGCTACACCTTCGAGGTATCCGCGAGCGGCTCACCCCATTTGCTGATCGATTGCGCAAGTGTACTGGGCGACAAACGAGTCGAGAGCGCCAGCGCCAAGATTCTCCTCAACACGAACGAGGTCGCCGGCCACGCCAAGACCTTTGGATCCTTTTCCGGACGATACGGCGGACTGGACGTGTACTTCGTGGCGCGTTTCAGCGAACCGTTCAAGACCCATGCCACATGGCAAGGCAGCTCGTTTGAATCTGGATCGACGGAGACCTCGGGCGACGCCTGCGGAGTGGACGTGGCGTTCGCGTCCACCGCCACGGGGCCTACTGTGGTGGAGGTACGCGTGGCCTTGTCCTGCGTCAGTATCTCCAACGCGCGCTTGAACCTCGACGCGGAAGCCGGCCCGGAGCGATCCTTCGAGGACATCGCCACGGCCGCGCGGGACGCGTGGGAGCAGCGGCTCGGGCGCATCAAGGTAGAGGGGGGCACGGACACCCAACGACGCATCTTTTACACGGCCTTGTATCGCGCGTTTCAGATGCCAACGGTTTTCACCGACGCCAATGGCGAATACATGGGTTTCGATCATGCCACGCACAAGGCGGAGGGTTTCCAGTACTACACCGATTTCTCGCTGTGGGACACCTGCCGCACCGTGCAGCCGCTTTACTACCTCATCGCGCGTGAGGATGCCCGCGACATGATGGTCTCGCTCGTCGAAATGGCGAAAGCCGGCGGCTGCCTGCCGCGCTGGCCGTCGGGATGCGGCTATACGAATTGCATGCTCGGCACGCCTGCGGATATTGCGGTCAGTGAGGCCTATCTGAAGGGCATCCGCGATTTCGACGTCGAATCGGCCTACCAGGCCATGCGGCAGACCGGGTTGACCGGGAAACCTGAGGGCACGCGCTTCGCCGGCAGGGAGGGCCTGGATTCGTACCTCAAGTACGGCTATTGCACGAGCGACACGATGAATGAATCCGTCGCTTCGACGCTCGAATTCGCGTGCGAAGACAACGCCATCGCGCTTCTGGCGGAAGCGTTGGGGCACACGGAGGACGCCGCCATCTTCGCACAGCACGCGAAGAATTACCGCAACGTTTGGAATGCCGAGCGTCAGTTCTTCGACTCCCGCGATTCGTCCGGCAATTTCCAACAGGAGTTCAATCCGCTGAAGCTGACGTACCTGGATTCGGGCAAGCGCTACACACGCGGCTACGTCGAAGGGAGCGCATGGCAATGGCGCTGGTTTGTCCCTCACGACCCCGAGGGACTCTTGTCGTTGTTCAAAAGCCGCGAGTACTTCGTGAGCGAATTGAATACCTTTTTCGAGAATTCCAATGAAGATGTGGGCGAGTGGAATCCCGGCCCCTACTATTGGCATGGGAATGAACCGGACATCCACGCGGCATACCTCTTCAATGCCGCGGGCCGCCCCGACCTGACCCAACGCTGGGTGCGACACTTGCTCAACACGAAGTACAGCGACGACTATGTGGGTCTTGACGGCAACGACGACGGCGGCACGCTTTCCGCTTGGTATGTTTTCAGCGCGCTCGGATTCTATCCCGTCGCGGGGACAACCAAGTATGAGGTCGGGTCGCCCCTCTTCACTCGTGCCACGGTGGACATGGGAGACGCCACCCTGACCATACTCGCGACCAATAACAGTCCGGAGAACGTTTACGTCCAACGAGTCTTCCTGAACGGCCAGCCCCTTCAGCGCACCTGGTTCACCCACGACGAGATCCAGAACGGCGGCGAGCTGCGCTTTGAAATGGGCCCCACGCCGCCATCCACTGCGAATCCGTGAAATCACTCGCGGTCGCGGGTCAGGGTCTCCAGCATCTGCTGTTCGCGCTGGAGGAGCAGTCTGCCTTCCGCCTTGACACTGAATATGTAGAGCAACCCGGTAAGCCCATACAATACGCAGGCCGTGAGCACGCCGGCTGCTGCCGCGACAACGGGTGCATCTTTGAGTTGGAATTGAACTGCAAGGACAGCCCCCGTCGGCACAAGTCCGAGCAGTAGTCCCAGTATCACGATGGGGAAAAACAGGCACCCAGCCAACAGGCGGGAGACCCCACCACTGTGAAAACTCTGGCGTCCGCCGTACCGGAATCGATAGGGGAAATAGATGGAAGACAGGTTCCCCAGGATGCAGTACAGCACGTAGATTTGCACGACCTGCCCCATCGTGTGTGCCGCGGTGATCGGAGAGAGCCGCAGAAGAATGGCACTCACCACAATGAAAATCGCGCCACTGCAAGCGACAACCGGGAGCAACCCGAGATTCTTTCCGATGAGGATGCGCGATCGTTCTGTCGGCAACAGCACAAAGGCCCGGAAGCCGTTGGGATCGATGCCAAACACGTTGCCTATGTACTGGCCGAGTGAGAGCACGGGCCACAGCGCGATACCCAGGGGCATCATCGCGCGCCATGGGCCTCCAATGTGCTCTCCGAGGTTACCCATTATGAAATACGCAATCATGATGAGACCGATGACTGTCGGCAGGACTAGCTGCACGCGGATAAGCGGTGAGCGCACGTATCCCAGGAAGGATGCCAGGGTGAGGGTGGCTGTCTCATTGCGTGCCAATGGCAAGCGCCACTCCATGAGGCTGCGGCGCGTGCCGGATGTGATTTCCGTGGATCTGTGCCGTGCTCGCGTGCGCCCGGTGTAGTGACGCAGCGTCGAGCGATAACCTGCGAGCAGGCCCAAGCCCCCCAGGCCCGAAAGCCCTGCGAATGCCAACACGGGCGCGGCCACCTGCTGCGCGGCCAAACGGGACACCCCCAGCGGGAACCACCCGAAGGGTATGGCCATGCTCCCCATGGTCACCAGGCTTCCCCATCGCTCGACAGGATCGGATTTCGAGGCGGACGTGGTTTCTTGCGGTTGGTCCGGTTCCGATCGATGGTGGGAATTCCGGGCATGTGAAAAGAAGGTCAGATTGATGAACGTGGGCATCTGGCCCAGCATGACAAAGAACATGGTGCACAAGACCAGCACCGTGCGCCGGCGGCGCTTGTTTTCCAACAGGAACATGAGGATTCCACGCACATAATAAGTCCACCCGGCGAGCATGAAGTAGAACGCGCAGCCCAGGGGAACGACCAGCATCATCTGCCATCCGATACGGAGGGACAGGCCAAGCGCCAGGCCAACAATAGGCACAAAGAAGAGCACCATGGCCGGGGAGACGAGCGAGACCGTGAAGTTGAGGAAGAACACGACCTTCAGCGGCACGGGGAGGAAAAGCATCTTTCGGAAATCGATAACCTCGGAACGCTGGATCTCCGCCATCAACGCCGCAAGCCACACCATGAGAAAGAACGCCACCAAGCCATCGCAGATCACCAACAAGAGCAGCGAGAGGGCCCCCGGCTTGGCGTCCTCAACGGCTTCGGGCAAATAGTACCCGAGGGAGTAGAGACCTGCCGCGAGCCCGAATGCAATGCCCAGAATCAGCAGCGCAAAGAGAGTCGCAATGAGAAACGATAGCCGCTGCCCCTTGAACCACACATTCTTCAGCAGCGTTACCTTCAGCAGAACAAGCGCACGCACCTGTGCCCAGATCACACAGAATCCCCCAGCCAGGACAACGCCGACTCATCCTTGCCGGCCTCCCCAACGGCCTCGACAAAGGCATGCTCCAGACTGTCGTTCGCCATGAGGTCGGACTTCGACGACTGGCGGACCAGGCGTCCCTTGTGGATGATGCCGACGTGGGTACACAGCCGTTCGACGATTTCGAGAATGTGAGACGTGATGAACACGGTGCCGCCCCGCTCCACAAAGCGCTCCAATACAGTGCGCAATGTGCGGGAGGCAATGGGGTCGATGCCCTCGAATGGCTCGTCCAGAAACAAGAGTTCCGGGGCGTGTATCAGCGAAGCGGCCAAAGAGAGCTTCTTCTTCATGCCATGGGAGAATTCGAGGGTCAGCGTCTTGCCGGTCGCTTCCAGTTCCATGAGGGCGAGCAGTTCCTCGGAACGCGCCCGCAACACTTCCGGGGCAAGCCCGTGCATGCGGCCGATGAAGGTGAGATACTCACGCGCGGTGAGATTCTCAAAGAGACAGAGGTCTTCGGGCACCACACCAATCCTGCGTTTCACCTCCAGGGGCTGCAGGGACAAGTCGTATCCCAGCACGCGGACCTCTCCCTGGTCAGGCGCAAGCAGGCCCGTGAGCATCTTGATAGTCGTGGACTTGCCCGCCCCATTGGGCCCCAGGAATCCATACATGCACGCCCGTTGGACTCGCAGATCAATGCGATCCACCGCCACTTTCCCGGAAAAGGCCTTGGAAAGCCCCACCGTCTCGACGGCCATGCTCATATCGCCTCCTCTTCGGGGAAATCATATTACACTGCATCACCAATGTCCAAAGCCGTGATTTCGCATTATCTCCCCCTTGATATTGGCCGTAGATCGCGAATTGCGCATTCAGGATCTCGCGTGTGAATCGCCACGCATGAAGTGCTGTGCCCTGCTTGCGACTGTCTAACGATGTTCGCATTTCGTGTATCATGATGTCGCTGTCCTCTATGGTTCCCCTCTGGTGACGGGATAACGTGGAGCGCTTGGTGTATGGCTGAACAACCGCCCCTGCATGGCCTTGACGAGCACGAAGCACTGAAGATGATCCTCGAAGGCACGGCGACCGTGACCGGGGACCGGTTCTTTGCAGCGCTGGTCGAGAATCTGGCAAAGGCGCTCAATACCTATGGCGCCTGGGTCACCGAGTATCTCGAGGAGACCCGTACCCTGCGCGCACTGGCCTTCTGGATGAACGGCGAGTGGCTCGATGGGTATGAGCACAAGATCGACGGCACGCCATGCGAGGCCGTGGTTCAAGAGTCGCGGCTGGTTCACTACGCGGACAACGTCCTTGAACTCTACGGCGATGACCCCGACGTACAGAAGATCGGCGCGGTGAGTTACATGGGCGCGCCGTTGCTGGACATGGACGGCACGGTGCTCGGACACCTCGCCGTGATGGACATTCGGCCCATGCCGGAGGAGCCCAAAACACAAGCGCTGTTTCGCATCTTTGCCGCGAGGGCCGCTGCCGAATTGCGGCGTTTACGCGCGGAAGCCGCTCTTCGTGAGCGCGAAGAGAAACTGGGCCGCCTGCTCGACAGCGCGCTCGACGCGATCATCGATATTGACACCTCGTGCGTGGTTACTATGCTCAATCCCGCGGCGGAGAAGTTGCTTGGAGTGTCGCCGGAAGCGCTTGTCGGCGAAAGCCTTGTCCCATTCCTGACCGAGGAAGGCTATGAGAAACTCTGCGGTCTTGTGCAGGAACTGGACGCGCGTCCGGACGGCCAACGCTTCTTGTGGGTGCCGGGCGGTCTGGACGCGCGAAACGCGAAGGGCGAAGTCTTTCCTGCCGAGGCCACACTTTCTCGCTACGAGATGCGGGGTCAGACCTTCCACACGCTCATTCTGCGCAACGTGAACGAACGCCTCCAGGCGGAGAAACGCATTCAGGCGCTGACCGTGCAGGCGGAATACCTGCGCCAGGAACTCGACGCGCTGCAAAACTTTGACGAGATACTCGGAAACAGCGAAGCCGTTCGACGCGTGGTGCACGACATCGAGCAGGTGGCTGAAACAGATGCAACGGTGCTTATCTCCGGCGAGACGGGCACGGGAAAGGAACTCGTGGCACGCGCCATTCACCGGCGCAGCCGCCGGCGGGACAAGCCGCTCGTCAAGGTGAATTGCGCGGCCATCCCCGTCACTCTCATCGAGAGCGAGTTCTTCGGACATGAAAAGGGCGCGTTCACGGGCGCCACCCAGAAGCGCGAAGGCCGCTTCGCGTTGGCGCACGGCGGGACCATTTTCCTGGACGAAGTCGGGGAGTTGCCCGTCGATCTGCAAGCGAAGCTACTGAGCGTCTTGCAGGAAGGCGAGTTTGAATCGGTTGGCAGCGCCCACACGCGCAAAGTGGACGTGCGGATTATCGCCGCGACAAATCGCGACCTCCAGGCCGCGGTGAAGTCCGGCAACTTCCGGGAAGATCTTTACTACCGCCTGCACGTCTTTCCCATCGAGGTGCCCCCGCTTCGAGAACGCGGGGATGATGTCGTGCTGCTCGCCAGCGCGTTTGCGACGAAGTACGCCAAGCGCATCGGACGCGCGATAGAAACCCCCGGCCGAGAGGAGCTGCGTCGCTTGCAGTCCTACTCTTGGCCCGGCAACATCCGCGAGTTAGAGAACGTCATTGAACGTGCCGTCATCACCGCGCAAAACGGGCGCATGAACCTTGCCCGGGCGCTTCCTGATGCCGGAGTTTCGGCAGCGGTGGCGATGCCACTGGTGGTGAGTGACAACGGCGCCATCAAAACCATCGCGGAGCTTGAAGAACTGGAGCGCGAGAACCTCATCCGGGCGTTGGCGGCCTGCGATTGGAAGGTCTCTGGCGACGGCGGCGCCGCGCGCCTGCTCGGGATGAATCCCTCGACGTTATCCTCGCGCATGAAGACTCTGGGTGTGCAACGGCCGCGCGCGTAGCTGGCCGCACGGACGGGCACTGACGCTCACGGACTCACACGGGCGTATTGTGCATGGCAAGCGTACCGCCCGCAGCTTCCCGCGCCCGGCGTTGCGAGATTTCGCGAGTCGCAAGTTTTCGTAAGGGCCGATGAAGTTCCCACTGCCCGCGCAAGTCCTTTCCGCATCGCGCGATAGCGCCCCTTCCACCTCTTGGCACGGCAATTGTCTTCCCCATGCCGTGTCCGTTGCTCCTGGGCAGTTTGGGAAGGGATACGGAAGTGAAACACAAAGGCTCAATTGAAGCGAACCAGAAAGCTGAAGCAGCGCAAACGCTCCACCCCGATTCCGGTAGGGATGTGCCGGTAGTAGGGGAAATCGCATCGTCCGCGTGCGCCAGCGAAGCGCCCGACGCGATGCTGCGCGCACAACGGTTCTTGGATCGTTTGCTCTGGCAGGCTTTCACCAAGAGAGGGAGGCACGAGAAAAATGTCAGGTAGGATCATCGTCTTTCTGTACGGCACGCTGTGCTACATCATGTTTCTGGGTGTGTTCCTGTATGCAATCGGTTTTATCGGAAACATCATGGTTCCGAACTCACTCGACGCGGAACCGCGGCTTTCTTTCTGGACGGCCCTGGCGATCAATGTCGCGTTGTTGGCGGTGTTCGCGCTGCAACACAGCATCATGGCGCGGAAGAGCTTCAAGAAATGGTGGACCCGGTACGTGCCCAAAGCGGCGGAGCGCAGCACCTACGTGCTGTTCACCAACGTGGCGCTCGCGTTGATGTTCTGGCAATGGCAACCTATGGGCGGTACGGTGTGGGCCATCGAGCATCCTGCAGGCAAGGCCATCATGTACGGGGTGTTTGCGTTCGGATGGTTGATAGTGCTGGCGTCGACCTTCATGATCAACCACTTCGATCTCTTCGGCATGCGTCAGGTGTGGCTGCACCTGCGCGGCAAGGAGTACACGCCGCTGAAATTCCGGACGCCGTTCTTCTACAAGCACATCCGGCATCCCTTGTACTTGGGTTGGTTCTGCGCCTTCTGGGGCACGCCGACCATGTCCATGGCGCACTTCGTGTTCGCCGTCATGACCACCGCGTACATCCTGATCGCCATCCAGCTTGAAGAGCGCGACCTGATGAATGAACACGGCCGGAAGTACATGGAATGGCGCAAGATCACCCCGATGTTTATCCCGCGTCTCCGCACCAAGCCCGCCTCTGAACCGGAGGCCGCGCGGACCGATACAAGCGCCGCGTAGGTCTTGCTGGAAAGTCGGGGCAAAGCCGGCGCCACACAGCGCCGGCTTTGCCTTATGGCAGGGTGAGTGTAACGTCCGTGCTCTGGTCCGCCCCCAGTTCAAGCGTCTCGCTGGAGATGCGTTCGCCCTCCACTGCGACCACGGTGTACGTGCCTGCCTCCATGCGCTCGAAAAGACACTGTCCCTGGGAATCCACTGCTTGGGCGGCAAATGTCTCCACCCCCGTGAAGTTGGCCAACTTTGCAGCCGTCGCGTTTTCAGGTGGTTCCCAGGCGAATGGCAGGACGAATATCCCCACTGGTACGCCGGCTGCTGCGTTCTGCACCAGCGCCCGAATCGCCGCGTTGCCGCTGAAATCCACATCCCAACGTGAACGCGTTCCCGATGGTATGGTGAGGGGCATCTGCTTATTGCGGCGCTGCTCGCCGTCATTCACCGCCACGATCAGCGAAGCGGGGCCCGAAGGCACGCTCTCCAGCACGTATGCGCCGTTGACATCTGTTCGGGTGCGGATGTACTCGGGATTCTCGGCATCGCCGCATTCCAAAGCAACCCACCCTTCGCCCGCGGGTACGCCGTGCGCGGTGATGACACCCTCCAACGAAGCGTCCAACGCAGCGAAATCGATGTCGATGTCTGTGGGCGCGCCCGCTTGTACGGTGATCGTGCGAGCAATTGATCGCGTCGCGCCACCTGTGCGTTCCGGATAGATAGTGACCCGGAGCATCGCTTCCCCGGCCTGAGTATGGAGGAACTCATACCGTCCATCCGGCGCTGTTACTGCGTTGACGGTCAATGGATAGGGTAGCCCTGTGTAATCGAGCGCGACGTCCGCATTCGCAACCGGCGCGCCGCCAACTCGCACTAGACCGGCCAAACTCCCTCCGCCATCAAGCACCACGCTGATTTCTTCGGAAGGCAGGCCGGAAAGCGGGACTGTCTGAACCGCGTAGTCGGGGTGATACACCGTGATGCACGTGGTGTCCCCGGGAACGGTATCCAGTGTGAAGTGGCCTTCCTGAGGCGTCCTTGCCGATGCCATGCGCTCCAAGTCGCTGGAGTGGGGGAGACGTTCGCCGAGATACACCAGCGCACCGCCCACGGGCTCTCCCTGTGCGTCGACAACCATGCCGTGAACGACGCGCCCCGGTTCCAGACGGATCACCACGCCGGTGGTAGTTTTGCCGGGCTCCACCGCGATCTGCAATTGTTCCGGCTTGTGACCTGGTGCTGTTACCGTAAGTAGGTTTTGCGCGACGTGCAAACGTGCGAGACGAAATGCGCCCGTTTCATCTCCGAAATCTTCGTCAAGTGATCCCAAATAGTAGCTATCATTCTCTGAGCCTACCCTGGTCTGCGTCCCTATTTTGAACTTGGGAATCGGCCTTCCCGATTGTGCGTCCACGACAGTGCCTTCGATTGCCCCGCGTGCTTCGAGAACGAAATCCGCGTTTGTGCTACCGGCCATGACTGCGGAGATTTCCTGCCTCGAGTAGTCCGCATGATCTGCGGTCACCCGGTACTCACCGACCTGTAGCCCATCAATTTGATAGCGTCCATTAGCGTCCGAGGGATGCTGTGCGGGCACCATTCCCTTTTCCCCGGCAGCTTCAAGGAGCGTACTCTTCAAGGGTGTGCCGTTCACGTCACGGATGGTCCCGGAAATGGAAAGCGTACCCAGATCGTCGAAAATCACACGCAGGCCCGTCAGGTCATGGCCGACAGGAATGGTGTAGGTGGGTGAATTGCCCTCGACCTTCCAACTCTCTTCGCGGGGCCGCGCGAGGCCGATCTTGTAGTTCCCCGCAGCTAAACCTGGGATATTGAACCGCCCTTCATCGTCTGCGGTCACGTTGCCGCCGAAATGGCGGAAGTTCTCCGGGCTTGCAAGCACTCCCGCACCTGCAACCGGCTTCCCGTCTGGCCCCACCACGACGCCTGCTAGGCGTCGATTCTGCGGGTGCCGAAGTTCGAGCACCAGCCCGTCGACGCCTGCATCCAATAGTTCGATCGGGCCAACCACATCGCTTTCAAACTTGTTGTTTTCATCAATTGGAGAAGTGGCCTGCACCCGTAGGGTGTGCGTCGGACTCAAACCGGCGATCTCGAATGTGCCATCGAGTCTGGTGGTTGCCCCCTCGCGATAGCGGTAGTCTTCTGTGTTCGCGACCACCCACGCGTTGTGCACAGCATTTCCTCCGTTGTCCAGTACCATGCCCGAAACCGAGAGACCCTTGTCCAGCGCGAAGTTGATACCCGCGACAACCTCACCCAGCTTGACGGTGACTTCATGCACTTCGCCGGCCTTCACATGTGGATAGCCGTCCGTCTCATTCCTTATCACACGGTACTTGCCAGCAGGAAGGCCCTCCACTGTGTACGATCCATCCGCCGCGGAAGGTTTGCTCTCTCCCCAGTGGCTTGTGATGGGTTGAGGATTGTTCGGATTCGCCCGCACGACGACGCCCGCAATGCCGCCACCCGTGTCATTGTCATAGACGCGACCGGCCACAGTTCCCCCGCGCATCATGGTCACGACGAGGCCCGAGGTCTCTGTTCCCTCGCGCACAGTGAAGCGCACCGGGTCCCCGGCCAGCACCATGGTCTCGGTAAATGCTTTAATCCTGTACTCGGCCGGCGGCAAGTTCTCAACTCGGAAACGGCCCTCAGAATCAGAATGGGCTTGCGGTGCCTTCAAAGGCTCATCGCCAAAGAACATAAGGTTCGCATTGGGGACGGGCTCCTTCGTCGCCACGTCAATCACCGTGCCCGAGGCCGCACCGCGTGGACCGCTAGTCTTTTGCACGTTCCCGCTATCCGGCTGAACAGGACTCTCATCCGCCGCTGGAGTTGCAGGTACCGCCGACGCGGATGGAGCCGATGCAATTCCCGCAGACTCGATCTGCGGCGGATTGGTCTTGGGAGCGGGACGCACGTTCCAGAGTACGGCGCCCGCAAAGACGAGGGCGAGCGCGCCCAAGGACAACTTGACCGCCAAGGCCCCGCCGCTCGCCGCCGCAACTCCGCCCACGGTGGCCTCCGCCGTGATGTGCCACGCGGGACTCGAGAGCGCCACGAGTCCCATGATCCGCGTCGATTCCTTCTTGCGCTCGGACTCCGGCTCAAGGAGGTCTTTGACATGCTCGGACATGGATGCGCTCAGGGCCTCGCGTGCGCGTTGGAGGCGCTTCTTCACCGCGTCGGTGGAGAGTTCTTGCAGTTCCGCAATCTCGCGCACCTTCTTGCCCGCGAAGTAGTGGAGCAGCAGGACCTCACGATGGTCTTCGGGGAGTGTTTGAATCTGGCGATGGAGCAGATCAAGCAGTTCCTGGCGTGCCGGTTCTGTGGAGTCCGCATCCGGCTGGGGATTCCCATGGAGGTCCAGCAGTTCGCCGCGCCGCTGGCGTTGACGTGTGAGATGGTTGGCGGCGTTGCGCGCAATCGTCGTGAGCCATGCCCCGAGACTGCCCACCTCGCGCAACGTGTGCAAACGCTGGTAGGCGGTCAGAAACGTCTCCTGTGCGATGTCCTGTGCATCGGTCCGGTTTCCCGTGTGCGCGTAGGCCACCGCCTGCACGGCGGGCAGGTATCGCTCCACCAGCAGGCCGAACTCATCCCGCCGGCCCTGCAACACGCGCCGGACAATCTCGCCGTCTTTCCTGTTCCGCGATCTCCACCACATGGGTTTGCCTCCTGTTTTGTATTGTAGAGGCAATGAGCCCGAAAATGGTGACGCGCGGTGCCGGTCAGCCCTTGCCGGCCTCGGGGTCCATGAGGCGCCGCACATTTTCTCCGGCGATACGCGCCTTCGCATCTTCATCCGCGTCCAGCACTTGGAGTTCCAGGAAGGCGGGAGAGGGGGTCTTGAACGGGAATCCCGTGCCGAAGAGGACGCGGTCGTCGCCGAGTTCCCAGGTCATAATCTCTAGCGGCCTCTCCATCAACGCCGTCATGCGGCTCATCTCCACATAGACCTGGGTATCCCGCAGGCGTCTCCACTCGTCCGCATCGTGAGGCCACCCGAGGAGGCTTTCCATGAGTATGAAGCGCGTGTCCGGGTGCGCCTCGGCGAGGCCAAGCACATCGAGCGGGTCAACATCCTCGAAGCGGTCCATCCAATGGCGCTGGCGCACATCTTCCACACGGCAGGAGATAGCCACTGGCAGGCCCGCCTCATGCGCCGCGCGGACGATGCGATCCGCCTCAGGACTGTCAAGGCGGTAGTTGTGAAAGACGGGATACAGGCGCACGGCGCGGAATCCCCAGTCCACGCATTGGGCCAAATCGCGTTCCCACCCCGCGTACATAGGATTGATCGTGGCATAGAGCCAGAAGCGGTCGGCGTGTTCGCGCGTCTGCTCGTACAAGGCCCGATTGCCCTCGTGCGAATCGCGATAGAGAATCGCTTCCGCGGACGCCACGCAGGACTTCCAAATTCCGAACTGATCCATCATCGCCACCAGTTCCGCGGCGGTGTTGCGGCGCAGCCGCCGGAAGGGCCAATGGCCGATGAACGAATTGCAGTCGATGATGCCGCTGCCGAAGAGGGGGCGATAGTCGGTCATACGGCCCTCCGGTCCAAAAGGGCCTGGAAGTTTCCCCCGAGAATGCGCTTGCGGTCGGGTTCGGAGAGGTTCGCGTCGAGGATCTTGCCCACAGACCCTTCCATGGTCGTGTCCGTTGCGAACAGAAGCCGCTCGGCGCCGATTTCCTCCACGCAGCGGTCGATCATCCACTCGTCGATCCCGCTGCCCGAGGTATCGAGGTAAACAGACGGGGCCTCACGCAGATGCTTGAGCGCCCACTCCCAGTCCCCGCCGCCGCCAATATGCCCCTCGATCAGCATTGCCTCCGGGAATCGCCGGGCGGCGTTGGCAAGATGGAGCGCGTTGCTCGTCAGAGGTTGCCGCGCCTTCGAAGCGCCGTCGGTCAGGTAGCCCGCGTGAACCAGCACAGGGACCTGCCACTCGCTGGCCAGGCGCAGCACCGGCTCGACCACGGGATCGTCAATGAAGTACTGATTGTAGCTCTTAATCCCGATGAATCCCTCATCACGTACCCGCTGGCGGATCTCATCGAGGGCCTTCGGGTCCCCGGGGTTTACGAAACAATAGCCGTGGTACCTGTCCGGATGCCGCGCCACCGCCGCCGCAACGCGGTCATTGGCCGCGTGGAAATCGTCATATCGCAGTTCCCCCGTGAGCTGCAAATCCGAAACGCAGAAGCGATCGATGCCCAGCAAATCGCCCGCCTCAATGGTCCAGTCGCAATACTGCACGTCAAGCGCGCCGTCCGCACCCGCGCGAACGTGCATGTGACAATCGATAACCACGAGGTTCTTCTCCCATGAGTTGTGAGGGCGCATTGTATCCCATCGTGGCATGGCCGCAAAGTAAGGAAGATGTGAGTCCGCAGATGGTGCACATGAAGACAAAGAGCACAGGCGAGGGCGCCTATGCCACACGTCTATATCCATTTAGTCGCTTGTCTGAGACCCTTGAAACCTTTCTGCGAACCAGGGGACGGAGGAGAGTAAGAACTGCTCAAGGCGTGGCAAGCGCGTGTGGCATAGGCGCCCTCGCCTGTGCTCTTTGTGGGTACCAAACTCACAAAGCTCGGGCTCTCGCCTCGCAGCGGCCACTGCATGCTATCATTCCTTCCATGCAACGCATTCTCATCGTCGGTATATGCGGCGCCGGCAAAACCACCCTCGCACGCGAGATGGCATCGCGTCTGGGTTTGCCTCTGATCCATCTGGACAAGGAGTACTGGCAGCCGGGCTGGAAAGTCCCCGACGAGGCCTGGTGGCATGCCCGAGTCCAGGAGTTGGCGGCAGGCGACCGATGGATCATGGACGGTAGCTATTCCTCAACATTGCACCTCCGCCTTCCACGTGCCGATACCATCATCCACCTCGATTTTCCGCGGCGCATCGCCATGTATCGCATCCTGAAACGCGTCATCTCCGGTTATGGCAGGACCCGGCCCGACCTAACCGACAACTGCCCGGAGCATTTCGATTGGGAATTCCTAAAGTTCACCTGGAACTTCCGCCGCGACATTCGGCCCAAGCTCGAAGCCTTGCTTTCTATCCAAAATCCGGATTTGATCCGGCACTGCCTATGCACGCCCTGGGAAGTCCAGCAGTTTCTCAACGTGTATGTTCGGCGCGAGGTAACCTAGTCCCTCCCGAACACCCGTAGGTAAAGTGCCGCGTATTCCTAGACGGCTCGAACCCTTTTACAAAGATCATCGTGTGGGTTATCACAGCTATTAGCATCCACAGAAAGGAGATGAATTGTGAAGACTGTCCAAATGACACTCGATGATGACTTGGTCAAAGAGGTGGATCGCGTGTCGAAACGGCTTCGAACCACGCGTTCGGCTTTTTTGCGTAAGGCGCTTCGCGAGGCACTCGCCCGCTACCGCGACGCCGAGTTGGAGGGCAAGCACTGTCAGGGGTACGAGCGGCACCCAGTGGCCGCCGGTGAGTTCTCGGTTTGGGAGTACGAGCAGGCGTGGGGTGACACATGAAGCGAGGTGAGGTTCGTTGTTGCGGGTTAGGTCCGCCTGACAGAGAGTAACTCCTTCCGATCCTGACACGCGATTCCCGTTCGCAGCCAGGCGCCCCGCTTGGCGCGATCACATTGTGACTCTGCGCGGGAAGCGAAGGCGCTTCGCGTTCTGACGCCCGCAGAACGTCGTCAACGTGTCTCCGTATTCTGTGGGGTAACAGGACTGGCCGGCGGCGGAGGTGGAGACTCCACCTCAACTTCATCTGACAAAAACACCTCGTTCGCCTTGTTCTTGAGGGGGCCGGTCATCGTCGGCGTGAAGATTCCGTTGCGGTATCCATCGTCAAACGTGCAGGCTGTCTCAAACGCCTCTCCGAGCGACACCCGCTTCTCTGCCTTAACCGGATCGAGCTGTTCGAGCAGGTGCTTCGCGAAGTGTCTGCAGGAACCGGTTTCCGTCACCATGGATCTGGAAATGACCAAATAGTTGTCCACATGGAAGACGCCGTCGAAACCTCCGTGGCATTGATCGAAAATAAACACCGCTTGTGCGGGCTGCACGCCGTGCAGCAGCGTGTCCAGCTCTGTGGACGACACTGATTTCGAAGCGCCTGAGTAAGCATCGCGCAAGACCAGCTCACTGATGCGTCCTTTGCTGGTCCCATGGCCCGTAGCGTATACCGTGAGGTAATCCGTGGTATCGACCACCTTTCGTACGAACTGTTCAAAGAACAGGTCGAGATTGCCATACGTCGGCGCATGCGTTTGGAATTCGGGCGCCTCTGAATCTCTATCTGTGGAATTGCCAGTGTCTTGGTAAGAAAAGACGAAGATATTGTCCGGGGCGTATCCATTGTGGAGAAGGGTCGTGTATGCGAGCGACACATTGCGAAGGTGGAGGTCGCTGTCGTCGGCGTTCAAGATGATCCCATAGGCGTCATGGGTTCCGTTGGGCTCCAGGGTCATCTCAGACAGCCGTTCTCCCAAGGAGGAAAACTCGGGTTCGTACCCTTCGTAACGTTCGTACCTGTAGCGCTCGACCACGAGGCCAATGACACACATCGCCACAATGGCGAGGATCGCACCTACCGCCAGGCCCCATGCGAATTCTCTCAGCGCGAAATGGGGACGCCGGCGGAAATCGTTGGCGAGCAATCGCTCCAGCTCTCTGCTTTCCAAGACAAAAGACATGGGCCACCCACACACCGTTGCCCATGCCCGGGCATTGTATGCGGCGGATACTTCCGTGAACTCTCCGGAACCGGAAAGCGTAATGCGAATGGAATGATCCAGCCACTTTTCGCTGTAGAGCAGAATCGGCGATAGCGAGCTGACAATCCGGCTGCCCCGGCGGAATTCGATCTGCGCGGGGCCGGATTCATCAACAACCCTGCACCCCCGGCTTTCGTAGAACACCTTTGTCTTTGCGTGCACCTCGTCAATCGGCAGGCGCACGGAGAACGTCGAAACATACTGAATGCCAGTGTTCCAAACGAACCTCAGCCAGTCTCCGTCTCTCCAAAGGGTCATGGGGATGCTCCTTCCTGCCCGCCATGCACCGGCCTTGTCCGTAGCGAGCCTCTACCATCGTATCTCAAGGAAAGAAATGGTACAAACAGATTCGGCGCTGCTGCCCATTGCGGCCCGTAGCCACGCCCGCGCACTCCCTGGAAATCCACCCGTGGACCTGCCATCATGCCCGCTGTTGGGGTTCATTGAGGTGCACTCATATCTTCAGGAGAGGTGGCATGTCCCATTCACGGAGCACGGATCAAACGACGGTGATGATCAAACCGGCGCGCATTGCGTCGATGGACCAATTGCGGGGATACGCGATCTTCGGCATGATCGTGGTTAATTATCTCGGGCATTTCGATTTCATGCCCGCCATCTTGTCGCATCACAAAGACGCGGCGTCCTACGCGGATTCGATTGCCCCGCTGTTTGTGTTCGTGGTCGGCATGGGGTTTCGCCTGTCACTCAAGCGGCGCATTGAACGCAGTGGCCTTGCCAAAGCCCGCTGGGAAGCCCTCAAACGCTACCTCACCCTCTTCCTGGTCGGCATCGTCTTTTACGGACCCAACATGCGGATCGACTGGTGGGACGCCCTCGTGGACATTGCGCTCGCCGGCATCATCGCGCTTCCGTTCATCGACAAGAGCGTCACGACCCGCGCGGTCGCCGCGTTCGCATTCCTGGGTCTGTTCACCTTCTTCCTGCACTACACGGGCCCGGGCGTCCAGTTCACCTACGACGGCACCGCCTACTCCGGTTACGGCGAATGGCTAAGCAAGAAGAGCATGAACGGCGGCCCGCTCGGTCCCATCAGCCACGCATTCATCCTGCTTATGGGCACGATCGCCTACGACCTGCTGATGACTGGCGACTCCAAGAAGATCATCACATGGTCCGCCGTGTGCGCCGTGGGCCTTTGCGCGCTGAGTGGGGTCGCGTGGAAACTGACCCCCGCGGACTTCGCGCCTTACGCCGATCACGGCCAATGGTGGTCCTACTCACACCGCTGGGCCGCCGCCCCTTCGCAGTTGTTCCACACCGGCCTTGCCTTCCTGGCGTTCCTCATATTCTACGTGACCTGCGACCTGTACAAGTTCAATTTTCCAACGCTCAGTATCGTCGGTGAGAACCCCCTAGTCATCTACCTGCTCCAGTACTCCCTGCTCGCCATCAACGGCAGCTACCTCGGCGAAGCACTGGAGAAGACCAAACTGGCAGACGCCACGACATGGAGCTACCTCCTCGCGATGGCGGGCTTCAGCGTCTTCTACTGGTTCAACTTCGCCGCCGCAAAGCGCTTACACGACCAGGGGTACATAATTAAGCTTTAGGATGAGCGTGAACAGTGGGGCAAGGCCGGTCGCGTCGGGAATTTGACTTGGGCTCCCCTGTTTGCTATCCTCCTGCGTCGCATTGGGTGGAATTGGGAATTCCGCGGACGCGGACCGGTGACACCCCCGCGCGGTGTGGACCGCGGCTTGAGGCACTGATACAGGCAGTACCCGTTACCTGTCAGCCACATAGCCGCTTGGTGCAAGGTTGGTAGACCCTGTGCTGCAGCCCCGCGGCCGATGCGAACTGTCGAGGTAACCCGAGTCATGCGGACGCGCGATGCGTGCGCTTGCGTGGAGGAATGAACGCGTGAAAACGTACGTCCCCAAAGAGGGGGAAGTCAAAAAGAAGTGGTTTATCATCGACGCGGAAGGCAAGGTGCTGGGACGGGTTGCCGTGGAAGCCGCCAAGCTGCTGCGCGGGAAGCATAAGCCTCAATATACGCCTTATCTGGATTGCGGCGATCACGTGATCATCGTCAATGCCGAAAAGGCCAAGGTCACCGGCAAGAAGGCCGAGGCCAAGATGTATTACCGGCACTCCGGGTATCCGGGGGGCATTTCCGAGTACAACTACAGCCGGCTGCTGGAAAAGCACCCGACGCGCGCCATGACGTTGGCGGTGACGGGCATGCTGCCTCACAACCGTCTGGGCCGGAAGTTGGCGAAGCACCTGCGCGTGTACGCCGGCGCCGAGCATAACCAGCAGGCCCAGAACCCGCAGCCCTATCAAGTGTAATGAGCGACCGTCCACTTTGGGGTGGACCCAGAGAAGAAAGAGGATACCGCAGTGGCACAGATCATGAATGAATTCGTGGCCGTCGGCCGTCGCAAGACCGCTACCGCGCGGGTGCGCCTCAAGCCCGGCACGGGACTGCTCGTGGTGAATGGCAAGCCGGTCGAAGAGCACCTCGCGCGCGAAGTGCTTGTGATGATGGCCCGCCAGCCTTTTGAAGCGACGGACAACGTCGGCAAGTACGATGTGCGCGCCGTGTGCGATGGCGGCGGTCTGGCCGGTCAGGCGGGCGCGCTGCGTCTTGGAATCGCCCGTGCCCTCGTTGAGTCCAACGAGAAATACCGCACCGTCCTGCGCAGGGCCGGTCTGCTGACCCGCGACTCGCGCGAGGTGGAACGCAAGAAGTACGGACGTCCCGGCGCCCGCAAGCGTTTCCAGTTCTCGAA
>JADLGB010000085.1 GCA_020849535.1 Candidatus Hydrogenedentota bacterium
GTTGGGGGTTCGAGTCCCTCCAGTCCTGCCATTTAACATGACAAACGGGCAATGGTGAGTATTCATGGCCAAGGAAGCGACTGCAGTAAGGAGAACCATGGCTAAGCAACCGGCAACAGGCACTGCGACGGCTGAGCCGGGCATGATTGCCCGGATCAAGCAGTTCTTTCAGGATGTTTCGGTTGAGATGAGCAAGGTGGCCTGGCCCTCGAAGGACGAACTGAAGGGGCTTACCCAGGTCGTGCTTGTGACCCTGCTGGTACTGGCCGCCATCGTAGGGGTCTACGATTGGGTGTTCCTGCACGTCGTCAAGCTGCTGCTCCTGCTGGGATAGGAAAACCACTACGTGACAATCGAAGAAACACCTGACCATGCCGAGGACGAGTCCGGCGCGGTCCAAGTAGAAGGTCAAGAGGCCGCCGAAGAAGGTGCCGCCCCAGCCATCAAGGATGACGGCATCAAGCGGCGCTGGTATGCCCTGCACGCCTATTCCGGCCAGGAAGCGAACGTCAAGAAGAACATTCTGATCAACGCGGAACATGGCGGAATCCGAGACCTGATTGGCGATGTGCTGGTACCCATGGAGGAAGTCGCGGAGATCAAGTCTGGCGAAAAGAAGATCTCCAAGCGCAAATTCTTCCCGGGCTACGTGCTGATTCAACTGCCCGTACATCCGGAGCGTAATCCGGAGCTGTGGCACCTGATCAAGGAAACCCCGGGCGTCAGCGGGTTCATCGGTTCTCGGACCGTGCCGGTCCCACTGGACGATGCCGAGGTGCAAGCCATCCTCGAAGAGATTCGCGGTGAGCGCGAGCGGCCTAAGCCAAAGGTAAAGTTCGAATCGGGCGAGCGCGTCAAGATCATCGACGGGCCGTTCTCGAATTTCCTGGGGAATATTGACGATATCAATGCCGAACGCGGCACTCTCAAGGTCATGGTGGAGATCTTCGAACGCCTGACCAGCGTGGAAGTCGAATTCTGGCAAGTGGAAAAAATGTAACGGGACCGCTTCGGTCCGCATGCGTGAATAAGGTACACGGAGCACTAAGATGGGTAAGCCAGCCAAAGGCAAAGGCAGAAACGTCGTCGCGCAGGTCAAACTGCAATGCCCCGCGGGACAAGCCAATCCGGCACCGCCGGTGGGTCCGGCTTTGGGCCAGCACGGCGTCCAGATCATGGAATTCTGCAAACAGTTTAACGAGCGCACCAAGGATCAGCAGGGCTTGATCATTCCGGCCGTGATCACGGTCTACGAAGACCGCTCCTTCACGTTCATCACGAAGAGTCCGCCCGCCTCGGTGTTGCTGAAGCGCGCCGCCAAGCTCGCGAAGGCGTCCGGCGAGCCGAACAAGACGAAGGTCGGTTCGGTCACCAAGGCGCAGGTCAAGGAAATTGCCGAATTGAAGATGGCCGACCTGAATGCGGCCTCTATCGAGACCGCGATGAGCATGGTCGCAGGCACCGCGCGCAGCATGGGCCTGACCGTCGAGAAGTAGCATCCGCCGTTTCATTTCGGTGTACGTTCAGTGAGCGCACACCGTTCTGCCCTTGGAAGCCGGCTCCGAGCCGGCAGAAACGTGGGAGGGCCTTGGGCCCGCTGGAACCACAGGAGTCCTGAATCATGTCGAAACACAGCAAGCGCATTCTCGCCCTCAAGAAAAAGGTCCACGAAAAACTCATCTACTCGCTGAGCGAGGCGGCCGCGGGCGTCAAGGACAGCGCGACGGCCAAGTTCGATGAGACCGTCGATCTGGCGTTTTACCTTGGTGTGGACCCGCGTCACGCCGAGCAGATGGTGCGCGGCACCGTCTCCCTCCCGCACGGAACCGGCAAGCCGGTGCGTGTCGTCGTGTTCTGCAAGCAGGCCGAGCAGCAAAAAGCCGCCCTGGACGCGGGAGCCATGGAAGCCGGCGCGGAAGACCTGGTCGCCAAGGTGCAGGGCGGGTGGACCGATTTCGACGTTGCGGTCGCGGCCCCAGATATGATGGGCGATGTGGGTAAACTTGGTAAGATTCTGGGTCCTCGCGGCCTCATGCCGAGCCCGAAAGCCGGTACGGTCACTCCGAAAGTGGGCGACGCCGTCAATGAGATCAAGAAGGGTAAGATCGACTTCCGCGTCGACAAGAACGCCAACATGCATGTCCCGGTCGGGAAGGCTTCCTTCTCGGCCCAGCAGATTGAAGAGAACGCATCCGCGGTTATCCAAGCCGTGTTGAAGGCAAAACCGGCCGCCTGCAAAGGCACGTATCTCAGGGGCTGCACGATGAGCAGCACCATGGGTCCGGGGTTCCACCTCGACCCGGCTGCACTTGCTTCCCTATTCAAGGTCAACTAAGGCACGCGCGAATACGCGGATATGGCGTAACATCACGTTTCCTCCGCTCGCCACATGAGATGTGGCCGGCACGGGGAAGGGAGCACTCAACGACTATGAGCAAGATCCTCTTCACCTCTGAATCCGTTACGGAAGGCCACCCGGACAAGGTGGCGGATGCGGTGTCCGATGCGGTTCTGGATGCCATGATCGAGCAGGACCCCGACAGCCGGGTAGCATGCGAGACCCTTGTCAACACGGGATTGTGCGTGGTCGCCGGTGAGATCACCTCGAAGGCCGTCGTGGATATTCCCGCCGTGGTGCGGAAGGCCATCACCGATATCGGATACACGGGCGGTGATTCCGGATTCGATGGAAATAGCTGCGCGATCCTCGTCAACCTGGACAAGCAGTCCCCCGACATTTCCCAGGGCGTGACCGCCACGACAGGCCACGAACAGGGCGCGGGCGACCAGGGCATGATGTTCGGCTACGCCACGAACGAAACCCCCGAGTTGATGCCCATGCCGATATTGCTGGCGCACAAGTTGGGCCGCCGCCTTTCGGAGTTGCGCCGCAGCGGCGCGCTTCCCTGGCTTCAGCCGGACGGTAAGTCCCAGGTCACAGTCGAGTATGTCGACAACAAGCCCGTTCGTGTAGACACCGTCGTGATTTCCAATCAACACTCGGCAAGCGTCTCCAATGACGAGATTCGCAAGCAGATCATCGAACAGGTCATCAAACCGGTTCTTCCCAAGAATCTCGTCAACGGGGAAATCAAGTACCACATCAATCCTACCGGCCGTTTCGTGGTCGGCGGGCCTGTGGGCGACAGCGGGCTGACCGGCCGCAAGATCATCGTCGATACCTACGGCGGCATGGGCCGCCACGGCGGCGGCGCATTCAGTGGGAAGGACCCGTCGAAAGTTGACCGTTCGGCCGCCTACATGGCGCGTTACATCGCCAAGAATGTGGTCGCCGCCGGCATTGCCGAGCGCTGCGAAGTGCAGTTGGCGTACGCCATCGGCGTCGCGCAACCGGTTTCCATCAACGTGACCACCTTCGGTACCGGCAAGATTTCAGAGGACAAGATCGGGTCCATCCTGATGGAACATTTCGATTGCCGCCCGGCCAGTATCATCAAGACGCTGGACCTGAAGAAGCCCATCTTCCGGAAGACTGTTGCGTACGGCCACTTCGGCCGCGAGGATCAAGGATTCCGCTGGGAAGAGAAGGACCAGGCCGACGCGCTGCGCAAGAAGGCCGGGCTCTAAGCGCCACAAGGCAGATCGCTGGACAGAACGTGGGGGAGAGGCATGGCGTTGCGCCGTGTCCGGGGAAAGGAGATACACAACTCATGAGCAGTCTGTTGACCGCTCGCGATATGAACGATGATGAGGGACCTAAGGATTCGACTCCCTGGGTGCTGATTGGCAAGGATAATCGCAAGATTGTCTTCAGGCCAATTCGACCGGTGGTAGTGGCCTTGGCGGGCAACTACAACTGACCTATCGCATCATTCCATTCCGCCCGAGGTGAACACGTCACCTCGGGCGGTTTCATTTTGTGCGACTTGACTCGCCCAGTTGTGCAACAATCGGATCCACTCACATGTTCATGGCCGGGGAAAGGTATCAGGGATATGAAAGTACAGGACTTCGCCTACCAAGTTGCGCTGCATACCATCGAGCTTCTGGAGTCCACGCAGCACTACAAGATTCCCGAGACCCTTCGCAAGGAAGTGTGTGAGAAGGTCCTCCAGGATGTGGACCTCCTTCTGAAAAAGGCCAAGTGACGTGGAATTCGGCACTTGAATGGGACTGACACCGTCTTTCGCGGAGGCTCCGCGGAGCGAAACACGGTGTCTGTCCCTCGTCCCCGAAAAGAGAAGCGCGGACCAGTCGCCTGGTCCGCGCCTTGCCCGAGTCACCCTCGCGGTTGCACACACACGACGCGGTTATTGATTCGTCGCGGGCGGAATCGGCTGTCCTGCTCCTGCGCGACCCGGTCCGGGACGGGGACCTTGCGGCTGCTGCATCCCCTCCGGTCCCATTGGGCCATGGGCCTTCGCGTGGAACTGGGTCCACTCTTCGCGGGTGATGGTGCCATTGCCATCCGTGTCAAGCGCCTCGAAGGCGGGAGGACCCATCGGAGGACGCTGGCCCATGCCAGGTCCACGCCCGCCCTGACCCTCAGGTCCGCGGGGTCCGTCAGGGAAGTTGCCAGCCTGCGGACCCTGGCCCTTCACGCCCTGCATTCCCTGGCGCTGCCCCTGGAATCCCTGAGGTCCACGGCCGCCTTGCGGTCCCTGGAAGCCTTCAGGCCCTGTGCCATCCTGCGGTCCCCGGAAACCCTTGGGGCCCATACCAGCCTGTGGCCCGTCGAAGCCCTGGAGCACGCACCCGCACTGCGGGCACCGATGGCCCTGCGGCCCGCGGCGGCCCTGTGGCCCTCGATTACCCTGCACATTCGCATCTCCTGGAAGGGTGGGAGGCCCTTGCGGAGTCCACTGGGGGTCATCCGCTTCTCCTGTGGGTGGGGCTGGCGGTGCAGGCGGAGACGGGAGTTCCGGAGCGGGCGCCGCTTGCGCGGCAACGTCCGGGGCCTGGGCCCACGCGGTGCTGATACCCCAACCGGCGAACGCCAACGCCGCGATGATCGCCGCCGCGCACGCCCTGTCAATGAACCGCTGCTGTTTCATGTTCATGGTGTCATCCTCCTGAAGAAGTCTGTTGTCCTCAACTCTGAACCGATTATCCCCCCCGTTCATTACGGGCCCCCGGACGTCCAGATGAAGATTCTGTAATGTGCGAAACACTCCAATTCGCGCCCAATCGCGCTATACTGCGGACATGAGAGTGCTTGTCGTCGAAGATGAAAAGCAGATTGCGGGCTTCATCCGGAATGGCCTTGAGGAGCAAGGGTTTACCGTTGACGTCTGCGACAACGGCAACGACGGCTACGTGTTGGCAACGACGCAGTCTTTCGACGTCATCGTCCTCGATATCATGCTTCCAGGCCGGGACGGTCTGAGCATCCTTCGCAATCTCAGGAAGCAGAAGAACGCGGTCCCCGTCATCGTGTTGACGGCGCGCACTGAACTGGACGAACGCATTGAGGGACTCAACCTCGGTGCGGACGATTACCTCACGAAGCCGTTCTACGTCGAGGAACTCATTGCGCGCATCCACGCGGTGGCGCGGCGCGCATCAGGCGAGCAACTCAGCATTCTGCAGGCTGGCGACCTCACGGTGAACCTCATCACTCGCGAGGTGCAACGCGGAGGCCGCCCGGTCACGCTCACGACGCGCGAGTTCAGTCTCCTCGAATACCTGCTGCGTTCTCCCGGTCGCGTGTACACGCGCACGCAGATTCTCGAACACGTATGGGGCTACGACTTCGATCCCAACACGAACCTCGTCGATGTGCACATCCAGCGGTTGCGCAAGAAGCTCGCAGGGACGGACTCCGATTCCCCGATCGAAACCGTGCGCGGCGTTGGTTACCGGCTTCGCAAGGCATGAGGTCTATCACGCAATGAAACTCCGATCGTTTCGTCTGCGGATCATGCTGCTCTCGGTTCTGCTCTCCGGGTGCGTCCTGTTCGCGTTCGGCGCGTGGGCGTGGTCCTTCAGTTACCGAATGGGGCTTCAACGCCTGGACCACGATATCCGTAAGCTCTGCACGCGCCATCTGGCCTTCCACCAACCGGGGGAGTATTGGGAATCCGTAAGCGCTTCCTTGGGTATCGTGTATGGAACCGAAGATGCCATCGTCTTGATGGTGAAGGATCGCCAGGGAAGAATCCTGCATCAGTCCGACAACTGGCCATCCGAGTGGGCCGCTGACTCCTTTCCCACGCCCCAGACATTCTTGGAAGTGCCTCCTGACTTTGTACCTCTCGACGGCCCGCAGCGCGGCGGAGGATTTGGACGGGGCGACCGCCGCGGACCACCAGGTGGACGTCAGGATCAGCGCCCTCCCTTGGATGCACTCGAGGGCGATTTGATTGACAACCCGATTGGACCACAACCCCTCCAGCAGCCCGGGCCACGGCCCGACGCCGGAAACATGGGTATTCCGGGGGGAATGGCCGGTCTTCCACCTCTGCCGGGACGCGGAGCTGGCCCACCTCATCGCCTGATGCCTGTCAGCAATCCCGTGCTGCTGACGCGCGGCGCTTCGGGGCAAATCTGGCGCATTGGCGTGATGGGCAATCCCGACGTCACGATGGTGCTCGGTCTGAACCAAAGCCGCTTCAACTTCGAGGTGATCCGGGCGCGCAACGCGTATCTGATCGCGATCCCGCTGGCCTTGGCGCTCATCGCCGCGGGAGGCTGGCTTCTCGCGCAGCGGGCGCTGCGTCCCGTGCGGGCATTGACCACCACGGCCGAACGCATCACCGCGAAAGGTTTGGATCAGCGAATCCCCGTGTCGCACGAAGATGCCGAGTTCATGCGGCTGATAGGTGTTTTCAATGACATGCTGGATCGCTTGGAACGGAGCTTCAAACAGGCGGTCCGCTTCAGCGCGGATGCGGCGCATGAACTCAAAACGCCCCTCACCATCCTTCAGGGAGAATTGGAGCAGGCCCTGCAAGCCGCCGAGGCGGGGTCCAGCGCGCAGCAACTTTCCAGCAGTTTGCTGGAAGAAGTGCAGCGGCTGAAATCCATCATCCGCAAACTCCTGCTCTTGTCACTTGCCGACGCGGGTCAACTGAAACTCAACCTCGAGCCGCTCAACTTCAGCGAAATGGTGGAGTCCGCGTGCGATGACGTGCAGATACTCGCGCCGGAACTCACCGTCCAGGGCGACGTGGATGAGGGGGTCTGGATCGAGGCCGACCGCGATCTCTTGGTCCAGTTGGTGCAGAACTTGACCAACAACGCCATCAAGTACAACCGGCCCGGCGGGAAGATCGGTATCCAACTCAAGCGGAACGGGCAGGCCGCGCAGTTCACCATTATGAACACCGGGACCAGCATCCCGCGTGAAGATCGCGAGAAGGTCTTTGACCGCTTTTATCGCGGAGACCCTTCGCGAAACCGGAAGGTGGACGGTGTAGGTCTCGGCCTCAGCCTCGCACGGGAAATCGCGCGCGCCCACCGCGGAGAACTCGCGTTGGAGGAAACGCCGAACGGCGTGGTCGCCTTCCGTTTGACCCTCGCGTCTTACGATGGTGTCTTGCCTATGGGGTCACCTGCTCAAACACCGCGAAGTCTCCCGGATTCCACGCCTGAGCGATAATGTAGAGCTTGCCTCCCAGCATCACGCCGGTTGCGTTGTGGATGTGCTGGAAGTTCTGAAGGCCCAATTCTTCCTTGGGCAGGATCGTGGACACAAGCTGGTCATTCTCCATGATGTACACTGGGGCGCCGAGATCGTGATTGGGGCCATGCAGGCAACCCACTACCGTGTAGGGCCCTACAAAATCCACATCGCACGGAAAGGAACCGGCGGGCAGTGTGACCGTGTCCTGATACTTCCCCTCGGGGCTGAAACGATCGATCTCCGAGTTCGGCCGGTCCGCCACGTCGATGCGCTTTTCATCCGGCGACACCGTGATGCCGTGACCCGTTCCGAATTGGCCGGACGCCGTGCCCTTGCCGCCAAAAGCCAGATTCTGCCAGTGAGCCGCAAACGGGTTGGTAGACTGAATCCGCGCGGTGAGCACGTAGTCCAGGTCGGAATAGCCGGTGGTTACGTAATAGAGACCGTTCAGTTGCTCCACGTCGGTGGGCACGAACTTGCCGCCCTTCGCGAAGTATCCATCGACCGTGGGCTCATTGAACAACTCCTCCGGCTTCGGAGTTTCGAGCGTGTTCACCAGCTTGCCATCCAATGTCGTGGTGAACACCTTGCCCGCGTCATTCGCCGGGAACGCGAGAAACGCCGCGCCTTCCTGGTCGTACCAGATGGTCGTGTTATGCATGTTGGTATCGCGCACCTCGGCGGGCGTCTCGATCAGTTCCGTGGTCTTCAGGTCCGCGCTCATCCTGATGATGCCCGCGCCCGGCAACGCGAAATAGGTTTCCCCGTGTCCATCCCGGCGATCCACCGCAAAGCCCCCGTGGGCCTTCACAAGGACGTCAATCGCGCCCTGCGGAAGATGAGCGCCCGTGTAGAGCACCCGGAACTTGAGCGTGCCCTGGCCGCTCACCTTATCCTCCGCGGCCGCACGGACCGCTGAAAGCGGAAGCAGACTCGCCTCCGTATTGTGCGCGACCTGGACCTCATCCTCATTATCATGATGATGGTGTCCCTCGTGGCCGGGATGCGCGTGTGCCAGGAGAGGCAACATGAAAAGCGCGGCCACCGCGCCAAATTGCATCAAACAGACGCTAAACGAACGTGTCATGGTTCTGGATCTCCCGTGTCACCGATGCTGAAACACACGCGAACGCGGACTAAGCTTCCTGCCCGTTCTGAGTAGCCTTGCAAGATCAGTATGGCAGGAGCACCAGCACCCAGGCAAATCCAAAGTCAGCGCCGATGCGCGTCCGCGGAGGTGGCATGGGCATCCTGCCCATGGTCTTCAAACTATGTACGCCATCGCGACAAATCCGCACTCAGTAGAAGATGGCAATCCACCGATTACACCGATCCAAGAAGAAGAGATGCAGAAGGGGGCACCGGCGTCTCGCCCGTGAATTGACTATGCTTCAACGCAGAAACCTGGAGGTTGCTGTGAAACACGGAAAAGCGAAACGACTACCTCCCCGGTACTGTCTCGCTCGCCACGCCAGCGCTGTGGCAGCCAAGCGCCCCACGTCACAGAAAGCCCGTGAAGGCACTCCTTCCCCGGGTCTGGGTGCCCGTCCCGGGTATTCCGAACGGCTTTAACTGCCGCCAGTGATTATCCCATTTGTCCCATCTATCCCATTCGTCCCATTCGTCCCTTTCGTCCCTTTCCCCATCCCCATGCCCATGCCCATGCCAGTACGCCTGAGCTATGCCCGCCCCAGGTAGTCTCCGAGAGCCCCCACTGATTCCCTCGACGTAACCATTCCGCATCTTCTCTTTGGCGCTGAAAGCGCCACGCAATTCTAGCCAGGGGCAGAACGAAGTGGCGCCCCTGGTACGGGCCATCCCCCTTCCCAAAAGCCCTGAAAGGGCGACGCAAGGCACTGATATTGTTTGGGTTGCGACGCCCCTTCAGGGCTGAATCCTTGGAGATTTCGCAACCAGGGGCTGCGCTTCGCTCCGCCCCTGGCTAGAGTTGCAGCACGCCTTCAGCGTGCCAAAATCCACGGCATGGTGCCGTGACTTAGAGCCTCTATCAGGAGCCGTGCGAGTTCGTGTAGCGCAGGCTATTGTTAGAGCCTCTCCGTCCTGCAATGCGGGACTGTCTATAGACAAAGCGCCGCACGATTCATCAGATGAGAATCTCCGGTAGCGCCCGCTTTCCACGGCGGGCGTCTTCGGGCTCCGAGTTCGCCCGGCATGGGAACCGGGCGCTACAAAGACGCCCGGCGTGGAAACCGGGCGCTACAAAGACGCGGGTTTCTCGGATTTGGTCGATGCGAGCGATGGAAAACGTAGCGCTGTAGGGTCAGGCCTCCTATTTGCCCCCCGCAGCTCAGTCCTGCTCCCCGGCATCTACGTCGCCGAAGGCCATCAGCTCCTTGCGCTGCATGCGCGTGTAGGGAAAGATGCGGGGGATCACGGCCCGGATGATGGGGTTGTTGCTGTAGAAATAGAGGGCGGCGGGCTCCGTGTCCGTCATCATGCGGCGTTTGGTTTCATTCAAGACGGGTCCGTAGTGAATCGACTCCACGCCTTCTGCCAACGCGAACCGCACGGACTCAACGAGCAGGTTTTCGTAAGCGTGGTGTGTCTTCGGGAGGCTCCGATCAAAGGCGCCATGGATCATGCGCAAGGTGCGGCCCGCGCGAACGAACGTGTGATGTCCCACAGGGGCGCCGTCGAGATACGCCAGGAAGTGCACGAGGTCCGTCGAGTCACAGGTGCTGGTACGCTCCACGATCTGCTCAAAGCAGTCCTGGAACGGCGAGTGGATAACGCTCTTCTCCACCGTCGTGCGTATGAAGCGGCGCAGATCGGGCAGCCGTGATGCGTCCAATCCTCCGCGAATCATCTCGATACGGCCTCCGCGTTTTGCGAACCACTTGATCTTGCGCGCGAGATTGTTGTGCAGGCCCAGGAAGTCCTCGATGCTCCGCATGCCCGCCGTAACGACGCGCCCGTCGTTCACGTAGGGGAAACGCGATGCGCCCTTGTGAAGACCGGCGTTCGCTACGGTGTCGGTGACAATCGTGCCCAGGGCGTGATGTTTCAGGTGTTCCAGCATGGCGTCAATCACCGCGTCGCGCGAATGCCCCCTCGCGACAAACCCGGGATTCGCGATGCCTTCCGCGCAGTAGCCCACCCGAATCCAAATATGGGCCGGAAGCCTCAGCGCATCCACTGGGAGATGAAGAAGGGGAGGCGCGAAGAGGGACTCGGCCCACGCCTTGCACCGGAGCATGAGGGCCGCGCCGGCAAGCTCCGCGCCGTCGTAGACGCGCAGAATGCGCGCCTGCGTGCGCGGCGTTGAAACCCGGCTGACCGCGTCATAGATCTTCCAGACCGATGGAGCGGCGCCCGCCGCGTCCAGGCTGGGCTCGAACACCCGTTGCTCCTGGACGGTCAACGGCTCACCCGACAGCGTGCAGCGATAGCCGGATGCAGCAAGGTTCCCGGGCGTTTCCTGCGTATCGCGAATCGATTCCCCCATATGCACTTCCTGGCTGGTCTCGCGAGGAGGGCCCCGCGTCAGCATAGCACGTTTCCGGGGGGGACCGTCGAAGAGGGCAAGGTAGCGCCAATGCTTATATAGCACTGCATGTCTTGAAGCCTTGAAATGCCGCCGCTACAATACCGTCCTTCAAGCATGACTTGAATGAGGGCTATTCCTCTTCAAGGGTGCCGGGGTCATTCGAAGGAGTAACGACCATGGAACAGCGCGTATTCAATTTCTCCGCCGGTCCAGCCACGCTGCCGCTTCCCGCTTTGGAGGAAGCCCAACGCGATCTTGTCGCTTTCCCCGGTGCTGGGGCCTCCGTGATGGAGATCAGTCACCGTTCCAAGCAGTTCGCCGCGGTGCTGGAGAGCGCGAAAGCCAACGTCCAGAAATTGCTGAACCTCCCCGAGAACTACAAGATCTTGTTCGTTCAGGGCGGGGCGTCGCTTCAGTTTTCCATGGTTCCCATGAACTTCCTGCGCGGCGAGGGCAAGTCGGCCGACTACATCCTCACGGGCTCCTGGGGTGGCAAGGCCATCAAGGAAGCTAAGAAAGAGGGCGCCACGCGTGTCGCCTGGACGGGCAAGGAAGAGAAGTTCGTACGCGTGCCCGGCCAGAACGAACTCGACCTCGACCCGAAGGCGGTCTATTGCCACTTCACCTCGAACGAAACTATCGAAGGTGTCCAGTTCGCCACGGAGCCGGATACCGGCAAGGTGCCGCTGGTGTGCGACGCTTCCTCCGACATCCTGTCGCGTCCTATCGCGATTGAGAAGTACGGCCTGATCTATGCCGGCGCGCAGAAGAACATCGGCCCGTCCGGCGTGGCGCTGGTGATTGTCCGCGAAGACCTGTTGGCGCAGGTGCCCGAGGGACTGCCATCGATGCTCGACTACAAGCTGATGGTCGAGAACGACTCGCTCTACAACACGCCCTCGTGCTTTGCGATCTACATGGTGATGCTGGTCACAAAGTGGCTCCTGGAAGACATCGGCGGCTTGGACGCCATTGCGGCCATTAACAAAAAGAAGGCGCGTCTGCTCTACGACACGATCGACGGGAGCGGCGGCTTCTACAAAGGCCATGCGAACAAGGAAGCCCGCTCGGCCATGAACGTGACGTGGCGTCTCCCGAGCGAGGAACTCGAACAGAAGTTCACGAAGGAAGCGACTGCGGCGGGCCTGCACGGGTTGAAAGGTCACCGTTCCGTCGGCGGCATCCGCGCCTCGATCTACAACGCGATGCCCGTGGAAGGCGTCGAGGCCCTGGCCGATTTCATGACCGAGTTCCGCGCCAAGAACGGCTGAGAGCGGTTCTGATTACCGAGACGAACTGACGCCCGGCATGCGTGCCGGGCGTTTTCTTTTTCATCTCGCGCGGAACGGTGCGTTTGCGAAATCTCATCCCGTTCCGGACATGTTTCTTCTCGGGTTCGTCGCGCCGGGCGCTGGCGCGGATTCACGCCTCGATCCGGCGTCTCCGGTGATCAGGCGTGCGGAACGGTTCCATGTGAGATAGCACCACGACCACTGAAAGAAGACCAGTACCCGGTTCTGGAACTGCACGATGTGCATCAGGTGCACGAAGAGCCACGTCATCCAGGCGAGGAGCCCGGACATCTTCACGCGACCGAACTGGGCTACAGCCTGTGCACGCCCGATCGTCGCCAGGCTGCCCAGGTCGCGGTAATGGAAGGGTTTCATCGACTGGCTGCGCAGACGACGCGAGATGAGCTTCGCCGCGTAGCGGCCCTGTTGAATCGCCACCTGAGCGACGCCGGGCAGGGACGCGCCGGTCTGGTGTGCGAAGTGCGCCATATCGCCAATGACGAAGATCTCGGGGTATCCTGGAATCGTGAGGTCCGGCTCCACGATGATCCGGCCGCCACGGTCCACCTGTGCGCCGGTTGCCTCCGCGACGGCGGCAGCCAATGGACACGCCCTCGCCCCCGCTGCCCACAGCACCGTGCGCGTGGCGATAGTCTCTTCCCGTCCGTCGCGCTCAATCCTCACGTGGTCTGGGGCGATTTGCGTGACCTTGGTGCCCGTCATGACGGTGGTGCCGAGGTGTTTGAGCGCCGCCTCCGCGGCCGCGGACAGTTCCGGCGAGAACGGCGGCAGCACCCGGTTCGCGTGCTCGATGAGGATCACCCGCGCATCTCGCGGGCGAATCTTCCGGAAGTTGTCTTGAAGCGTATGCGTGGAGATCTCTTTCAAGGCTCCAGCCAACTCGACACCGGTGGGGCCTGCACCAACAATGACAAACGTCAGCAGCGATTGAATGACCTCAGGGGCGGTCTCCCGTTCCGCGTTTTCAAACGCGAGCAAGATTCGCCTGCGGATCTCGGTGGCATCTTCAATCGTCTTCAACCCCGGTGCGACTTTTGCCCACTCGTCATTGCCAAAATACGTGTGACCCGCGCCCGCCGCGATGATCAGCGAATCATACGGAATGCCTCCTTCGGCGAAGAGCACCTCATGCTTCACCGGATCGATCCCCTGTACGTCCGCCAGCAGCACGCGCGTGTTCTCCTGATGCTTGAGTACACCCCGTAGCGGGGCCGCGATGTTCCCCGGCGATAGAGCACCCGTGGCGACCTGATATAGGAGGGGCTGAAACAGGTGGAAATTGCGCTTATCCAGCAGGGTTACTTGGACATCGGCCCAGCGCAATTTGCGTGCGGCGTGAAGCCCCGCGAATCCTCCGCCAATGATGACCACGCGATGTTCGGAAGCCATAGCCAGCTCGCTTTCTATCGTCTATGCATGACCTTGCACAGCCATGAGATACGGTGGTAATAGGAGCAGCGGGAGGAAGCGCTGAATGCAGAAGTCAGTATCAAAAAGAACACCGCCTGGCGGTGCCCTATTCCTGAAATGCCGATGAGTCCTGCTTTTAGAGATTCATGCGCCAGAGGGTCGCATTCAGGAATCCCGCGAATGTAACCCATGCCAGGTACGGTACAAAGAGGAGTCCTCCCCAGAGGTCTTTGCGGAAGAAGAGTACCGTCGTTGCCAGAATGGCCAGCCACAGGAGCACCAATTCAGCAAACGCTAACCCAGGCCGTTGGAGACCAAAGAAGACGACGGACCACAGGGTGTTCAGGACGAGTTGAACGGCCCACGCGCCCAGCGTTAGAGCATTCTCCCTGAGTCCGCCGTTCAGCCAGACGCGCCACGCGCTGAGTCCGATGAGAAAGTAGAGGATGGACCACACAGTTCCAATCGTGCTCCCAGGTGGCGTCCACGACGGCTTGTTCAATGCGGGATACCACGTGTTCACAGACGTGGCCGTCGCCGCGCCGCCGATCGCCGCGGCTCCGTATGCAAGGAGCAGAAAGACCAGGAGTGCGGCAGCCTTCAGAATCATCGATGCCGCCCGGTCATTCATTCCGACCATCCCGGCAGCGACACCGTCGCCTGGTAGTTCGAGTAGTTGTACAGCGGGTTACGCTCAGGCCGGTATAGGCGGCCGCTTTTCAGGCTGTCGTCTTGCGTGTAGACCCAAACCTCATGCGGATCCCATACGACTATCTCGTCGCGGCAATCGCCTGTCAGGTCGAGGACGGCGTTGCACAGGTCCGGATGGCCATCCGCGGTAAAGCGCACCACGCGCCGCCCCCTTCCGTCAAAGAGGCCGCCATACTCGACGTTCGGGGATAAAACCCAATACTCCTCGCTCTTGCCCGTCCAATTGATTGGCAAACACATACTGCCGTGTTGGGCCGGTTCAACGTCGTGGTAGATCGTGCCCTCCGCGTCGAAGAAATGCACGATGCCCTGATTACCCCAGAAATTGATGGAGACCGCCTCGAGTCCGGGTAGATCATCCCGTAAGTTGGCGATGGCGGGGTTTTGAACGTGTCCGATGTGATGGTGCTTGGTGATTCTTCCGTCCATGCCGGCGAAGAACATGCCCTCATCGCTTGCCGCACATAACAATCGAGGTTCTTCCCCCGCGCGTCCGCCGAAACGCGCGATCGCCACGCCGTCCGCGTGATCCTTGATGGACTCGTCCAGCGTCCATAGGGCCTTCCCATCGGGGGAAAACAGTGAATAGCCGATGGCGAGTTCGTCCCGCCCATCGCCGTTCACGTCGAAGGCGTAGGGATAGTGGCCCGTGTTGCACTCGGCGCTCCACAGAGGCTCCAGCCTGTCATTCAGCGCCCAGACGTGACGGTAGCGATCCTTGATGATGAGATCGGCGTCTCGTCCCGTCCCGCGCAGGTCGCAGAAGTACAGGCTGTCCCCGAGAATTCGCGGAAAGATGTTGTAGTCTTCTTCGCTGTTCGCGGGAGACGCTGGTGTGGGAGACTTGTATTTCGTCTTTCCTGTCGCGCCGTCCGCAACGACCAGTTCCTGATTCATGCAGTAGATGACTTCGTTGCGGCCGTCGCCATCGATGTCGTGGATCTGAAATCCGACATCATTGGTAAGGTGATCGCGCCACGCATCGGGTTTTCCGATTTGCCAAAGCTGTTCGCCCTCGAAGGTCATGGCAGTCAAGCAACTCAATTCGCTGTTCCTGTCTTTAGGCCCATGGTGTTGCACTTGGCCCACGAGGAAATCCAAGGTTCCGTCGCCGTTCAGGTCGCCAAAGCGCAGGTTACGGCCCACGCCGAAACCCTCGATGCGCACCTTCTTCCACAAGACGGGCTTGGGATTTGCGGCTTCGAGCGCGGCAGCTTCCGCCTCCATCTTCGCGCGTTGCTGATCCATTTGCGCCTTGGTTTCCGCGGTCGTTTCGACCTTGACCATTGCGTAAAACGCGGGCACGTCCGACATCAGCCCGATGCCGCCCTGCGGAAATGTTGCATCGTTGGCGGCCAAGGTGACGGTATCGTTGAACGCCGCGGAGAGAGATGAACCTCTGACGGTGACCTCTACATCTATGTACTCCCCAGGTTTCCAGGCGAATGGCATCTCGGCGAGTATTCTCTCGTTGGATTCGTGGAAGGCAGTTTCGTGTTGAACGAGCTTGAGGATTGCGCGGTCACCGAGTACCCCGCAGAAATAATAGCAGCGATCATTGCGATAGCGGAAGACAACTCCGCTCTGCTTCGCATCGCTCTGGGGGGCGAAACGGGCATGCAACACGTAGTCCGTCCACACGGGGTTGCCCGCCACGATCATCGGGTGTGTGTGCTTGGCCTTGTTTGCGTATGTTTGGGCGAGCACCGCCGCGTCACCGTCATGCATGACTTTCCACGCCAATTGTGAATCCGGCGATGACGTGTACGCGGAGACCACCCAGCCCTCCTTCGGCGCCGTTTCCGAGAGGTAGTGATATTCGGCATGCGCCCCCACGACACCGAAGAAATTGCCGGAAGGAAGACGGTCGAAGTGATCTTCAAATAGGAGTACCGGAGCCTCTTCCGCTGTTGCGCAGAATGTCAGCAGGAACGCACATACAAACAGTTTTGTTGATCTTCTCACGGGCCGTCTCCGTCGATAGCGTCTTGAATTGAACTTCTTACTTGCCGAGCACGGCATTGCACAAGGCTGCAATGGTGTAGTTCATCTGGTTGTCCGGCTCGCCCGCCTCCAGTTTACCCCAGTCCCCTTTGGCAGACACGAGTACCAGGTTCATGCTTGGTACCAGTACCGAGCAGTTGCCTCCGAAACCGATAGCCATCACGGTGTCGCGTGGGGCGTCCGGCCAGGTGATTCTGTCCGGATGCAGCCGCCCTGTATCGTTGAACCACCAGTTGAAGCCATAGATACCCGCGCCGTACTTCGTGAAATGGTCGGACTCGCCGCCGAAGGAACCGATTTGCAGATAGTCGTTGGTGTCAGCCTTCGCAGTCTGGGGCAAATCCTTGGGAGTCTGAGGTTGCATGAAGTCGTCGAAATAGCGGGCAGGAAGTACATGCTTGCCGCCCCAATTCCCCCGGTTCAGCCAGAACCACGCAATCCGCGCGAAGTCGCGGACGGATGCCTTCAGTCGTCTCGTGTCCTCGCGGAATTCCAGGCCATCCTCGAATTGCAGCGCGCCCAGACGGCGGGGATCCTCGGCGACACTGATGGGGTCGCCATGAAACACGCGGTCGAAGAGCGTCTTCTGATAGAGCTGGATCGCATAGTCGTTGTAAGCCCAGGCTTCGCCCGGTCCTTCGGGGCGGGCGTACCCGCTCGTCATCGCGCCGAGATGCCGAAAGGTGATCCCGCGGTCCTTGCCTTCCAACGGCCATCCGAAATCCGCAACGGGCTGGTCCACGCTCGTGACAAGGCCCTCCTCGATCGCGAAGAAGAGCAAGGTGCTCAGCACCGGTTTCGCGGAGGACATCCAGTCGCTGCGCTCGCTCTGGTCTCCCCAAGCCGCGACAATATAGCCGTCCTTGACGACACAGCCCCTACCGCCGAGTGCCGTGGCGAGCGCGTCCAGCGCGGGGCC
The DNA here is from genome assembly GCA_020849535.1 of Candidatus Hydrogenedentota bacterium. Taxonomy (GTDB): domain Bacteria; phylum Hydrogenedentota; class Hydrogenedentia; order Hydrogenedentales; family SLHB01; genus JAHDWY01. Next base: position 17,451 of record JADLGB010000085.1, read on the forward strand.
GTCCATGCCCGTGTCGGCCGGTGCCTTGGACTCCCAGTGCTCGCCGGGAAACACAGGGGCCGCCGTCAATACAGGCGCGGCCACCAATGCCGCTGCAACGAAGTGGGCAGCGCGAAACACCTTCATCATCCACCACGCCCTTCCATGATTCACACGTGCACTCGCAAGATTGGAGGAAAACACGGTAGCACCCCGCTTCCAGGCTGGGCGTCTTCGTCGTACCCAGCCTTCAGGCAGGGTCTTCCTATTCTTTCGCGCCGGATTGCGGGACCGCTTTTCGCGTCGTCTTCGTGTAGTCAACATACGTCGAGTCGCCCACTTTCGTGGCATAAACGGTCAGGGCGTACCCCAGGTGAGAAGTCTCTCGCGTGAATGACTCAGGGGAAATGGTTCCTGTGCCGTCGCGGAACAACTCCGTCATGATCCGCCCGTCCAAGGTGTGAGCGGGATTCACTCCCACCAGCGCGCACACGGTTGGCATGATGTCAGCGTTTCCCGTGGGCAACTCACTGGTCGCATGCTCCTTGAATGCGGGTCCTGCGGCAATGAACAGGTTGTGAATGTCGAAGGGACTGGACGTGCCGTGGCCCGCGACGCCGGGCAACGATGTGGTGCCACTCCATCCGTAAGCGTTCTTGGCATCGGTCCAATTTGCATCCACGAGAATGTCGGGTGCGCGGTCGTGGTTAAAGTGGATGATGTTGAAGGATAGCGTGCCCGGAATGGACCCCTCTGGCGAACCCGGTTCCTTGGCCCTCGTGAAGACGGCGCCCACCCACGGCGTCTTCTGCAGCAGATCTACGATGGCGCGAACACGCTCCTCATCGTGGCCGTCCACATAGATGCACCCATCCACCACCACGACATCGGCGGAACTCAGGCTGCCCTTCAGCCCGTTCTGAACCAGGAACGGAACGAGGTTCGCCTCGCCGGTTTGTGTGGAGAAACCATGATCTGACGTCACGATGATGTTGGTCGTATTTGCCAATCCGCGGGTCTCCAGGGCATCCACGATGCGGCCCACTTCCCCGTCCACGGCTTTCAGCGCCTCCACCGTGGTCGGCGATCCCATGTCGTGTGTGTGCGCGGTGTGATCCGGATCGGAAAGCCACATGTAGGTCGCGTCCGGCCGGATTTGATCGAGCCCTAGCTTGATGTACGCGTCAACTACCCAGCGATTGCGGGCAGCGTTGGGATACGCCTCCTCCGGCACGGGCCCCAGCACTTCATCCACGTGGGGCTTGTTTGCCTCAGGCAGGATCATGTCTACATTGATGACACCGCCGCCCTTGGCTTTGTGGTTCAGCAGAAAGGCTGAACCCGAAGAGCCGGAACTGACCGCCAGAAACTGCTTGCCGTTTTCTGCGAGGATCTCTCCGAGTGAGGGAGCATTCAGCAATTTGCCCCCGAGCGTCTCTTCGATTCGAGCAAGATTGGCGGCATTGCCAGTGCTCAGCCCCTTACCGGGTTCCACCTCGGGAAAGTACACCGTGTTTCCCATCAGTCCGTGTTTGGCGGGGTAGCAACCGGTTGCGAAGGTGCTCGCGTTGACGCGCGTGAGCGTGGGGTAGACAGAGTGATGTTTGGTGCACACGATGCCGCGTTGTCCCAGCGCGAACACGTTTGGCATCACCTCCGGTGTCACATAGTCGGGGCGGCACCCGTCGAGCACGATCACGAGTACACGCGCCTGTGCAATTCCTTCACCGGTGGCAGCCCCAGCGATGGCGGGCAAAGCGGCCGCGGCGCAAATGACGAAGAGAGCGGTCAGGCTGAATCTCATGTGGTGGATCTCCCGTGCTTGGACTGCTTCCCGGCGAGACTACACCCGCAGATGGTCGGCCTGCCAGTTCTTGACCAGCTTCTTGATGTCGTCGGCGTTCGTGATGTTGTGTGCCAAGACGTTGCGAACCAACTCCGGCATTTCTTCGTCGGACGCATAGCGAAGGCCGATCAGTTGCCGCAGGCTTAGCGTCTCGCCTTTGCCTTCAAGGTCTCCCGTCAGTACGCGGTCCAGGCGAAGCCGCATCTCCAGGCGGATAATGCGATCCTGGACGCGCAGCGCATAGACACGCACGCGAAGCAGCGTGCCCAGGCAGGCCAGCACAATCAACAGCGTAGACGCCGCGTAAAGCCCCGCGCCGTAGACGATACCAGCCCCAGAACACAGAGCCGCGGCAAGCAGAAGAAGCGTAATGACGTACAGATTCAAGTCAAAGCTGCGGTGGTTTGCATAGTTTTGGGGGCGTTCGTGTTGCATGTGGGCTAGATCCTCCTCGCCGGACCGCTATTGCGAGTCCAATGGTTGAACGGGATTCTCGAAATACTTGTGAAAACGGTGTGGCAGTTGATGATACTCGGGCAGGGGCACGGTGTCCCATACCGGACGCGAGTTGTAGGTATCCCAAAACAGCACCACCTTGCCGCGCAGGTTGCCCTTGTTCGCGTCGCTGAGCAGCGCCGCCATCGCCTTGCCGGAATAGGTGCCGTCGAGCGCCACCCCTTCCGTTTCCCGCAGGAGGCGAATCGCGTCCATACCGGCCTGAGTATACAAGGCGTACTGTTCCCCGTAGAACTCTTCCCGCAATGTGAATTCACTTCCAATGTCATCAGGTGTCGGGAAGTGCGGATCGCTATTCTGCAGAAACCTCACGGTATCCCGCGCCAAACCGCTCATCCGATTCGTATTTGCGAGATGAGGGTGTATCACGCGCACCGGCACCACCGTGCACCCGAGGCCCGCCGCACGCAACCCGATGGCCAGCCCCACCGCAGTGCCCATGGAGCCGACAGCAACATAGATGTACGCAGGCTCAGGCAGGATACCCTCGCGGATCTGGTCGCGCAACTCGAACGCGGCGTTGACGATGCCCATGATGCCCAGGGGTGATGATCCGCCGGGAGGAATCAGCATGGGGCGCCGGCCCATTTTCCATGCATGTCTGCACATCTGGTAGGCCGTGGCCAGCGAGAGCACCTGCCTACCGGGATACTCGTGCAATTCCGCGCCGAAGTAATGCCCGAGAAGCAAATTGCGGCGGAGCGACTCCGAATTGGGCTGTGGCATGAACATCGAGATGGAGCGCAGCCCCACTTCCCTCGCATAGATGGTGGTTGCCAAGGCATGATTCGAGCCCGTGAAACCGAAGGTCATCACCTCGCGCGCGCCGTCGCGCAGCGCCTTGCCCAACAGGAACTCTAGTTTCCTCACCTTGTTGCCGCCGTAAATGGGGCCCGTGACGTCGTCTCGCTTCAAGTACAGGGCATCCATCCGCAGATGCTTGCCTAGTGCCATGCAATGGTGAATGGGCGTCGGGAAGACTCCGAGCGGCGTGTAGGGGAGGGTCTCGCGCAAGCGTGGAAACTCGCGGAAGATTGGGAGCGCGGGGAGTGCCGTTACATGGGACATGAACGCGCGCGCACGCCTAGTCCGATTCGGGGAAGATGGCCCGTACCCGCGACCATACATACCAGGTGATAGCCCGCGTGTCTTCCGGGCGCACATCGGTAAACCGAACGCCGAACCGGTGCACGTTCCGCTCGTGTTCGCCTTCGGTGTGGACGACGCAGCCCGTTACGTGGAGGGCAGGCTCATCCGCCATGTACAGGAGCACACGAGGGTCCCCGTCGAAGTTGGGGCTGTGCATCGACTCCACATAGGCGCCGCCCGCGCTGATATTAACCAAGTGCCCTTCGATAGTCTCTTTGGGTCCCTCGAAATCCACCCGCACGGGAATCTGGGAGGGGACTCGCAGGCTGGTTCTGAGTTCGTCGCGGTGAAGGCTGGAAGAGCGCAGGAGAACCATCTCGCTGAGCGTGTCCGGAGACGCCGTCAGCACGCGGGCGTAGTAGCCTGAGATACTCCGGCCGTCCTGGAACTCGAGTACCAGCCCGGTACCGTCAGCCGGAATGCCCTCGGGAGGGCATTTCATCCAAATGACGCGGTCCCGAACGTCCAACACCTCGCCCGGAAAGCATTTGCCATTCACACGGACCTGGCAGGTGCTGCCTCTTCGAATGGGGCCGGCTAATACTGTACTCATGCTCATCCGGTTTTCTTCACTTACATTGCTTTCGCACTTCGCAGTCTAGCATAGCACGCGGGTCCAAGCCTCCGCCACTTCTCGTCCGCTACCGGCTCGTACCGGTTTGCTTCTCCACCCGATGCAAGTCATCGGCCTTGTGTACCGACAGATCGGTTGCTCCAAAGGCTACATTCTCCGGCAGCCATACCCGGAAGTCAGAAATCTGGTCGACGGCGACCCTCAGATTCGTTACTCGGAAGTCTAACACGTGTCCCCCGAAGGTCTTATCATCGCTCAGGAAGTGGAGATGGTACCCCGGCACGTTCAATCCCGCCGAGTAGGCCGGGCACCGGAACCCCAGGAGGGTGCCCCTGACCTCTTCCCGGTCGAACACGGATTGAGTGGCCACGACATCCGGGAGTCGCGGGTACGGCTTCTCCTGCCGGGGCACGCTTCGGACACGCACATGCGCGAAAGTCCCCGAGGCGCGGAACGCGTAGAAGTAGTTGGGGCTCGGCAGTGCCGCATCGACCCTGCGTTCAAACGCGGCGAAGTCGGGGCAGTCTTCCAGTGAAAGGGTGTGGTCTTGCTCGAAGGGCACTACCGTGGCGAAGGGGGTGAGGATCTCGCGGGGCATGCGCAGGACTTGACCATCGGCGCGTGCCTGATACACCTCTCCGTCGAGCACGATCATCTCGCCTTCGAGGGCATTGAACGTGCCGATCCCCAGGTCGCCGTTTCTGGTCAGCGCGCCCACCCTGTATTCGCCGTCGTAGGCGCCTTCCAGGAGCGCATCGATCGTAGAAACCTGAAATAGGGTATTGTCTCGGGCGGAATGCGCGCAGCCTGGCGCAAAAAGTGGCGCCAAACCGGCCAAGAGCAAAATGAAGAAGTCGCGGCGCGACACGATGGCTGATCTCCCTGCGTGCTCCCCCCCGGAGCGGGCTGCTTTCAGTCTAGCGCAGTGTCGCCCTGGGCGCAATCCTCCTCCACGACGGGAACTGCATTGGAGGCACTGGGAGCGCCGCACCAGGAGCGCCGGCATCCCTGCCGGCTCTTCAAGGAATCGTGCCCATCGTGACAGTGAGTGTTTATTGCAGGCAACGCCCGCGCCTCAGGTGCGCTAAATCCATGAGCCGCCCCGTTGTCTCTTTCAGGCAGTAGTGCTATTCTTGGACAAGTACCTAGTGCCTGGATCGGGAAAAATCAAGGCATGGGGAATCACCACAGGGAAATGCGGCGAAGGGATCTGCTTGGGGAACGCGCCTTCGCTCGCTGGCACGGGCCAGCGGGGCATGTGCCGCGGTCTAGCTGCCGGGAGTGAGTACAATAAACGCCTACTGTCCCCTCATTCACATGATACCTGGACCAATCAACTCTAACTGGCCTGGTAATTGCGATAGCCCAACGGAAAGGGATAGGAAAACACATCGTCCAGGTCGCCGTACAGGGCCAGGCGAAGCAACCTACCATTGAAGAGTAGCACGCTTTGAGCGATCAACCCACCGGAACCGCCCGAGCATCCGCGTCTCGCGGCGCGATAGTGTTGGCAGGAATCACAGTCCTCGGCGCATTGCTTCGTCTGAACGCACTGGGTCACTTCAGCATTTGGTATGACGAGGGCGCCACTTTGTATGCGGCCACATTGGTCGACCACCCTTCGCGCCTCCTTGACCCCGACTGGTGTACCGATCCGCCACTGCTCCCCCTGCTTACACGCGTTTGGTGGGATCTGGTTGCCGCCCTCGGCGACCTCGATCCTCTCACGGAACAGGCCGATTTCGTTCTCCGTTTGCTCCCGTGTGCGTTCAGCATCGCTACCATTCCGCTTGCGTACCTGCTTGCGCGCGAAGTTATTGGGAAGCCGGTGCCTGCGTTAATCGCGGCATTGCTTGTTGCCGTGTCACCTTTTCAGATCTATTACGCGCAGGAGCTGAAACCTTACTCATCGCTTACCGTCTTCGGAATCTGCGTTGTATATTCTCTGCTGCGCGCGTTACTGCGCGATCGCCCCGGCGCATGGATTGCCATGACGTTGTTCATGGTCTTGTCCATGTATAATCACTTCTATTCGGTCTGGACAATTTTCGCCTGCAACGTGGCATTCGTCCTTGCCGCGCCACGCCGGTTGACCGTTTACACGAAGTGGTTTATCTGCCAATCGGCGGTCATTGTTTTATCTTGGCCCGCGATACGTCAAGGGCTCACGATCAATCGCATCACTGAAGAGGTCGACGTCAGTTGGTACCCGCCGCTCACCACGGACGTTGCTTTGATAACTTTCAAGAACTTCTTTGCGGGGTACACACCTGGCTTGCTGGTTCCCGCGACACTCGCGATTATGGCGGCAATCTTCGCCGTTTCCGGTATCTGGTCCCTTCGCGGCCGCTACCGGCAGTGGATAGTGAGCTGCGTTGTCGCCCTCCTGCCTGTGGTGGGCAATTCGATCTTGTGGCAAACACGCGAATTCTCCTACTACCAACACCGCCTCTTCATCCTCTCGGCCATTCTCCTGAGCATCCTCGCGGCCGCCGGAATTGCCGCCATCAAAATCCGTGGCCTGCGTTTCGCCGCACTGTCCTGCACGCTGTTGCTCACCGCCCTGTGTCTGCCTGACTACTACGCCCAACGTCTCCATCCTTCCGAACAACATCGCCTCGGCGTCCGGTACAAAGTGGACAACCGCGGCGTCGCGAGTTTGATCCGATCGGAATGGAAACCGGGCGACGCCATCGCGCATTTCAGCCATTTTTCCCTGCTTCCCATGCGATACAGGTATCTGCCCGACTTGCCACAATTCACCGTCGGTTTCACGGAGCAGGATACGCTGGACATGATCCACAGCTTCCCTCTTCGTACCCTATGGGATAATGTTGGAGCGTTGCCGCGACGCATCGATAGCATCGCAGGCGAATCGAAGCGAATCTGGTTGGTGGAATCCTGGTGGGAACCGGACAACCTGTTTCCTACCGCCCGACTCTATCGCACGTGGCTGGACCTGCATGCGATGCGCATCGCCCGATTTCCGTTGGACGGCGTCACGCTGTACCTGTACGACCGCCAAGCGGTAACCGATCACCACGCGCGTGCCGTGCAAGTCGCCGACGCGGGAGACGTCGCAGCGCCGTACTACCTGCGCTTCACGCCGAATCCTGCGGCCTTTTCGGGGCAGGCTTGGATCGAGAGTTTCCAAGAGACCGTCGAAACGATGGAAACCGACCCGCGCGCTGACTTTCCCATCCTGTCCGCAGGAAACGGCATCCTTGGCAGCGGCACAGATTCCTCTGGGGTGCGTCTTCGCTACGCGATCGACCGGGAAGACGACCGCGATAAGAATGCCCTGCGCATGGCCGTGCTCACTTCACATCAAGCGATCGTGCCGCTTCAATTTGACCGGGAGTCCCCCGATTCCGATGACTGGAGGCCCATTCAGCATGGGAATCCCGACTTCAAAGGCGATATCGATGAGTTTGCCTACGCCGCCACATTACGTGCCGGCGATCCGGAAACAACGGCGTTGACCGCATCCGCACGGCTGGCGCCTGGCCGGTACTCCGTATATGCGCGGATCTGGCGGGAAACCGGCCCCTTCAACGCAAGCAGGGCCCGGGTGCGGTTCGCCCTGGCAAGCTCGGGCGAGGCGCCAGATGGCGCGCAGATGTGGTCGCAGGAATGGGGCGTTGTTCCATTCTCGCAATCCGGACAAAGCGGATGGGCCTGGTTTCGACTGGGGACCTTTGTGCAAACCGGCTCGGCACCCGTGACTGTACGCGTAGACGCCGACAACCATGCCGGTCTCCCGCAAGCCTTCGCCGATTTGGGACGCGTCTGTTTCGTTCCCGACGCCGCCGATCCGGATTTGTACGGCTACGGCGACAACATGTGGGGCCCCTTGTCGACCGATGAGCACGGCGCACTCGTACTGGCGTCGCCGGATACAACCGGTGAGAGCGTTCGTATGGATGTCATCCTCTACGATGCGGACCACAACCGCTATCGAAGTATCGCGTTTTACAGGGATCGCCAGTAACCGGCCGAATATACCCGATGCTTTCGATGACTTCCCGTGTGCCATCGTCGACGTTCGTTTGTTGGGCCGAAGTCCGCCGCTAGCGCTGTTGAAAGACCCAAAAGGGGAACTCTATACTCAGACGCGCGGCACCCGAAAACTCTATTGCAAGTCCGGCGCGACGTGTATGTCACGCGTCGAATTGTACGGGCCATCAGGATCACACGTTCAGCACATGTCTTCACCGTCCCGACCACGAGATCGCGCACTCATAGCAGGAGTTGCTGTCGGAGTGGCGATCCTCGTCTTTCTCGTCACGGATATTCCCTATCGGTATGCCGACACCCACGCTCCGGAAGGCTCGCGCTTCATCGGCCAAATCGCTATGGGCGATGACATCGCGAGTTACTACTCCTTCATCTATCAAGCGGCTTCGGGGCACTGGGTCTTTCGAAACAACATGACCCACATGGACCACGATCCCGTCTTTGTGAACCTGGAGTTGCTCCTCCTGGGCCAGTGCATGGAACTCTTTGGGTGGAGTTCCCGAACGGCCTTCGACGTGTGGCGCGCCGTGGGTGCGCTGGCATTGTTCGCGGGGTTCGCTTTTCTGGTGTCGCTGGTGCTGGAATCTCGATTGCAGAAGATCGCTGCCCTGCTCATGTGTGCATTTGGCGGCGGGTTCGGCTGGATCCTTTATCTCCTATCACTTCGCGGCATCGTGGATATCAGCACCCGGTTGGGTTTGAAGAACCCCGCAATGGATCTGATCACACCCATACATGCGTTCGGGCAAGTTATGAAGAACCCGCATTTCTCCCTGCCGCATGGCGTGTTCCTGGTCTTCATAGGACTGATGGTTCTCGCAGAACGCAGCGGAAAACCTCGATGGTACTGGAGCGCGGCGATCGTCGCGGCGGTTCATGGATTGATTCGCCCGTATGACCTCATCAGCATCTGGGTCTTTCTGCCCTGCTTCATCATTTTGGAGGCCTTTCTCGCGCGATCGTGGTCCATCCGCATGAGCTTGCTGCGGGCGCTGCCATTGATTGTCACGGCCCCGTTTCTTCTCTACTACGTGTATCTCTTCACATTTCATCCCGTCTTCAAATTCTGGGCGAGCCAGGGTGTGGCGCCCTCGATTCCGATGGTATGGCACCTGCGCGCCTTTGGATTAGCCGGCGTTCTGTGTTTGTACCGTCTCTGCCGGTACCGGAAGTACCCCCTGTCCACGTCGGGAGACCGGTTGCTGGTGATTTGGCTCCTGGCCGTCCTGTTCATGTTCCACGCGTACAAAGTCCTCCCGTTTATCCCATACTCTCCCCAACTGGGGATTCCCATCATATCCGCCATGATCGCCTTGGGCGCGTCCGTCTTCCCTCCCGCATCGGCAAGCCCGCGGCGCGTTGCGCCCGCAGCCGCCGTGGCTGTCTTTCTTATCGTCAACGCATTCAGCACCCCTATCTACGTGGCTCGCGCCGCACAAGACGCCGCGACAAACGACCAAAACTACATTCGCACGGCGGACCTGGACGCTATCGACTGGCTGAATGAGCGTATTCACGAGTCTGACCTGATCGTTTCCGACTATCCCACCGGAACGAAGTTGGCGCGATTTGTCGGGGCGCGCGTGCTGCTTGGTCATTGGGCCTTGACCCCGCATCGGCAGGAGTTGTCCGCAACCGTAGACGGGTTGCTCGCCGGTGACATGGGATTCGAGGAAGCCGCGGCGTTCCTGGAAGACGTCGATGCCACGTATCTCTACGTTTCTCGCGTGGAAGGTACCGCTCCAGAAGCGTATTTCGCGTCCATCCCGGGACTGCATGCGGAATTCGAGATCGGCACTGTCGCCATCTACAGGGTCGACACCGCGAGCGGGTCACAAATGCACTGACCGATGCCCGTATCCGATCCGATGCCGTTTGACTCGTCTATGACCGAGTTCTATACTGGCTGCGCCCCTCTGTTCCTCCCGAACTGCGGGGCGGAGCGCAAATTGCCCCGAAGAAAGAGGTATACGCATAAGGTCAGTTAGTGCAGGTTTACAGGAGTTGGCGCGGTGTTGGAAGGAAATGTGCTTGTTCTGAACAAGTCCTGGACGGCGGTTCATATCGCCTCCGTCCGGCGCGCCATCACCCTGCTTTACATGGGCGCGGCGCGTGCCGTGCACCCGTACGAGTACTCCCTGCACGACTTCGAAGACTGGCTGACGCTGTCTCAGGACGGGCTTGGCGGCCGCTACATCCACACGCCCAACATCCGGATTCGTGTCCCGGAAGTTATCCTGCTCACGCTCTTCAATGGTTTTATCCGCCACGAGGTCCGTTTCTCCCGGCATAGCATCTTTGAGCGGGACAAGGGTTTGTGCCAGTATTGCGGCAGGCATTTTCCCAAGTCGCAGTTGACGCTGGATCATGTGATTCCGCAGTCCAGGGCTGGAGAGGATTCGTGGGAGAACTTGGTGGTGGCGTGTTTGGCATGCAACGTCCGCAAGGGCAATCGTACCCCAGACGAGGCGGGCATGCCCTTGCTCAAACACCCGATCAAGCCGGCTTGGATTCCTCACTTTGGCGCCCGGATTCCCAACGATCAGCTCGAAGTGTGGCGCCGCTTCGTCGATGCCAACCGCTGGGGTTCGGCCAACTCAAAGCAGGCCGTGCAGACCGCATCCTGAATCCAGTGATCTCTCGCACCAGTCCGCCACTTGCCGAGTCCCAATCATGAACGAGCGGGCCTTTGTAGACGTCATCTTGCCGATTCCTCTCGACCGGCCATTCACCTATGCGGTGCCCGCCGCTCTGCGCCACCGCGCGGCGGCAGGCATGCGCGCCATCGTTCCATTTCAGAAGCGCATCGAAACCGGGACTATCGTGGCGCTCGCCCCCGATTGTGCGCTGGAAAAGGTCCGCTCGATAATCGATCTGCCGGACGAGGGCCCTCTGCTGTCTCAGGAGTTGTTGGACCTGTGCCGGTGGATCGCCGATTACTACTGCTGCTCCTGGGGCGAGGCCCTTCACAGCGCCGTGCCCGCGGGTATCGCGGTGCGCTCCAAGATGCGGTATGCCCTGCAACTGGACCAACTCGGAGCCGGCCGCTACACGGAGCGGCAGCGCAAAGTCATCGCCGAAATCCATCGCCGGGGCCCCCTCACAGAAAAGCAATTGGCCCAGATCGCGGGCGCGACGGCGCTCAGCAATACCCTGCGCACCCTTTGTTCGCGCGGCATACTTCGTGCGGAGCCAGTGGCCGTGGATTCCGCGGTCAGCATTCAGACCGAGACCTGCGTACGCCTTATCGAAGCGGCGGTTCCGGCGGCGGCGGAGCTGGAGCGGTTGCAGCGCAGGGCCCCGAAACAGGCGGCGGTCTACCTCGATCTGCTCCACGGCGAGCCGGAGCGCGTGGCGGCGCATCTCTACGAGAACCATGGAATCGCGGCCGCAACGCTCAAGGCGCTGGAAGAACGCGGTTTGATTGCGCGTTTCGAGCGAGAGTTCTATCGGACTCCCGAGTTCGCTCGCGACGGCCACGCGGCACGGAAACATGAACTCAATGCCGAGCAGCACCGCGCGTTTGAATCCATCATGGCCGTTGCCGGGGAGAAACGTTACCAAACGTATCTCTTGCAGGGGATCACGGGAAGCGGAAAGACGGAGGTGTATCTGCAGGCGATCGAGGCTGTGTTGTCGCTTGGCCGGGATGCCATCATGCTGGTGCCGGAGATTTCGTTGACGCCGCAGACGGTGGGGCGTTTCAAAGCGCGCTTCAATACGGATATCGCCGTGCTTCACAGCGGACTCGGCGCGGGTGAGCGCTACGATGAATGGCGGCGTGCACAACGTGGCGAGGTGCGCATCGTGGTGGGCGCGCGCTCCGCCATCTTTGCGCCGCTTCCCGACGTGGGCATCATCATCGTGGACGAAGAGCATGACACGTCCTACAAGCAGGGGGATACGCCGCGCTACCACGCGCGGGACGTGGCGGTATACCGCGCCCGCATGAACCACGCCGTCTGCGTGCTCGGGTCCGCCACGCCGTCGGTGGAGTCACGCTTCAACAGTGAGCGCGGAAAGTCGACGCTGTTGACCCTGAGCCGGCGCGCCACACAGGCCGCGCTGCCCGGCGTCGAGTTGGTGGACATGCGCATCGAAACGCGGGAAACGGGCCCGAACGCCGTCCTGTCCCGCCGTCTGGAGGAAGCGGTGACCGAACGCGTTCGCGCGGGAGAGCAGGTGTTGCTTCTTCTCAATCGGAGGGGATTCGCGCCCTTCGTGCTTTGCCCACAGTGCGGTTGGGTTGCCGAGTGCCCGGACTGTAACGTCTCGATGACGTATCATGCAAAGGGCTCGTTCCTGAGTTGCCACTATTGCGCGGGACGCTGCCAAGTGCCCCAGGTGTGCGACGCCTGTTACTTCAACCCGCTTCTCTTTCTGGGTGCTGGAACGCAAAAGATCGAAGACTATCTACTGCGCGCGTTTCCTCAGGCGCGCATTGAGCGGATGGACGCCGACACCACGTCGGGCAAGGGAGGCCACGCGCGCATTCTCGGGCGCCTGGCGCAAGGCGAGATCGACATTCTCGTGGGCACCCAGATGATCGCCAAGGGCCACGATTACCCCGGAGTCACATTGGTGGGCGTCATCAATGCCGACACGGGCCTGAGCCTTCCTGACTTTCGCGCCGCGGAGTCAACGTTCCAGTTGCTCACGCAGGTTGCGGGCCGCGCCGGGCGCGGTGAGCGCCCCGGATCGGTGTTGATTCAGACGTACCGGCCGCACCACTACGCGTTGCAGGCGGCGGCACAGCACGACTATGGCGCGTTCTACGGTAGGGAGATTCACGAACGCGAGCGCGCACTGTATCCGCCGTTTCGGCGCATGGCTAACTTGATGATCGAAAGCGAAGACCCGGAAGAAGCTGAGCGCGGGGTCGGCCTCTTGCATCGCAAGGTGCGTGACGCCATCGTGCGACTGGGGTTTCATGGCATCGAAGTCCTGGGGCCGTCCCCCGCGACCGTTCGCCGCGTCAAGAAGAAATACCGGTGGAATCTCGGGATACTGTCGAAGAGCGCGACCCGCGTCAATCAGCTTTGTAGGGCCGTGCGCACGGATTTTGAGGAATCGGCTCCGGCGAGTGTCCACCTGAAGGTGGACCTTGATCCGTACGGAACGTATTGAGATGCCGCTACACGTCTGGCGGCTCGACTTCGGTATGTTCGCGCGCGGGGGCGAGGGTCGAACGCTTGGTCTCGAGGCGGTGGAGATCCAACGCCTCGTCGATCAGCTTGAAGACGCGGAGAAGACCCCGGCGGCACGTCTGCAGGGCTTTGCGCTGGTCCGCGTTGATCTCTCCCAGGTCCTCTTCGAGGAGCATCTCGAGGTACCCGGACACGGCGGATAAGGGCGAACGCATGTTCTGGGAGATGGATGTCAGGAACCCTGTCTTCAGTTTGCCCACCTGCCGCAATTCGCTGTTCAGGCGCTCCAATTGCACGTTGGCCAAGCGTGTAGCCTCTTGCAGATTCTTGCGGTCCGTCACATCGCGGATGATGGCGACGTAGTATCGCGCGTGAGCGCGGATGAACGAACGCGACACCACTTCAACGACGCGCTCTTCCCCGTCGGCACTGACGAATACTTCTTCACTCTGCATCTCGCCACGAACGCGCAAATTCGCAAATTTGTGGGATAGCGTGCCGTCGTCAAAGAGAAATGCGCGAATCCGTTGGCCGACCAGCTTCTCGCGGGGAACGCGCAGGAACTCCGATGCCCGCGCATTGGCCTCGGCGATGAATTCATTGTCGTCATATACCAAGATGGGATCGCCCGCGCTGTTGAGAATCGTGCGGAGCATCGCTTCGGAGGAGGCTAGGGAGGCGGCCTGCCCCGCAAGGGCCTCCTCCGCTTTTCGGAGCCTATCGGAGAGTACCGCCACGAGCCATCCGGCGAAGAGTACGTACAGGACTTTGATGATGATCTCGCCGTATACGCCCGCCACCGATTCCATGATCCCTTCATACGCGACGGCCACCGCAAAGGAAACCGCGCAAAGGATAGTGACGGCCATGACCCTCCGATAGCGCCTCTCATAGGCGCTGAAGCCGATGAGAAACGGAAAATAGAGGAAGTACGCCGCACTTGTATCGGGTCCGGTTAGGATGAGAACAAGGAAGACCTCCAAGAAATTGATGACGAAATTGAACCGCGTGAAGAATAGACTATGCCTTCCCGACCAGAAAACAAAGTGGACAAAAGCCTGGTGCAGCAGAACCCACGCACTGATGGTTACGATGTCCTGAACATTGCTCTTGATGAAGCCAATACCAGCCAAGAACATCACGACAAAGTAGGTTGCGTAACGCATGCCCAATGCCATGCGCTCAATAGTGAGGGGAAGTTCGCTGCGCGTGTTATCGCTCATGCGTCACCTTGTGCGGCCGCATACACCAGCCGACGAGGGACGTTCAGGCGAGCGGCCACGCTGCGGACGGCGTCCCGTCGCGTCAGGCCCTCATCCTGCATGGCTGCGTCAACCAAGTCCCGCAGGCGTGCGACATCCGGCAGATCGGCGCCTGCGGCGGACGGGGTGAAATAAGCGAGGACTACGCACTCGCCCCGCGGCGGGTCCTGGCGGTAGTGCTGGGCAAGTGTCGCAGGCTTTTCGCGCCGGATTTCCTCATGGACCTTCGTGAGTTCGCGCGCCACGCAGACCTCGCACGAAGGCGCCGCTTCTGCAAATAGTTCCAGGGTCGCGGTCAGGCGGTTGGGGGATTCAAAGAAGATGTGCGTCCCCCCGTTCTTCGCGAGCTGTTCGAGGATTGCCCGGGCGGCACCCTTTTTCCGGGGGAAGAACCCGTGAAACGAAAAGGCGTCGCTTGGCAGTCCGCTGGCCGCGATGGCCGTCATAACAGCGGATGCACCCGGCACCGGCACAACATCCAATCCGTGTTCGTGTGCGGCCCGGACGACGCGGTAGCCAGGGTCGGAAATGCCCGGAGTCCCCGCGTCCGTGATTAGGGCAACGTCGCGTCCATCCTGGAGCACGGCGAGCAACTGCGCGGTCTTACTGGCTTCGTTGTGCTCGTGGTAACTTGTGAGTTGGGTTGTAATTTCGTAGTGGTTGAGCAGCCGTTTGGAGTGACGCGTATCTTCCGCGGCGATCAGGTCCACCTGTCGCAAGACGTTCAGCGCGCGCATCGTGATGTCGTCGAGATTGCCGATAGGAGTCGCAACCACAAAGAGACGCCCCGCTGCCATGTCTACCCCTCGGGCGGCCTTACCGGGAAAGGCCGTCGCTGCGCATTCGGAATCGAGTGCCGCTACCTTGCCAGGGCCTTGCCTGTGCCGGCGCCGGCGTGGTACTCCTGGATCGAGCGGACGGTGGCGGTCCCCTGTCGCATGGCCCGGATTCCCAGGACGGCCGCGCGAGCCGCCGCCAGCGTCGTCATCGTGGGCAGGCCGCGCTCCAGGGCCGTGCGCCGGATAGATCGCTCATCCGACTTGGATTCTACTCCCATCGGCGTATTGATGATCCAGTCCACGTCGCCGTTGATCATGCGATCCACGATATGGGGCCGTTTCTCGCCGACCTTGTAGACTTCTTCCACGTCGATACCCTGCGCGCGTAACACCGCGGCAGTGCCCTCCGTGGCGAGTATCCGGAATCCGAGCGTGGAAAGCTCGCGCGCCAGGCCGCCCATCTTGTGTTTGTCGCTGTCATTAAGGCTCAGGAACACCGTACCTTCCGTGGGCACGCGGTTGCCCGCCGCGATCTGGCTCTTGGCGAACGCCATGCCCATGTTGTCCGCGATCCCCATGACTTCGCCAGTGCTGCGCATCTCCGGCCCGAGCAGGATATCCACGCCGGGGAACTTGATGAAGGGCAGCACGACCTCCTTGGCGCTGACGCATTGTGGTTCGGGATCCGCGGTCAGCCCCAGCTCGCGCAGCGTCTTCCCCGCCATGACGCGAGCCGCGATCTTGGCGAGGGGTATGCCCGTTGCTTTGCTGACGAACGGCACCGTGCGCGACGCACGCGGGTTGACTTCCAGGATATAGATGCGTTCATCGGCGATCGCGTACTGGATGTTCATCAAGCCCACGACGTTCAATTCGCGCGCCAGTGCGCGGGTCTGCTCTTTCAACTGCTCGATGAGCTGTGGGTCCAGATCGTAAGGCGGCAGGATGCACGCGCTGTCGCCGGAGTGCACGCCCGCCTCTTCGATGTGCTGCATGATCCCCGCGACGATCACATCCGTGCCGTCCGCGAGAGCGTCGACGTCAATCTCGATGGCCCCTTCAATGAATTTGTCGATGAGAATCGGGTGTTCGGGCGAGGCCTCCACGGCGTGGGTCATGTAGCGGTCCAGCGCGGGATGGTCGTACACGATCTCCATGGCCCGTCCACCCAACACGAATGAAGGGCGCACCACCACGGGGAACCCGATCGTCTTGGCGATGGCGTGGGCTTCCTCCACCGACGTGGCCGTTTCGTTCTCGGGTTGCAGGAGCCCGAGTTTCTGGACCAATTCGCGGAACTCCTTGCGGTCTTCGGCCCGCGCGATGCTGGCCGGCGAGGTGCCGATGATCGGCACGCCGGCCTTCTCGAGGGCCTGTGCGAGGTTCAGCGGCGTCTGGCCACCGAACTGCACAATGACGCCCTTGGGCTTCTCGCGATCGCAGATGTTCAGCACATCTTCCAACGTGACCGGCTCGAAATAGAGGCGGTCCGAAGTGTCGTAATCTGTCGAAACCGTCTCGGGGTTGCTATTGACCATGATGGTCTCGAATCCGTCATCCTTCAGCGCGAACGAGGCGTGGACGCAGCAGTAATCGAATTCGATGCCCTGGCCAATGCGGTTGGGACCGCCGCCCAGGATCATGATCTTCTCTTTGGAGGATGGGCGCACCTCATCCTCATCGCTGTATGTGGAGTAGTAATAGGGCGTGTACGCTTCAAACTCTGCCGCGCAGGTGTCCACCAGCTTGTAGGTGGCCACGACGCCGTGCTTCGTGCGCAAACGGCGAACCTCCAGCGGTTGCATACCCCAAAGGTGCGCCAACTGAGTGTCTGAGAAGCCGAGTTCCTTTGCCTTCCGTAGGGTGGCGGCATCATCCGGATTGGCGGCGCGCAATTCGCGCTCCGCCTCCACGATCTCGCGCATGTTTCTCAGGAACCACGGGTCGATCTGGGTCGCCTTGAAGAGTTCCTCCACGGTGGCGCCGGCGCGCAATGCGCGCGCGATTTGGAGAATGCGGTCGGGCACCGGAGTCTGGATGGACTTCAGCAGCGCCTCCTTCTCCTCCTGTGAATCCGGGCTGCCGGTGAAGGTCTTGTCCTTACCATCGGCTCCGAGGCCAAATCGCCCGATTTCGAGGGAGCGCAAGCCCTTCTGCAAGGACTCCTTGAAGGTCCGGCCGATGCTCATGGCTTCGCCGACGCTCTTCATCTGCACGGTGAGTTCCCTGCTTGACCCCGGGAACTTTTCAAACGCCCAGCGCGGGATCTTGGTGACGCAGTAGTCGATCGTGGGTTCAAAAGATGCCGGCGTCTCGCGGGTAATATCGTTCGGGATTTCGTCGAGGCTGTAGCCAATGGCCAACTTGGCCGCAATCTTGGCGATAGGGAAGCCCGTTGCCTTCGAGGCCAGCGCGGAGCTGCGCGACACGCGCGGATTCATTTCGATCACCACCATGCGCCCGTCGACGGGGTTGACCGCGAACTGGATATTCGACCCACCTGTCTCGACGCCGATCTCGCGGATGATGCGGATCGAAGCGTCCCGCATGATCTGGTATTCCTTGTCGGTCAATGTCTGGGCCGGGGCCACGGTAATGCTGTCGCCGGTGTGGATCCCCATGGGGTCGAAGTTCTCGATCGAGCAGATGATTACCACGTTGTCGCGGAGGTCGCGCATCACCTCGAGTTCATACTCTTTCCACCCGAGGACGGACTCCTCGACGAGCACTTCCGTGACGGGGCTGGCTTCGAGACCCCATTCAACGACTTGGTCGTACTCGTCGCGGTTGAAGCAGACGCCCGCGCCGCTGCCGCCCAGCGTAAACGCGGGACGGATGATGGCCTTGTACCCCAGTTCGGCCCCGAACGCGCGGGCCTCGTCCAGCGAGTGGACCACGAGACTGCGGGGTACGTCCAGGCCGCAGCTCAGCATGGCCTCCTTGAACAGGCCCCGGTCCTCGGCCTTCTTGATGGCATGAAGTTTCGCGCCGATAAGTTCGCACCCGTACTTTTCCAGAATGCCCGATTCGGCCAGTTCCACAGCGAGGTTTAATGCTGTCTGACCGCCGACCGTTGGCAACAGTGCATCCGGCCGTTCGCGCTCGATGATGCGTTCGAGGATCTCCACAGTCAATGGCTCGATGTACGTGCGGTCGGCCATGTCCGGGTCGGTCATGATGGTCGCGGGATTGCTGTTGACCAACACGACCTCGTACCCCTCTTCGCGCAGGGCCTTGCAGGCCTGCGTGCCGGAGTAATCGAATTCACAGGCCTGACCGATGACAATCGGGCCCGATCCGATGATGAAGACTTTGTGGATGTCGGTGCGTTTCGGCATTGATCCTCGGTTACTTCCGTTTCCCTCCCGCATCGGTGGCCTGCATGCGGCAAACCTGCCCCGGAAAAGCGGGAGGGACATTGTTACTCCGCGCTAGCGGCTGATTTCCAGAATCTCAAACTCGATGTCGCCCGCGGGGACTTTCGCAGTCGCGGTCTCGCCCACGGATTTGCCCAGCAGCGCTTCGCCCACTGGGGACCGCGCCGAGATCTTGCCGTGCGCCATGTCCGCTTCCACGGGGCTAACCAAGTGGTAGGTCGCCTCCTTCTTGGTCTTCTTGTTCAGCACCCGGACGGTGGCTCCCAGGTAAACCTTGCTCTCGTCGATGTCATCGTGCTTGAAGACGACCGAGCGGGCGATCTTGTCTTCAAGGTCGCGGATGCGGGCGTGCAGCATGGCCTGCTCTTCCTTCGCCGCATGGTAGTCGGCGTTTTCCCGCAGGTCGCCGAAGCCTCGGGCATGCTCGATGATGGCCGCCACTTCCATACGGCGCGCCTTGCATTGCGCGAGATCGTCCTTCATCTTGGCGAGGCCGTCCGCGCTGACGTAGTGTTTCTGCATTGTGCAAATCGTATCCTGGATTTTGGGGGCATCGATCGGTCCATACCCCGCCGCACATGGCTCACCCCCGTAGGCACCTGGGGATCAGCACGTCAGTTCACTGCTGGGAGCGCATTATACCAGATGGCAGACCCAGTTCCCAATTCGGGGCAGGGCAAACGCTGATTCCGGTTTAAGGGTCTCGCGCTTTCGTTGCGTCCCTTACTCAAGGGCGCGTCCGTACACGGATTACAGAAGGGACGGGCTGAGTAGGGCGGGATTTGTTCCCGCCCTCTTGCTCCATCAATTGCGATTTAGAAGGAGGCCAGTCCATGCGGCGCGTAAGCGTGCTGCTTACCGGAAACGCCGGCATCCTCGTCGGCTCTTGAACAGCCCGGCGGCGATCCCTGGCCCTTCAAGAAGGCGGGAACAAATCCCGCCCTACTCAATGCGGACTGCCGCATGCTCCCTGATTTCTGAGGTCTGCACGAGGCCGTTTCCCGTTCCCTTCCAACAGGCACGCGCCCATGGTACAATCGCCTTCGGGACTGAGGCTCGGAGGGCGCCATGGAACCTATTCTTCAGCATTTGCAGGCAAACTGGGCGGCCTATGCCCTGTGTGCCGCGATCATCCTTCCTCTCGTCTACGTCACCCGAAAGTGGTCGCTGCCCATCCTTCAATGGTTTGTGGAGCTATGCATATACGGCGCCATATTTCATGTCATTCTGCATTACATCGTCGCCGTGGCGGAGTGGTTCCAGTTTGAGTCTCAGATGAAGATGCTCAAGGATGAGCGGGTACGCGAGGGATGGCAGACGCCATTGGTGGAATTCTGGAAGCAAGAACTCTATAAGCCGGGGTGGATACTCTGGCTGGAAGTGGTTTTCATGGTGGTCATCCTCTACCTGATGTACCGGCTACGCCCGATGAAAACTCAGAGACTCCTGGCCAAGAGAGAACAACTGCGCAAGGGCCAGGCGCCGCAAGTACGGCCGCCGGGTCCCAGCGTTCGACAAAAGGGAAGGTAACTTTATTCATGGTTCCGAAGTACGTATACGGCGCGATCTCCAATGTGTTCACGGTATGGGATTCAGATGGCAGCCTCGACGCGGACGGTCAGCGCGCCTTTCTGGACTTTCTCCTCTCTTCCCGCGCAATCAGCGCGTACTTCGTGCGCTCCGGTATGGGCCAGATGTATGCCTACGAGTATGACGACGTCAAGATGATGATTGACGTGGCATGCAAGCACCTGGCGGGCAAGGCCCCTGTGCTTGTGGGCACGGCAGGCATTTGGGACAAAAACTACGATAAGCGTCCAGACCCTGAAGTCTTCACGCGGCAAGCGGTCGAATTGAGCAAGTATGCGGAAAGCGCGGGAGCCGCGGGTGTCGTACACACCATGCCCGAGGCCATCGCTCCCAAGGCGGGAGAAACCTGCGCCGATGTTACCCGGCGCTATTTTGAGACGATCAACGCGGCGGTCAGTATCCCCATCTTCATTTACCAGCCCGGTTTCACGCACAAAGACTACTGGGTCAACATGCAGCTCGCCTGTGACTTGGCCAGTCTGCCCAATGTCAAGGGTATGAAGCTCTCATCGGACGACGCCCGCTACATTTACGACATCTATTACGCCGTGAAGGATCAGGATTTCGGCATGATAGCCGGCTCCGAGTTTTCCTTTGTCGCCGCACTCTACGCGGGTGCGCGTGCCTGCATTGGGCAGGGCTGCACGGTCAATCCCATCGTCGTGAAGGCTGCCCACGACCGCTTCGAGGCGGGCGACCGTCAGGGCGCGCTCGATGCACAGCGGTCCTTGAACTACCTCTGCGACATGAGCAAGGCCACGGTCGAATGGCTGAAACGCTACGCCGCGGAGCAGGGGTACCCGGTAAAGCCATACCACCGGATGGTGAAGGACAATCCCTACATGTCCAACCCTGACCCACTTGCCGAGGCGGACTACCATGCCTTCAAGGCGGTCAGAGACGAAGAACTGGCGAAGTATGAAAACGTCCCCCTCTTGACGAGCTGACCCCGGCTCGCGTCACGGATTCCCGCAAGCATCGGGTCCTCTCCAGTGGAACCTCCCACACGGAGAGGGCCCGTCTTTCGTTGCGCCGGACTGGTGTTGACGGCAATGGACCCAGTGGCAAAGGTAGACAGGGACAGAAGTTTCGCTGGAGCATCCCTGACGCGAAACCAAGTCAAGCATCGCGCCCGCCACGATGTTGCCAGAGACGTCTGGCACCCGCAGCTTACGCCCGATCGCGGCACCCACCACACTCGCGAGGAGCACTACGGGCAGCATCAAGAGGGGATTGATCCGCGCCGCGGGAAAAGCGGCCTTCTTGTCTGGTAGCGCCAGGCGGTAGTACCCCATGCCGGCGGCCCGGTGCCATGCGATGACACGGCTGGGTATGACGCGATTCTGCGGGTCACGCCTAGGCACTGCAACGCAAGTAACCGGGGCTGGCCAGAGTGGGGGTGATGCGTTGAATGAGTGGTAGAGATGGATGTGCTCTTGAATGGTCTCCTGAGGCACTCTGCCGCACCCAAGACTTCCGTGGAACTTCCTGCCACCTAACCGCATAATAGTAGTATGACGATTCACCAGCCGCCCAGGTCCGGGACGAGGGGGAGAACATGCGATTCGGCCAACGCCAAGAATGTTCCGGTATCGGTGCCCTCCAGAATCTAGTCCTCGTCCCCGTCGGCCTCTGCCTCCTCCTCGCCTGGACCGTGCGCGCGGACGAGCCTGTGGGATCGTTGAGTGCTTTGCGGTCGAAGCTGGAGACGTACGGCCCGGGACTGGAACGCGGCGATCAAATGTGGTCACCCAAAGACTACGTTCAACTCAATGAACTCATGCGCAACGCCGTGTTCAA
>JADLGB010000086.1 GCA_020849535.1 Candidatus Hydrogenedentota bacterium
TGCAGGCGATCGCTTCGTTCTTGGGCGGGCTTTCGCTCCAGATGCTGATAGGCCAGCAGATCGCGGCTGCATCGCTCTGCCTCGTCGTAGCGTCCTTGGGACTGCTCTGCTCGTCGTTCGCATCGCGCGTGACCGATGCCTTTCTCGCAACGATCGGGGTGATGGTCGTGTGGTTCTTTGCGGCCAGCTTCCTGGACACCATGCTCCTGCGTCCGATAGGACTTCGCGGCGCAAGCGGGCTCTCCGTGCTGACGAGCACGCTTCAACCGTCCTTCATGATGACGGACGTCTTACTCAACGCGGCCCTTTCGCTCGGTCTTGCGCTGCTTGTCGGGGCAGTGGTCTGGTATCGCCTGCCCCACCTCACCGACGACACGGCGAAACCCGCGCGGGCAAGACGATCCCTGCGGCGATACGGCCGCTGGCTGGACCGCATTCGGTACCTTCGCCTCGGTCCAGTGGACCGTCTGTACGCCGCCGCGGCCGCAGGCGCGGGCGGGGCGCTCTACCGCTGGCCATGGGCGCCGCTGGTCGTTGTCATCACGGTCGTTGTCTCACTCATTCCCAACGGTCTTGTCGGACTGCCAATTACGCTGTTGATCATCTACGACGGCGTATCGTGCATCACGGCGGTGCGGCGGACCGGAGGAACGGACGCGCTCTACCTTACGAGCGCCACCGATCGGCAGATCGCGCGCGGCATTCACCGGACCCATCTCCGGCGCGCGATGCTGTTTCTGCCAGCCATGTTGACGTCAGATGTGTCGTCACACGTATTCATGTTTTCGATGATGACGTCGCAGACCGCCGGAGTCTGGGATGGCTGGTTGGCGCTTGCAAGTATTCTGATCGCCATCACTGGGAGTTTCGTGAGCCTTTACGCGTTCGCGAGTCTCGGGTGTGTGGCCTCCACTTGGCGGGGCACACCGGGCATGCTGACCTTCAAAGCGATACTCGCGCTGTTTGCTGCCTACATTGTCGGGTACATGATAAGCATGGGCGTTATGATTGCGGTGCAGACTACTATGCTTTATGGGACCTCTACCAGCAGCGCGGCCATGGTGTCGTTCACCATGATCGTACAGGTGGTGATGATGCTCCCCATCACCGTGACTTTGCTGGGCTTCGCGGTCACGTGGCAAGGCCGCTTCCGGCAAGCGCTGGCCCAGCGCTGGCGGACTGGCGCCGAGGTGTCGTAAAGAAGGCATGCGTGGAAGCCGGGTATTAGTTTGTTTCGGCTTTGGTTCTCAGTGTGGGCACTTGGCGGTGTTTGCGGCGATTCAAGTTTGCTCAGTCCCGTTCTACTGCTGATTTGGAGACCTTTGATTCGGCAACGGAGGCACCATGAGGACATACGTGGAATCCCGAACGCTCTCTCTGTGGACCGTTCTTGTCATCGCGCTCGTCCTGGCGGGGGGGTGCCACGCAAGGAAACCTCAGCAAGAGGACACGGAAGCCGGCGTCCGAACCCCCGACGAAGAACTGCAGCACTTGCAGAGCGAGGGGGTAGCACCGCCCGAGTTCATTGAGTATCAGCGGTTGAGTATGGAGTTGGAAGATACCCAGAAGGAATTCCAGGAGAGTCTTCGCCCGAAACAAGAACGACTCCGAAAACTGTCGCAGCAGGAAGTTGTCAAGGAGTGGCGGCGCAGAATCTCGGAAGTGTTAGTCGAGCGGGCTCGTGTCCGGGCGAAGATCCAAGATGGCCTCCAGCGGCGTAACCGCGAAATGCACGAGCGTCGCCAGGAGGAATTGGGGGGCTTCGCGGTGGCGGATACGCCAAACGCTCGCGCCTTGGGGTTCACAGTCCTGGACTACCCTGGTGTCGACGGCTCCACATCCACCCAGCCCCTGGGTTTGATCATTGCGTGCAAGATGTTGGGCAGCCGCTACCGCTGGGCGGGCAGCGAAGCCTATTCGGGAAGGTGGTATAGCGAAGGACCGGTCATCGATGTTACTCAGTACCTGGATTTCGTGAGGGTACCGGGGATAGATCCGTCTAGCGCCGTGGATGCCTACTACCCGAATCTTACGTTGGTGAGCTACCGTCCGATAGCCGAGGCGGCGGATCCAAAACTTCAGGGCGAAGTTCGGCGAAGCGTGATGATCAACCGCATGTTGAGCGTCCATGCGGGGACCCACGAAGCATATGAGAATGTGATCAAGGGGACGTCGGACATTGGACTCGTGGCGCGTGAACCCTCCATCGACGAGGTAACGCTTGCAGAGGATGAGGGCGTTGAGATCGAGGTGACGCCTATTGCCCTTGATGCCTTTGTCTTCATCAAGAACTATGAGAATCCGGTTGCCGGACTGAGTATCGAACAGATCAAGGCGATCTACAGCGGCAAGGCGACCAACTGGTCGAGCGTGGGCGGTCGCGATGAGGGCATCAATGCGTATCAGCGCGAAAGGAATTCGGGAAGTCAGGAACTGATGGAAGCATTGGTGATGAAAGGAACCTCGTTCGCCGGGATAGGACGCGGGCACGTAGGCGATCTAATTCTGCAGGGGATGGGTGGCCCGTACATCGCGTTAACGAATGACAAGCGGGGGCTTGGGTATTCAGTCTATTACTACGAGCACTTCATGGCGGCCAGTCCGAACACTGAATTGTTGGCCGTGGACGGGGTGTTGCCATCGTACGAGACGATTCAGTCCGGGGCGTATCCGTACGTCACGAACGTGTATGCGGTCGTGCGAAAAGGGACTGGGGACACGTCGCGGGCTGTCGAGATACGGGATTGGCTGCTGTCCCCAGAGGGTCAGGCGGTGGTTCGCGAAAGCGGGTATGTGCCGTTGCGAGGCACGGCGCAGGGGTAGGGCGAGAACGCCCGAAAAAGACACAGGCGAGGGCGCCTGTGCCACACGCGCTTGCCATGCCTTTGCTGGTTCTTCCTTTCTTCCGGGCCTTGATTGGCAGTAGCGCTTCAGAAGTTCCAAAACAAACAGGGGAAGGCAGATGGACGGAAAAGACACAGGCGAGGGCGCCTGTGCCACACGCGCTTGCTCAACCTGCGACGTTCTCGTTTTCTTCTGGCAAGCGGTTCGCACAGGGATTCAGAATGATCGGGCACTGAGGATTCGAGATAGTCGTGTGGCACAGGCGCCCTCGCCTGTGTCTTCATCCGCTTGCCCGATGCACATTTCTGGGCCTGCCATAAACCTGCAAAAACGCGCACCCGGGTTTGGCGCTACTGAAGACCTGCTCCCAAGGTGACAGGGCCTACAGCAGTCCGCGTTGGACCATGGTCTCGTAGACGCGGGCGAGGGCGATGTCGGTGCTGGCCTGGAGCATGGTGCGGCCCTTGCGCATAAAGAGGTGCATGTCTTCAAGCATGGTGTCGAAGCGGTGGCGGATCTCGGCGAGGACGCTGTCCTTCGTGTGTTTGGGTCCGCCGAGAGCTTGGCGGTATTCAAGGTTGGACGCGATGACGCCGCCCGCGTTGGCGTAGGTGTCGGGAATGATGGGGACCTTGCGCTCGTGAAGAGTCTTCATGCCGTCGAAGGTGACGGGCATGTTGGCGGCTTCGACGATGACCTTGGCGCCGATGGTCTTAGCGTTATCCTTGTGGATGACGTGGCCGCTGGCCGCGGGGATCAGGTAGTCGCACTTGAGCTTGAAAAGGGCATCGTTGGTGATGGACTTGGCCTTGGCCCCTTGCAGGCATCCCGCTTGGCGGCAATGCAGCAGAAGTTCGGGCACGTCGAGTCCCCCATCGTCTTTCACACCGCCGAGGATATCGGTGATGGCGATGACGCGGGCGCCCGCCTCGAAGAGGTAGCGCGCGGCGTGTGAACCGACCTTGCCGAAGCCTTGCAGGGCAATGGTGCAATCGCTGGGCGCGGTTCCGCGGTGTTCCATATCCTTGAGAATCGCGTAGTAGACGCCGTAGCCGGTGGATTCGGCACGGCCGGGCAGCCAGCCTTCGATACCGTCGGGTTTGCCGGTCACGGAGGCGGGATCGCGGGTTTCGTTGTAGATGCGAACCATCTCGCTGCCGCTCGTGCCCATGTCGGGTGCGGGCACGTATTCGTGACTGGCGAAAAGCGGGGCGAAATGGTGGGCGAACTCGGAGAGGATATCGATCTTGGCGACGCGCTCAAACTCGCGGTAGGCGCCGTTGAAGCGTTTCTTGCGGGTCATGTGCGCGTAGAGCGCGCGAAGGTCCACGCTGATACCGGATTTGCCCCCTCCCAGTTCGATGCCGGACAGAGCGGTTTTGAGCGTCATGAGGCGGGCGAGTTCGGTCGTTTCCCAGAGGTCCACGTCCTTGTCGAGGCGAATGCCGCCCTTATACGGTCCGCGGGCGCGATTGTGGAGAACGATGCCCGAAATGACATTGACGACCTGCCCCAGGATGGGGACCGGCAGACGCTGAATGCGGACGGCATAGGGTTTGACCATTTCCTGGACGGCGCCAGGGGGAATCTTCAGACGCTTGGCGCTCTCATACATGAGAAGAGCGGAGCGGGTAGCCGGTTCCTTACTGCGGACGTATTCCTCAATGGTGTTGCCGATTTTCATGGAAGCAGACCTCATAACGACCCTTGCAGGGCTGCATGCAGCTCCAGGCCGTTCTTGGCGAATGAACCCGTGTCCAGTATCGCGGGAGCGTCAGGGAATTGTCGCTGGAGTTCCAGGAGCCGGAGCGGGAGCAGGGGGTGGGCCCGGAGGCGGAGGGGCCGCGGGTGGTGCGCCGGCATCCGGAGGAGCCCCCGCGGGCGGGGTCGCGCTGGACGCATCGGCGGGTGGGGCCGCCGGCTTGGTGGTGAGCACGACCTTGTCGTCCTCAAAGTTCATGACGAGATTCGGGAACTTGATGAGAATCTCTTTGCGCAGGAGTGTGCCCAAGGTCATACCGGGTTGTGAGGCGATTGACCCGGTACGGGATTCCGCCGGGAGTGTGCTCACGGAAAGGTCGAGGACGACCACGCCGCCGGTGCGTTTGTTGACCTCTTCAATGATCTGCAGGAGATCGGCGTTTTCATAGTTGAGGGGCGGGTTCGAGATGTCAGTGTCCAATTTGCGTTGGAGCGCGTCGGAGATGCGCTGGCCCCGGATGAGGGCCGATTCGCTCTTACGGCGCATGAGTATGGGGTCGTAATCGTCGGGCTCCACCTTGACGACTTGCCTGCGGGGGACATTCAACGTGACTCCCTCGATAATCTCGCAGATGTAGTCGGTGGAGGTGGCCTTGATGATTTGCAGGCCCGCAATGACCTGACCCGACTTGAGCGTGATGGTATCGCCGCGCGGCGGTTCCGGCACCGGCGCAGGAGGCGGGGCCATCTCGACTGGTGCGGGTGCCGCGGGGGCCGCGGAATCCGGGGTAGGCGTGACTGCACCTTCTGTGGCGGGCGGTGGCGCGGTGGCCGCGGGTTCCGCAGGCGCGACCGGGGCCTGTGTGAATGCAACGGATGTGACGAGCACGGTCAGCAACGCGAGGCGGGCAATCATCATCATTACCTCCAAGGGCTTTCCAATGCGAACACGACTGGCCGGCCGTCCCCCCCGGGGTGTGCAGATTTGGCCCGGCGGACCCCCATGGGTCCTCTTCTTCTCTGCATTCTAGGTGGGGCACGTGCGCAAGTCAATACGTATCAACCAGCAAACGAAATGGCGAATGGGCGGCCGCCTGGGGAAAAACCGGTTGGAGGTGCGCGCGCAAAGGAGCAGACATGCACGGGGTGCTATAATAAGGCAGGATGCAAGGAGGGTCATAACGTATGGCACGGATACTAGTTGCGGATGATGACACGGCTTCGTTGGACGTGATTGCGCTGGCATTGAGCGCGGAGGGCCATGAGGTTGTCTGTGCGAGCAACGGCCAGGAGGCGTATGAGCTGGCGCTGTCTGAGAACCCGGATATGGTGTTGTTGGACATCATGATGCCGGTGTATAACGGGTACGAGACGTGCGAACTGATGCGCCATGACCCTTCCCTCTCCCCCACGCTGCCGATCATCTTTCTCACGTCGATGGATGCCGACAAGCGAATGCTGATGAAGGCGGGCGCCACGGATCACCTGCCGAAGCGCCACATGGTCCAGGACCTGCGGGAAGTGCTGTCAAGACACCTGGGGGCGTAGGCCGGGGGGGAATGAATGGGTAGGTGTCCGAGAGCGGACAGGATCGAGGCGGTGACGCGACCATTTCCGGAAAGCGATTGGTCGGCACTGTTCACGATCGAGTGGCAGGGAATCCCTGAGTTTCAGCTAAAGGTGCGCGTTGCACGGTTCTGATCGAATAGGCTAGATTCGAATGATGGATAGGTCGCGCACGAAGCTCAAGCGGCTGAGCGACAGCGAGGATGACGTGTTCGTTCCCGGCACGCCCGAGGAACGCGTCGCGCTTGTGTGGGAATTGACGAAGGAGCTTGCTTCATTGAGCGAGCTTTATGATGCTGAACGAAGACTACAAAGACATATTACGAGAGTTATCCGCGGAAGGCGCTAAGTTCCTGCTCCTTGGCGCGTATGCGATGGCCGTACATGGGTATCTCCGGGCAACGATGGACCTGGATCTTTGGGTCGATCCGTCGCCGCGGAATGCGGTGCCCGTGTTTCGCGCCCTCCGGCGATTTGGGGCGCCGCTGGGTGATTTGACGGAGGAAGACCTTTCCCAAAGCGATACCGTGTTTCAGATCGGTGTTGCGCCGCGACGTATCGATATCATGACCGGCGCGTCGGGACTTCAATTCGAGGAAGCGCATGAACGCTCTCTGAGGACTGAGATCGAGGGTATCGAAGTCCACGTGCTCTCTCTTGGAGACCTAATCCAGAACAAGAAAGCCGTGGGACGCACGAGAGACCTTGCTGATGTTGAAGCGCTGGAGTTGTTGAGGAAGTCTCGCAAAGACGCGTAGCTCTTGCGGCGGTCCGTCACCCAGGTACCCGCACCCGGCCTATTCACTCCCCTCCAACCTGCGCAGTTCTTCGGCCCAGACTTTACGTTGAGCGTCGTCCACTTCGGGATTGGGCAGGAGGCCGCGGCGGGTGCAGTTGACCAGGGCTTGGAGGGTCTGGTAGCGGCGGGTCGCTTCGATTGCGGGGGTCAGGTGGTCGTGAATCACGGCCAGCACGGTGTCAAAGGTCAAGGGGCCACTGGACGTCTTCGCGCGGAGTTCGGATCGCAATGACGCGAAAGCGGCGGCGGAGTAGCCGGAGGTCGCCGCATCGAGCGACGCGAGGCGTTCGGGCGTGAGCGCGCCTTCGAGACTGCCTTCAACCAGCCACTGCAGAAACTCGGTCCGATCCTCGCCTTCGGGATCGAGGACGGGGATGATGAGATCGCCGACGCGGCCCGGCCTGCGAATGTCGGCGGATAGAAGATGAATGCGCGCGGTCATGAGCAGCCAAATGACGCGTCCGCGCAGGCGCGGGTCGGACATCATGGATTGGATCTTACCGGTCAGGCGGCGCTCGGTCTCGTGGGCGTGCGGGCCTATGGCGCCGAATTGCGTGTCGGCCTCATCGACGAAGATGAGGACTTTTGACAGCGCGTCGAGCACGCGGCGGAGGCGCTCGAAGATCACATCGGTCTGACCGTACCATTGGCTGCGAATGTTCTTCAGCACGAGCACGACCATGTCGAGTTCCGCGGCGACGGCTTCGAAGATATAGGTCTTGCCGCCGCCGATCGGACCCGCAACGGCAGCGCCGGACAACGCGTCCTTCCCCTCCGAGCGAAAGCGGGGAATCAGTTCTTCACGCAGGAACTTTTTCAGGGCAGTGAAACCGATGACGGCTTCGAGCGTGTGCTCGGGCTTCTTGAACTCAACGATATCTTCGCCCAATTGGCTTTGGATGTACTCCTCGACTTTCGCAACGACTTGGGCGCGGGTCAAGACGCGATTCTCGTGCTGGGAGCCTTTCAGCAGTTGCACAAGTGCGTGGATGGAAAGCCCCGCGGTGAATCGCGCGAGTTCCGCCGCGTCGCTCCAAAGTTGCGCGGCGTTACCCTGCTTGCGTGTTGCGAGGAACCACTCGATGCAGTGCCGGCGCGCGGCATCGTCGGGCGCCGGGATGGGTACTTCCAGCATTTGCGGAAGCCGCGCTACGCGGTGATTGATAAGCGAGCGCGACTCGGCGAGCAGGACGACGCTGTCTCCACCATTCATGAAGCCGGGGTCGCTAAACCAGTCGTGGCAGATGCCGACGCGATGGCGGTCCACGTCTGAAAGGCGCGTGATCTCGCCTTCGGGGATGATCATGTCCGCGGCTTCGACGAGGACGAGCAGGTTTTGCTGCAGAAGTGGTTGGCTGCCCATTTGCGTGCGCGAGCACAGGCACATCTGGCGGAGCATTTCGAGCGCGACTGTCGGGTTGCCAATGGCGGCCTTGAGGTTCGCGTCATACGCGGTTTTGATGGCATCGTGCTCCGTCGCTGCCTTCGATGATGAGAGCATGCGCTCGATGTCGATCTGATTGGCGTCGAGGCCCGAGCGCCATTTGAGCCAGGCGTCGCGGACGCGGTCCGCATCAGAAGGCTTCACGAAGCGGATGGGGCCGTTGAGTTCGTAAACGATGAGGATCGTGCCGTCCACATTCCAGTGGGCGGTCAAAAAATCAAGCAACGTGACGTAGTCCTGCCCACCGTCGGGATTGGCAAAACAGAAGAGGTCCTGGACGTTGCCGGTCAGGACAAGACTACGCGACTGACCGGAATTGAGAATCCGCCCGGCGGACTTGAGAAACGTGTAGTCCGGCACGCTCACGGTGGGTCGCTATTCCGGCAAGGCCGTCTTGCCGGGCTCTTCCTTTTCCTTGGCGGGCGCGGCGGCCTCGGTGGTATGCGCAAGCCCGATGAGAGCATCAAACTCGGATGACGCGGTGGTCTTGCGCGCGTACTCCAGGAACTCGGCCTCCTGGGCCTTGGTGCTGGTACCGGCCAGTTCCTTGGTGACGCGGGCTTCTGCGCGGACTTCCTGGCGCAGCTCGCGGAGACGCTGCAATTCCTGGGCGGTGCCGTCCTTTGCGATGCCCGCGATGGTTTCCGCAATTTCACGTTCTTCGTTCGCGGTGATGATATCCGCGACGGCGTCGGCCGCCTCAGCCTTCAGCTTATCGACCTCGCGAAGCAGATCCTGCAACTGCACTTTGTGTTCCGAGACCCGTTTGCCGTAGTCCTCGATATCGGTCTCCAGTTCGGTGATGCGGGCCTGTTTCTCCGTGAGTGTGGATGAGAAATCGTTGTAGGCGGTGAGGCATTTCATGTAGTCCTCGTCGCCTTTGATCTCGTCCATGGTTTTGCCAGCGGCCTGCATGCGTTCAACGCTTTGCTTGGCCTTGGCCAGCGCGCCGGCCCTGAGACGTTCGAGGCGTTCCACTTCCTCGGTCAACGTCTGAATCTTGGAGACCTTCATCTCTTTCTGCGCAATGAGGGTGGACAGGGCCTGTTTGTAGGTGTGGATGCTGCGCGTTTTCTCGCGCACAATATCATCGTATTTGGCCCGGATCACCTGGGGATTGGTGTCGAGGACCCTGCGCGCCGAATCGATTTGCCCGGTCAAGAGGTAGCCGAGCGCACGAAACCACCTGCCGATCGCTCTGAACATAGCCGCGTTTCTCCTTTTCGTGCATGGCCGCCGTCGTGGACGGCAGACAAGCACGTGGCTGGTTCCACTTCAACGATGATAGCGCACAGGGTTCATTATTCAGAAACGCGGGCCGGGGTCAAGAAAGAACACTGGCGAGGCGCCTGTGCCACACGCGCTTGCCATGCATGCAGGGGGGAGCCAATCGGACGGATCGGTTGGATCGGACCGATCGGACAAGTGTTTCATGGTGGGTAGGCGCGTTGCGGTGTGGATGCGTGTCTGTTACCGTATGCGCGGGCACACGTGGGTGGGGACGAACATGACTCCGTACATCAGCATTCTCATTCCGGTATACAACGAAGAAGAGTCCTTGCGGCCTCTTCATGAAGAGATCACCGCTGCATTGCGCCCGTTTGCGCAGCGGGGGTACGAGGTCATCCTGGTGGACGACGGCAGCGCGGACGCTTCGTTTGACGTGTGCAAATCGCTGCACGAAGGCGACCCGGAACACGTGCGCGTGATCCGGTTCCGGCGCAATTTTGGCCAGACGGCGGCCTTGGCGGCGGGGTTCGGGGCGGCCCGCGGAGAGGTCGTGGTACCCATGGACGCCGACCTGCAGAATGACCCCGCGGATATTCCCCGCCTGCTCGAGAAAATCGATGAGGGGTACGACGTGGTCAGCGGCTGGCGCAAGGATCGGCAGGACAAGCTGGTGTCGCGGCGGCTGCCTTCTGTGCTGGCGAATAACCTCATTTCGTGGAGCACCGGGGTTCACCTGCACGATTATGGCTGCACGTTGAAGGCGTACCGCCGCGAATTGACCGAGCACCTGCACCTCTATGGCGAAATGCACCGTTTCCTGCCCGCGTTGGCCAGTTGGGCTGGAGCGAAGGTTGCGGAGATGCCAGTGAACCACCGCGCGCGGAAGTTCGGCGTGTCGAAGTACGGGATCAGTAGAACCGTCCGGGTCATCCTGGATCTCATGACGGTCAAATTCCTGCTGTCGTACGCGACGAAGCCCATGCAGGTGTTTGGCAAGTGGGGAGTCTATGCTGGCGCGGGAGGACTGCTTTCGGGGCTGCTGGCTGCCGCGCTGAAGGTGTTGCCGCCGCATCAGGACATCACGGGGAATCCGTGGATGTACCTATGTATCCTACTGCTGCTCAGTGGTTTGCAGCTCATCGGGATAGGGCTTCTGGGGGAGATCAACGTCCGCACCTATTACGAGAGTCAGAACAAGCCCATCTACACCATCCGCGAGACGCTTGGTGGGCCGGCGAGAGGCAGCAGCGATAACCCGTAGGGTTGCCCGAAGAGCCTTCCCCGTGTGCGGGGAAATGGGAATCGTGGGAGTTGTGGGAGAGGGGCGTGCTCCCCGCGCGTGAAGCAGGCGGGGGGCCCGCACTGAGTGCGATCGCGAGGCTGCTGGTGCATCCTCCCGGGTGCGGAGAGGGCCGAAGATTAGTTCCTTCACGGCGGGGGCCACGATTCCTCGGATCTGGGCCGCCCGGCTCCGCAACCAATTCCCAAAAATACGGTATGTCTACCTATATCTTTAACTGCGTGTATATTTTTACTCCTATTCATTTCCCCTCTGGACAAAACAGCGGCCATCATATAGACTGCCTTCTGCAAGGTTGTCGAATGCGGTTGGCTGGCCCCAAGACATCTCCGGGCATACCCTGAAACGGCCGCAGCGTTTTCGGGGGAAGATGGAGGGTGCTTCAGCCGGATCGGTCAGTACCGGCGCGCTCCTTCTATGCACTTCGTCTGCCCGCACGTCTTCGGGCTCTCCGTGTCGCACTGGGTTCACTTCAAGAAAGGTGGGTGTGGAGTACATCGGAATTATCGAGGAGAAAGAGCATGAAGAAGTCAAGGTGTGGGTTTACGCTAATTGAATTGCTTGTCGTCATTGCCATCATCGGAATTCTGGCGGCGATCCTGCTGCCGGCCCTGGCGCGCGCGCGAGAGGCGGCCCGGCGCGCGAGTTGTCAGAACAATCTCAAACAGTGGGGTGTCATCTACAAGATGTTCGCGAACGAGAGCGACGGTGAGAAATGGCCCCGCGCCCAGGGCCTGCAGGTGTTCTATTCGCACGGAATCGACGAAACGGCCCTGGGGACGGACGTGGACGGAAACCCGTGCCAGGACAGCGTCAACATGGATGCGAACTTCACGCCGAACGGCGAGGACATCTACCCCGAGTACCTGACGGACTGGAACATTGACACGTGTCCGTCCGACCCCGAACCGAATATCAAGATCATCCCGGAAGGCTGTCTATTTGCGGGGTTGCCGACGAATGCGGACGAGAGCTACGTCTATCTGGGTTGGGTATTCGACCAGGCCAACGGCGACTCGCTCGGTGCGCCCGCGCCGGACATCGGGCACGGGGCGTATACGATTCCGGCGCAATTCCTGCAAGCGTTTCTGAAACTTGCGCCCGCTACTCTGGGAGGATCGGATTCCTTAAAGCAGAATGACCCGCCAGTCCCGGCAAACCTCGCGGGGGCCTTGTCCGCTTTGGACAACAACCTCAATGTAGGCGCCCCGTTCGGCAACAACCAGGGGAGTGAGTTGGCGCGCCTCAGGGAAGGTATTGAGCGTTTCTTCGTGACAGATATCAACAACCCCGCCGGTTCCTCGAAAGCGCAAAGCGAGGTCGCCGTCATGTGGGACTTGGTCAACATCAATCCTACCGGGAGCGGCGAATACAACCACGTGCCCGGCGGCGGCAACGTGCTGTACATGGACGGTCACGTGGAGTTCATCAAGTACGATGCGGAAGGCGAGTTCCCGGTCAACCAACTCTTCGCGGCCGCGGTGACCTGGTCGGCGGGCTGAGCGTCAAGTAGACTCTAAGAATGGGCTGCGGCACCATTCTCGCTCGCGGGGGCGGTTCGTGGAATCGCCCCCGCGCTTTTCTGTGGCAGTTTCTTGAGCTGGATGTAGCCCGCCCTCAATTCACACGATCCAGTGACCGAAGGCCGTCGATGAACTTCCCGGTCATGGGAAAGGGACCGGGAAACGGGACAAACTCGACGTGGCCGTCCATGAAGAGGACATGGCCGCCATCGCCATGCAGCTCCGGACGTTCGATGAGGATCGGGCTATGGGACTGTATCATCACTGAGCTGGCGGGGTTACTGATTTCCGTGATCAGGAAGCGCTCGACACCCATTCTCAGTGCCTTATACAGGTGCTGCTCATGCGGCAATGGCATAGCCCCCCCCAACTTCCTGGCTCTGAGGCCTTGGAACTCTCCCGGCTGGCCGGCTGCGATCCACTCGGCACGAGCTGCCGCGAGCGCCTCTTCTTCATACCTGCGTGCCTCCTCTTTGCGCGCCTCGAAATCGTCTTGGTACTCCGGCCAAAGGACATCCACATCGTCAGGTGCTCTCCTTTCAGGAAGCAGGCGCTTGTACTCGTCAATCCGGGCGAGGGCGGACCGTTCGTTGGCGAAGATGTAACTCAGATACCAGTAGCTATTGTCGTTAATGCGTGACGCCGGATCGATATCTCGCGCCAGAAGTCGTGCATAGTCGGGGTGAAAAGGCGATACGAAACACGTCGTATCGGGGAGATACTTCGGATAGATTGCGGCACTGTCGAACATGACCCGGCCGGGCACGCTGGGCAGTAGGGGGAAGACTTCGTGCTCCGACTCATTCACATAGATGCTCAACGCCGCCCCAATTAGATCGAGGTTCTGAACGCACAGTGCATTGCGTTGGGCGGCCCGGAACCGCGGTTGCGCCCATAATGTGAGCGCCACTGCCGCAACGACTAGCGCAATAGCCCATGTCGTTCGCGCGCTCTTCATGGCAACCTCATCCTTTCTGTGTTAGCCTCATAGTAAGTATAACACTTCTTCGTGATATCAAGGCCATTCTTGCGGCCTTAAGCAGGGCCATTGCACTAGGACTCCCCGTTCGTTACCGCCACAAACTCCGGCTGGTGTCGCCTTTCTTTTGGGGCTAGCGCAGGTTGATTGTGATATAGAGTGAGCGGGGCTCGGGTAAGATGGCTGCGAATCGGCGGCGTTGAGCCGCCGCGATGGCCTGAAAGGCCTAGATACTCTGAGCCCTGGGTTGGCCCGCCGAAGCGGCGGGACTACCCAGGGTCAGCACGTCGCACAAGAGTTCCCTGAAGGGGATGCATAGCTCAAGGTCCAATTTGATGGACGGCGCATTTAAGATTGGCGACTGGAGGACTATGCAACCCCTTCAGGGTAGTAAGTATGTGCATCCCGATACCCAGGGTAGGGCTTCGCTGCCGCTACGCCCAACCCTTGGGCTGTGAGTATTCTGGCCTTTCAGGCCATAAGAGGGTGACGTGCCGTTGACTTCAACGTTTGCAGCAGTCGGGCAGCCTCTTCGCGCTACCCGCAGGCTGACAAGTCGCTTGACAGTTCCCCGTGGGGTGCCCAGGCTGTGAGTAGTGAGACTTGTTGGGCGACACAGGGTCGCTCCGTGCAGGACCGCAGTTCAAGTGTAATCACCCTGCGGCGACCAGTTTGTGCATTAGACCAGCGCTTCCGCACCGCCCTTGAGCGAGAAGACGTGTGGATATCCCCGGGCGCGGAGGCGGCGGGCGAGGTACTTGCTCCGCGCTCCATGGGCGCAGCACAGGAGGTAACGGCCGTCGGTGGACAGGGGCAGGGAGTCCTGCTCGAAGCGGCTGGCGGGGATTGCCGTGCTCTTCAGACCGGCAAGGGGGCGCTCTCGAATCTCCTGGGGCTCGCGGATATCGATTACCTCAAAGCCATCAAACGTGCCATTCCCCTCCCCCGCTCCTTCAACTTCCACATCCAGGCCATCGCCGTAGTTTGCCGGATCTACTGAGCGGATCGTGGGGTTAGTCCCACACACGGGACAGGACGCCGACCGCTTGAGTCCGGCCCGGTGCGGTTGGCCGGAGAGAAGGTCGAAGAGCAGCAATCCAGGGAGCGCAGGGCGGCCCAACAACAGCTTGAGGGCTTCCAAGGCCTGCATAGCACCAAACACGCCGGGTACTGCCCCGAGCACCCCGGCTTCGGCACAAGTGCGGACGCAGTCCGGCTCGGGCATGTCCGGCCATTGACAGCGGAGGCATGGGGTTTCCGTGCCGGGTTGGTAAACTTGGACTTGGCCTTCCCACTGGTAGATGGAAGCAAAGACTGCGGACTTCTTGGATAGGACCGCCGCATCGTTGATGAGGAATTTGACCTCGAAATTGTCTGTGCAATCTAAGATTATGTCATGTTTACAGAACATTTCCATTGCGTTCTTGTCGGTCAATCGCTCGGGATAGGGAGTAAATATGGTGAAGGGATACATGGACTTGATGCGATCGACGGCGCGTTCGGCCTTTGGAGCGCCAATGTCCTGAATGCCGAACAAAATCTGCCGGTGCAAATTGCTGGCATCCACAGTGTCGGAGTCGCAAATGCCAATCTCTCCCACGCCCGCCGCCGCGAGGTAGAGTGCCGCCGGGCAGCCGAGTCCGCCCGCGCCAACGATGAGGACTCGCCCACGTCTGAGGCGGTCCTGTCCCTCCTGGCTGACCTCGGGCAGACAGACCTGGCGGGCGTAGAGCTGCGCCTCAGTGACGGGCTCGGCGTGGACGTGAACCTCAGCGCCGCAGTGGCATTCGCAGTTCACCCAGCCGCTGTCGCCGTCGGAGTAGTGCTCCTTCTTCCAGATGGGGACACGCTTCTTCACCTCGTCAATGATGTAACGGCAGGCGGCAAAGGCCTCTCCCCGGTGACCCGAGACCACGCCCACCCACACCGCCATGTCGCCGATGGCGAGGGCGCCCACGCGGTGCGCGCAGCGGGCATCGAGCAGACCGAAGCGTTCGCGGGCCTCGTGCAAGATATGCGAACCTTCGGAACAGGCAACCGCCTCGAAGGCCTCATATTCGAGGAGGGTCACGGTGCGGCCTTCGTTGGTGTTGCGTACCCAGCCTTCGAAGCACACGAAGGCGCCGGCTTCCGGTCGGCGCATGGCGTCCTGGAGTGCTCGCGCGTCTATGGGACTGGTGGAAAGGGCGAACATGATCATCCCCCTGCGACGGGCGGCACGAAGACGACTTCGTCGCCCTCGGACAGGGAGACATCCCAGGGTTGGAAGGACTCATTGACGATGACCCGCATGCGTTCGAGCGGCAGCGTGAAGCCGTGCTGGAACCGCAGCTCTTCGTAGAGCGCGGCGGCGCTTTGCGCATGGGTCGCGAGCGATTCCTTGCTGAGGCCGCGCTGCTCGCGGAGCATGGCGAAGTATTGGACGGAGATGTTCTTTGCGCCGTTCGCGCTCATGAGGTCTGCTCCTGGTGTGCGTTGAGGGCTTCGCGCGCCGCTTCATACTCGTGAGGATGGTTCACGTTATCCAGCGCGCGCGGGTCGCGCGGTTCCAGCAGGTGCGTGTCGGAGTTGATCAACACCTTGCGTGGGCAATGGTAGCCGCGTCCAAGGAAAGCCAGCATGCGGTGAATGCTCTTGGGTTCGTAGATCGCGCAGAGCGGCTCGGGCAGGCCGTCGTGATCGCTGACATAAGCTGTGGCGAGTTTGAAGGGGTTACGGTTTTCTACGAGGTCCGCAAGGGTTTCAGGAGTGACGTAAGGCAAATCACATGCGAGCACGAGCCAGGCCGCGTCCGGGTGGGCTTTCAGTGCGGAGAGGATGCCGCCCATGGGTCCGAATTCGAGAAAGGCATCGTATAGAGGAGGTAGGCCCGCGTGCGCGGGGCTGTCCGCCTGATCCGCACGGGCAGACACGAAAACCTCGTCGCAAAGATCGCGCAACAGGTCATGGCAATGGGCCACCTGCGTTTTGCCGTGGTACTCGAGACTGGCCTTGTCGG
This sequence comes from Candidatus Hydrogenedentota bacterium, assembly GCA_020849535.1. Classification (GTDB taxonomy): domain Bacteria; phylum Hydrogenedentota; class Hydrogenedentia; order Hydrogenedentales; family SLHB01; genus JAHDWY01. The sequence continues at coordinate 16,385 of JADLGB010000086.1, forward strand.
TGCCCATGCGCGTGCTGCGTCCGCCCGCGAGGACCAAGCCGTGTAGCGGAATCGCGTCGACGCGGTCCTGCAGGTACGCTTCCACGCGCGCGGCGATGGCGTCGCTCTGCGACAGGGTGTAGTACTCGGCGCTGGACGGCAACACGGGACACGCCTTGGGGCGTCCCACGTAAGCGAGGATGTCTGAATACTCGCCAGTGGGCACGCCGTCTTCGACAAGGACCAGCTTTGGCATCGGCAGATCTTCGGACGTTTCCACGAGTACGAGATCCACATCCACCAGAGGGCGAGGTCCGAGGAAGGCGTCAGAGGATTCGGGATACATCAGCCCGTGCTGGCCGTCGCCCTGGATGAGGGTCACGCCCATGCGCTCGACAGTCTCAGGAGCCATTTGCGGCTGACGCTGCATGACTTGACCTAGGGTGTAGGAAGCCTCGAAGTGAGCTGTCAACATGGCGAGCAGCAGGGAGCGGTCGTCGGGGCTGGAGCCGCAGACGGCGATCTCGAAGGGGTTATAGAGGAAGCGGTTCGACTTGCCCCTGCTTTTTCCCTCATGGCTACACCCGATAGTCACTCTTGCCTCCCCGCTTTTCCAGCAGGCGTGTATCGCGGATAACGATGCCGTGGGATAACGCCTTGCACATGTCGTACACGGTGAGCGCGGCCACGCTGGCCCCGGTCAAGGCTTCCATCTCCACGCCGGTCTTGTGATGGACGGTTGCCGTGCACTCGATGACGAGGTCGCGGTCATCGTTCAGCGTGATGGTGACTTCGCAGTTGTCGAGTCCGATGGGATGGCAGAGCGGGATGAGTTCGCTGGTCTTCTTGGCGGCCATGATACCCGCAATGATGGCCGTCTGGATGACCGGCCCCTTCTTGGTCTGCAACTCACCGTCGACAAACAGAGCGGACACTTCCGGTGGCAGCGACACGATGGCCTGTGCCCGGGCGCTACGCCGGGTGACGGGCTTCTCCCCCACGTTCACCATGCGTGGCTGATTCTCTTCGTTCAGGTGCGACAGCATGTCCGGGTTCATCCTCCGATGTGATACATCTCGACCCTGCCAGCGGGAGTCCGCGCGGCGGTGGCGCGCAACTCGGAATAGCGATCATCGCGCTTGCGCCATGTTTCCTCCAAGAGCGCCGCCAGTTCCGCGTCCGTGGCGCCATTGCGGAGGGCCGTGCGCACGTCCACCCCGTCCGCGGCGAAGAGGCACAGGAACACTTTACCATCCGCGGACAGCCGCGCGCGCGTGCACGCGCCGCAGAAGGGTTCGCTGACGGAGGAGATGAAGCCAATCTCGCCCGCCCCGTCGGTGTAACGGTAACGCTCGGCGACTTCGCCGTGGTAGTTCTTGTCGAGCGGCTCGACCGGGAAGCGCGCGTGAATGCGCGCCAGGGTCTCGCGCGACGGTACGACCTGGTCCGGGGTCCAGCCATTGCACGTGCCCACGTCCATGTATTCGATGAAGCGCACGATGTGGCCCGTGCCCCGGAAGCGCGCGGCCAGATCGACGACGTGATCTTCGTTGACGCCGCGCTGCACGACGGCGTTGATCTTGATGGGCGCGAAACCCAGCGCGGCGGCGTGATCGATGGCGGCGAGGACGGCGTCCGGGCCGGTGGACTGGCCGGACATGGATGCGAACACGGCGGGGTCGAGCGTGTCGAGGCTGATGGTCACGCGGCGGAGTCCGGCGTCGCGGAGGGATTTGGCGAAGCGCGGCAAGAGAATGCCGTTGGTCGTGAGCGCGAGGTCACCGAGTCCGGGCAGGTTCGCCAGCATTTCGATGAGGACCGGAAGGTTCTTGCGCAGGAGCGGTTCGCCGCCGGTGATCCGGACCTTTGACACGCCCATGCCGATGGCGAGGCGCGTGAAGCGCGCAATCTCTTCGAAGGTCAGCAGGTCGTGGCGGGACAGGAACTCGTGGTCGTGCGGGTAGCGGTCTTCGGGCATGCAGTAGGTACAGCGGAAGTTGCACTTGTCCGTCACGGAGATGCGGAGGTCATGCAGGACACGCCCCCGGGCGTCCGCGAGCGCATGGCTGTGCGGATGTGGGTCTAAGCGAGCTGTTTCGAGCATACGTGCCATTGATTCAAGACCAGAGCAAGGCGCCTGACCGTTACCGGCGCCATACGATGCCAACACACTGCGGACTGCGCGGCATTCCGCGAGGGGCGCCGCTCGCGCAGGAGTTCAGGGGAGTATTATCCGCCTTTTGGGCCGGGGAAGTCGAATTGGGTATTTGAAATACCGCATTTAGGATCGCAGCAGAGGAAAGAATCGGATGGATCCGACGGATTGGACCGATCGGTCCGTGGTGTTGCACGCGGCGGCCACTCGCGAGACTAGGATTCACCACGAAATGAAGAAGTAGAGGAAGAAAGAGATTTCCACCACGAAGTCACGAAGGACACGAAGGAAGAGCGGAGTAGAACAGCGCAGAAGATGAAGAGGACTCTCGCGGAGACGCCAAGTCGCGGAAAAGAACGGCAGCCACACAAAGCGCGCGCGGGGTGGCGCGGAAGACTACAGCGCGGCATGAGCACGACCGGTCGAAGAAACTGATCCCACTTAACACCGATTGCGCCGATTCACCAAGGAGATGAGATAGGAAGGGGGAACGGGCGTCTCGCCCGTGGTTTGAGGTTGAGGTGAATTGGCCGGGCGTCCTCTCGGAGCGCCTGCATTGCGGCCATATAGGCCAACGCCGTGCCAGCCCATCGCGGCGTAGCCGCAACCAAGGAACGAGATTGTCCGCAGTTGAGGCAGACGGCGCGGAAAATCAAGAGGAACGCGAATCAACGCCAATGAACGCCAATTGGGAAGGGATTGAGAAGGGAATGAGAAGGGAATGTACTCAGGCTGCGTGCGCTTTCTTGCGGCCTGAAGGGCCAGAAGCATACCAGCCCAGGGCAGAGCGAAGCGTCGCCCTGGGTAAACGTTGCCCCTCCCTGTCTTGAGCGCTGAAGGTGCGAAACCATGTTCGGTGTGTTGGCAACACGCAGATGTTCAACGGCAGAAGAAATCGTCCACAGATTGCACAGATTTACACCGATTTGAGGACAGAGCGACCTCCACATTCCGTCATGCCCACCCACTTTAGCGAGTTTTCCCGAAGATAGGACTTTCCCAGAGATCCCAATCCTTGTTGTCCTCACGCTTACGATACACAGCGCCATCACCACCGAGGTTCTTGTACAGGTAAGAGTACGAGAACAACCAGAGTACTGCGCTCAACCCACCGAAAACCAGCAACGCCCGCGGCGAATGCCAATGGAGCAGGATGGCAATGATTGGAATCGCTGGAATTGCCGCTAAGACCCCTGAGAACAGGTATCCATATACCGAACCCACAGCGAGCGCGAGCGCACAACAGCCCCCAAGCGCCACGACAAACCCGAGCGCGTCAATAAGGGGCCAGCCCATATAGGGTGCGACGCAAAGCGCTGCAATTCCTAGCGGCAAAATCAGCGGAAATACAAATGTAAGGACAAGCAGTGCCTGATGCGAAGTGCGGAGCGGTAAGCATCGGAGAACGCGGAAGTCGATCTCCTGTTGGTACCGCGCGCAAATGATCAGCAGCACGACAGACATAACGTAGGGCGCGCTGCTTGACATGAGGGTGTCGTCAAAAGGAGACAATATGGCCATCATACCGATTCCGACCCCGGTGGCGAATACGATGCCTATGCCATTGTTGAACTGGCTGAGCCACAGTCCCCAGAAGGTCGCCGGCCCGGACCTGTTGAAGCCAAACAATCGCACGTCTAAGGATGGCGACGCTCCTGCGCCTTTTCGCCGTGCAAGCGCGTCGAGACCTACGGCGCGATCTGCGAAGCGATACGAAATCGCCACGAGCGCGGCAGATATGCAGACCAAGGTGGCATAAACTGGATCGCCGAGTCCTTCGGCTCCTCTCATGACCCAGCCAACCCCAAATACCCCGAGAAATGCAGCCGTAATCATGAATCCTGCTATCGTCCACTGGCTCTGTCTCTGCGTGCCGTATGGGACCTCGCCGGAGGATGCTGCTAGTCCGAGAGAAAGCGGCGCAGCTAATCCCATCGCGATGATGCACTCCGGGAGAATAAGTCCAATCCAACTCCAAGAACCTTCCCCCGCCACAAGCGCGATTGTTCGAATGGGCAGTTGAATGGCCCCATAGAGTAAGGGATACAGCACGACAGACATGGCCCAGAGCAACCGCGTCCATTGTGTTGAAGGGATAGGCAAGGTCGAAAGACCGATCACCGTCTGTGTCGTCGAAAGACGCCCCAACAAAGATACGCCGTACAAGATGGATACAAAGCCCCCGCTAAAGAGACCGTTGCTTCCCCCGGGCATGATGAGAAAGAAGATCATGGGGAGAAAGTGGTACGTATCGCAGCGGAATAGCAGCCACTTCGCCACTTCCCACAGCGCCCGCCCCGTGGCGACCCACTCCCCCGGTGCACCTTCAAACTGCGGCGAATAGGGCAATGGCGGCACAATCAGGTTCGGCGTTGTCTTCCCGGTCATGGCGCTACCTCGCCTTTGTTCGCGACGATTGTCGATATCGCATCATCGCAACTCCCACCACGAAACCCACGAAACCCACGAAAGAAAGACGAAGAAGGAGGTATCCACCGCGAAGCCGCGAAGCTCGCGAAGGAAGAGTGGACAAGAATGAGTAGGAGATGAAGAGGACTCTAGCAAAGGCGCGGAGACGGGGTGAAGAACGGCAACTGCAAGAAGTACGTGTCCGCGGATGGCGCAGGTGGCAAAGGCGGCGTGGGTAGCCGCTGTTGACGTGACGCGCGTGAATTCGCGAGGGCACCA
>JADLGB010000087.1 GCA_020849535.1 Candidatus Hydrogenedentota bacterium
AAAAGAAGAACACAACTTTGAAAGCAAGAAAATTAACGAAAGCTGAAAGGATGACTTGATGGGCTAGGGCGAACGCGAGGAAGACGCCGAACAGCACCTTGGAGGGTTGCCGATAGCCACTGAAGCGATTAGACACGTGCGTTACCCGAACGGGGCAAATAGGACAGAGTGCCCGGACACTATGCAGGTCCCCAACTTTCTTGTCGGACCGCAATTGGTCGTAATCGACGTTCAGATACGTCTCGGCCATGTCCGCTTGCACCCACCCAAACGCATTCTTCTCCCGCATCCCCATCTCGGGGATTAGCACTAGACAGGCAGCAGCGAAGAGTGCGAATGGCGTGAGAATGCGAAACCAGCGGCGATTTTTCTCCGCTACTCGTGAAAGCGGCTGCGGGTCCGTACTTGAAAAACCATCCGTCACCTTCAATGTCGCCGCCAAGCCTCTGTGCGCCGCTTGCAGAAAGCCGATACCTGCCAGCGCACAAGCAGAAGCACCGGCCAGATACCATGGTCCTGCATTGAACTCGACAGCATAGCCATAAATGGTCTCTGCAAGCCCCCTGCCGCTCTCGGCCGCCCAAAGCACCCGCAGACATGCGGCATTGCAGAGCACGCTTAACACCAATGACACTGCACCCCAGGTGAATGACCCCACTGCCATCCAGAATCCAGCACCGGCTTGATCAGCCCAACGCCGGATCGCGTCTGGGAACTCCGAAAGCAGGGGGTTCAGTTCAAGCGGTTCTGGCGCGCCTTCGCCCAGAGCTCGCACCATTTCCTCGGTTGAGTCGTATCGTTCTTCAGGCGTCTTCGACAGGGCCTTCTGGAGGATTTCTCGATATCTGTCAAAGGCGCCCTCAGGTGGAAAGCAAGGATCGGTGTGAATCGTGTTGTACCAAGTCTCTGCATCACTCTTGCCAACGAATGGATGAACTCCCGTCAACATCTCGTACAGCACGACGCCGACACTGAAGAGATCGGATCGCGCATCCGGACTTGCGCCGAAGAATTGCTCAGGAGCGATGTACCCAGCAGTGCCCCCTACACCCTTGCCAGCCGCGTCCAATCTCCGTGCAAGTCCAAAGTCCGTCACCTTAACGTGGAATCTTTGCCCATCGGCCTTGGCTGATAGCAGGATGTTTTCGGGTTTGATGTCCCTGTGAACCAAGCCTTGCCTGTGTGCTGCACCGAGGCCCGCAAGGACTTGAACGACGATACTCTTGATCACACCCGAAGGTGGACATTGTAGGTCTTCGTGTTGCCTTCGAATCCACTCCCTTAGCGTAATCCCGTCTACGAACTCCATCACCATGCATGGCTTTTCGCAACCGAAGTCGGCGTTGTAAACGGTGACGATGTTGTCGTGATGCAGGCTCGATAGCCGAGTTGCCTCTCGAGCCAGGTTCGAACTTTCAATCAGGCCGACGTCGCGAAGGACCTTCACTGCCACGATCCGCTTGAGCGGCAATTGTATGGCTTTGTAAACATCCGCGGTGCCGCCACGACCCAAGTTGCCTAGAAGAAAGCAGCCGCTCAGGATTTCGCCAGGCCGGCAGGCGCTGTCTATTGGCGGTTCTGAGCGCTCCTGGAAACTGTTCTCAAGGAGTCCATTCACCCTATGCAGCAGAGGCTCACTCCCGGCGCAACCAGCCTCAACGAAAGCGGTGCGCTGGTCCGGAAGCACGTCCAGGGCAGCGGCCGCAATTTCTTGCGACCAGGTTTCGAGTTCGTCCCCTTCAAATTCGTGTCCGTGCCAAAGTGAGACCATGGTCTATACCACGCTGGCTTAGCGGCCTGCGGACTGCGCTTTTCCCCGGAGAGCTTCCCGGATTTGTGTGAGCCCGATTTGGCAATCTCGACGGGCGGCGTCATCTGAAATGCAGAGTTGCTCGGCTATCTCACGGTGGGTCATGCCGCCTAGCACGTGTAACTCAACAGCCCTGGCTCGACGCTTGCCGATTTCTCCTTGCGCCTCCTCAAGCCGCCTCAGGGCTTGGTCGAAAATGAGTACGGTGTCGAGTTCGATTCGCGACCATCCAATGAGCGTAGCCGTCGGATCATCGAGCGGTTGTTCGCGTGGCTTCCTCGCATAATCGACTAGAGTCCACCGCATCATCTGAGCAGCCAAACTGATGAAATGGAGCCTGCTTTGAGGAAAGGCCTCCTTTGATCTTTTCAAGCTTCTGAGCAGACGGAGTACGACTTCGTTTACAAGCGCAGTCGTCTGCAGGGTGTGAGCTTCACGGAATTGCCGCCTCCTCCAGTAGGCTGATAGTTTTCGAAGTTCTTGACCGACCTCTTCAATCAACGCTGCGAACGCATCTGGATCTCCATCCCGAACAGCGGCCAGGAGGTGACGAATTTTCTCCTCGTAATCGAGCGACCGGTCCTGAGCCACTGGAATGCGAACCTCCGTCAGACGCCGCACCTTATTTTAGTGCAAACGGCGCGCGGGATCCCGCTCGAAGTCACGAAAACTGATAGATGGCCTTAGAAGGTTTCGGCAAGGCAACTTGCGGACATATGGCTTTCGTTGCCTTAGCTTTTCTCCTGGCTTGGCAACATCCCAAGCGGCAGGCCGTGGCGCCTCCTGGAGGTGCTTCACACGCCTCGCAACGTATCGTCAATCAACGTCTGCGGCTTTGCGGGATCATTCCGGGGTTCCGAGACTTAGCTCGGCGTGTTCGGATTGCGGTAGACGGTCAGGACGTGGAGTCTTCCTACCGCTTCATCGCCACACTCAAGCAAGATGGTCGCAATCATTTTCTCGAAGTTCATGGTCCGGGCATTTGCACCAAGGTCATTAGGCTATCGGAAGATTGGATTCATCGTCACGGCGATTCTTGTGCGTTACGTGTGCGGTTAAGGTTGAATACCGAAAGAAGTTGCATCGACGCAATCGAAACCCGCGGGACGCCTGTGATGGACTCTGATGTCGACGGTATGGATGATGCAGTGGAAGACTGGCTGGCCCAGCGGTTCGCTCCTGTGGTTTATCACCAGCGGCACGAGACCGCCTTTCCCGTGAGTGTTGATCTCTGGCTGAGGCTAACACGTCTTTCTCCGCCTGGGCGCTCGTCCTCAAGGATTGGACTGGCGCAAGCCCAACTGCTGAACAATGTGGCAGTGCGCAACGGACTCGAATTTTCGTCGGACGGGACAAGGAGTAGGGC
>JADLGB010000088.1 GCA_020849535.1 Candidatus Hydrogenedentota bacterium
CTCCTATGCCTAAAAAACGCAACTCTAAACTCGCACTTTGCGCATATTTGCAGGCCCGCGCTGTGCCAAATGGCAAGATCGCTGGGGCTTTTGTAGAAAGAGGGCATGCCTACCCCGGGTTCCGCCTTCGGCTCCACCCGGGGCTATGCGCCTGCGCCCCGTAGCCGGGGCTTAAGATCAAGGAGGTGCGTGGAAGACGGTGTGGGCCGTCAGGTCGATCACTTGAGCGGGGCGCTGTGCTGCCGCGCTCAGCGAGCGAGGCAGTACCAGAGGGGCGTTCCGTTCGCTCAATTCTCCGCGTTCCTCTGTGGACTCTGCGCCTCTGCGTTTGAGTGAATTGAAGACCATGGGCAGGGATGCCCATGCCACCTCTGCATCTCCTTCCTGAATCGGTGTCATCGGTGAAATCGGTGGATCACTCTCCTCGTATGATTGCAGCTCTGCCGCGCTCTGTTTCCCGTGCCCCCGTAACCAAGTCCGAATCGGCTTACCTCAGGCGCGTAGTGCGCCGCGTTCTTGAGGATCCCCTCGATCCCTGTGGTATGCTTCGGGCGCTGGTGCCGGTCGCGTCTTGGCGCCATGTCACTACGCCTTCACCTGGACGCGGCATGGTCTGCCGGTTCAGGCAATTGCCAAGGAGTCTGAAATGGGTTTCCTGGAAGTTCTCAACAATCCCAGCATGGTGCATGCGGCGGTGGTCCACCTCCCCGTTGCTCTGGCGGTGGTGGGTATTCCGCTCGTGTATCTGTGCATGGTTGTCGCAAGGGAAAACGAAGCGCTGCGCTGGGTTACGGCGGGGTGCTACGCGGTCCTGGCGTTGTCGGCATTCGCCGCCATGCAGAGCGGCGAAGGCGCGATGGGCAAGGTGCCCGCGGAAATCCCGCAGGACATCTGGGACCACATCGAGCACCACGAAAAAATGGGCGAGGTGGTCTGGATCTTGGGCTTGGTCACAACGGCGTTAATCGCGTTGAGCGCGCTGCGCTTCAAGTGGCTCGCGCCCACGGTGCAGACGCTGGCGCTGATCGCGAGCCTGGGGACCGGCGCATGGGTGGCCATGACGGGCCACTACGGCGGCACGCTGGTGTACAACCATGGCATCGGCACTCCGGCCATGTATCAACCCGCCGCGCCCGCGCCCGAAGCGGCCACTCCGGCTCCTGCGCCAACACCGCCAGCGCCCGTCGATCCGGCTTCCTTTGCAGTCGCGCCGCCCGCGGATGGACGCGAGCCCGCGCTCCTTCCATTCACCATGGAAGAGGCTCAGCAGATCAGTTTCCACAAAGACATAGTTCCCGTGCTGACGGAGGTCTGCCACGAGTGCCACCGCCCCGGCAAAGCGCGTGGTGGGTTGGATACCACCACCGTCGAGGCCATGCTGCTGGGCGGCGACAAGGCGGGCGCCGCGATCATCCCCGGCAATCCAGATGCCAGCCCCTTGGTCAAGTACTGCCGCGGCGAATTGCAGCCCCAGATGCCCAAGGGCGAGGACCCCATCTATCCCGAGGAACTGCGTTTGCTCCGTATGTGGATCGCTGCTGGCGCGCCGGACGACAGTGCCACCGCGGCCCCCAACGCGCCCGCACCCACCCCCGCACCGACAGAGGCCGCGCCAGAGGCTCCTCAACCCGAACCGGTGCCCGCGCCTGCCGAGTCCGCACCTGCCGCGGCAATCGAACCAGCACCGGAAACCGCTCCCGAGGCCCCGGTTGCCGAAGCGCCGGCGCCCACATCGTGAGGCTCGTGTCAAAGGGACATCGCGAACCGAGAGTGCGCCTGTGAATCCCGTCGTACTGGAAGACCTCAACCGCCTCCTCCTCTTCATCCATCTCGTGGCGGGGATCACCTGCGTGGCGTCGTCCGTCCACCTGCTCCTGCGCAGCGCCCGGGCGGTGTGGGGTGGAGGGACCTATCAACCCCAGGTCAAGCTTCATGCCGTGACCCTTTCCGCGGCCTACCTGACCACGGTGTTCCTCGGCGGACTCATCTACCCCGTGTTCCGCGTGCACGTGCGCCTCGCCTATCTCGACGCCGTCGCCCCATGGGCCACCGGACTCTTCGAGATCAAGGAACTCATGGCCACGCTCGGCGTCATCCCTGTGCTCGGCATCCTCGCGCTCTCGCGCGTACTGGATTTTCGCCACGAAGAGCATCGCGTCTACGCGCCCCTGTTTGCGGGGCTGGCAGGATTCGTCATGGGCATCGTAACCTTCAACGCCTGGTGCGGATGGTACCTGGGTACCCTGGGTCCTGCCTGACATGCGGCGCATCGACAGCATTCTCACGATCCTCCTCCTCGCGTCGCTGGCCTTCTGCGCCGTGTACTCACTTAACCCGCCCACGCCCCGATACTTCCCCCTGGAGCGCGCCTGGCACGTCACGGCGGAGGGACAGGGTCCCGGCATGGGCTGGTACGGCCGGTCTGGCGCCGCACTACTGGGTGGGCTCCTGGCGGGGTGTTGCGGCTACCTCTGGACAGCTCTTCGAAGCCGTCACGAGACGCGACCCCTGAAGCCCGCCACGGTGTGGCTTCTCAGCGCTATCTTGTTTGTGGCACTGGGTTTGACTGCAGCGAAGATAGTCCACGAGCAGCAAGTGTGGTTCGTCAAATCACCCGCCCCGCTCGCCCAGCCTGCCGAAGCACCAGCCGATTCTTCACCTCAAGTCACCGGCGGGGAATAAGCCGCCCAGCGTCCTAAGTTTAGCCCGCATAGCTGTTTGTGGCACAGAACCACTCGCGCGCCTCCCAAACATGACTAAACAGATAGGGCTTGACATGTTAAGGCAATTGCGCTATTATCAAAGAGTTTCGGCGTTCTGGCCGCCTCAACGTTGCTGCGGGACTCGTCCTTTCCGGGCTGGAATGTACTGGACCGTCTCGAATGCGCTCACGCGCAATGGGCGGACGTTGGATGTTGGGAGTACCACTGGCGGCTGAAGAGTTTTTCGGGCAAGCATCAATGCCCGCGTGAGCATGGTGGCGCTAGTGCTGCGCCTTTGGCAATGAGGTCTACGTGCAGACGGAGCTGGCCTTCAGTCTTGAGTCAGGGTGTTCCTGCACCTATCTCATTGCGTGCCCGTCCGCGGTGTTGCCTTCCTCGAACCCGAATCCCGAGTTGTCCTTAACGAATCCCCTTCAATCTACCAGTGGAGCGCGCGTGCAATGAGCCAAGCAGTGGCCGAACCGGAGGGTGGTCTCGCCGGGGCGGCATTCCTTCCGAGAGTCAACGACATCACGATTCGGATCGCAACGCCTAACGGTTCCGGCAGCCAGAGCGCCAACCTGATCCTGATGCGCTCGATCTTCGCGATGGGGATACCCGTCGGCGCGAAGAATCTCTTTCCGTCCAACATTCAAGGCATGCCGACGTGGTTCATCATCCGCGCAAACGAGGATGGCTGGCTCGCGTATCGCGATCACACGGACCTCATGGTGGCGATGAATCCACAGACCGCCGCGGAGGACATTGCCGGGCTTTCTGCCGGTTCGATGCTGGTCATCAACGAAGCGCAGAGGACGCTCGCGAATCGCGACGACTTGATCGTGTTTTGCGTGCCATTCAATGCGTTGGTGGCGGAGGTGTGCCCGGATACGCGCCTGCGGAAGATGGTAGTCAACATCATTTATGTGGGCGTGCTGGCGTCGATCCTGGGGATCGCGTTTGAGGAGATTGAGCGGGCCATCGATTGGCAGTTCGCCAAGAAAGCCAAGGCGGCCGAGCTGAACAAGACCGCCGCGCGTGCGGGCTTCGACTGGGCGCAGGAGCATTGCCTGGTTCGGAGCGCGCACCGGCTGGAACGCCGCAACAAGACGCACGGCGACCTCGTCATAGAAGGCAACGAAGCCATGGCCTTGGGCATGCTGTTCGGGGGTGCCACATTTCTCGCGTGGTACCCGATCACGCCGAGCAGCAGCCTGTGCGAAAACCTGATCAAGTATCTCGACAAATACCGGCGCGACCCGGAAACCAACCAGGCCACGTACGCGGTGATCCAGGCCGAAGACGAACTCGCGTCCATGGGCATGGTGTTGGGCGCGGGCTGGGCGGGCGCGCGGGCCTTCACGGCGACGTCGGGTCCGGGCATCTCGCTCATGGCGGAGATGGCTGGTCTCTCGTATTTCGCGGAAGTGCCGGCGGTAGTCGTGGACGTGCAGCGCATGGGCCCGAGCACGGGACTGCCGACGCGCACTTCGCAGGGAGACGTTGGAAAGGCCTACACGCTCTCTCACGGGGATTGCAAGCACGTCTTGCTGATTCCCGGAAACATGAAGGAGTGTTTCGAGTTCGCACAGGAAGCGCTGGACCTCGCGGAGCAGTTGCAGACGCTCGTGTTCATCATGAGCGATTTGGACCTCGGCATGAACAAGTGGATGTCGGAGCCCTTCGCGCCGCCCACGAAACCCATCGCGCGCGGCAAGGTGGTCTCGGCGGAGGGTCTGAGCCGGAATGGCGAGTTCGCCCGGTACCGCGATGTGGACGGCGACGGCATCCCCTACCGCACCTTGCCGGGTACCCAGCATCCCAACGCCGCCTACTTCACGCGCGGCACTGGGCACACCGAGAAGGCCACTTACTCCGAGAAGCCCGAGGACTGGGAGCGCAACATCGATCGCCTGGCGCGCAAGTTTGAGTCTGCGCGGGCCATGGTGCCGGCACCGGTGGTCGAAAACGACGCATCTGCCCAGGTGGGGATCATCGCTTATGGTTCCAGTGACCCGGCCGTGCAGGAAGCGCGGCACACGCTGGCCCGCGAGCACGGCGTGGCCACAGCCTATCTTCGCGTGCGGGCCTTGCCCGTCAATGGCGAGGTCAAGGCGTTCTGTGAACGATATCCGCTTGTGTGCGTCGTGGAGCAGAATCGCGACGGGCAGGTGGCGTCGATCCTACGCAGCGAGTATCCCGAGTTTGCGACGCGGATCAAGACCGCACTGCATTACAACGGCCTCCCCATTGATGCCGAGTCGGTTGCCCGGAAGGTATTGCATCGGATCGCCGAAGAGAAAGGAACCGCATGACCACCATGTTGACGAGTCCCGTGACGGCCGCGGAAGTGCCCGCCAAAGGACCCAAGACCAATCGCATCGGCCTGACGCAGAAAGACTACCAGGGCGCGGAATCGACCCTGTGCGCGGGGTGCGGGCACGATGCGATCACGAGTTCGATCGTCAAGGCGTTCTACGAACTGGGTGTGGACCCGCACCAGGTGGCGAAGTTGAGCGGCATCGGGTGCTCGAGCAAGACGACGAACTACTTTCTGGGCCAATCGCACGGGTTCAACTCGCTGCATGGCCGCATGGCGACGATCGCCACGGGGTCGAGCCTGGCCAACCGCAATCTCATCCATATCGGGATCAGCGGCGACGGCGACACGGCGTCCATCGGGCTGGGCCACTTCGCGCATATGGTCCGGCGCAACGCGCACGTTGTGTACATCATCGAAAACAACGGGTGCTACGGACTGACCAAGGGGCAGGCATCCGCCACGGCGGACCGCGGCACGCGCATGAAGAGTGGCGTCACGATCCAAGATGCGCCTGTGGACCTGTGCACGATGGCGATCAAGATGGGCTGCGGGTTCGTGGCGCGATCTTTCTCGGGAGACACGCAACAGGTACGCACCTTGTTGAAGGCGGCCATTGCGCACCGCGGCGCGGCGGTGCTTGACATCGTGTCGCCGTGCGTGACCTTCAACAATCACGAGGGGTCCACGAAGAGCGTGGCGTATGCGCGCAGCCACGAAGAGCCGCTCCATGAGATGGATTTCATTCCACACTTCGAAAACATTTCCGTGGAGTACGACGAGGGAACAACGACGGTAGTGACCATGCACGACGGTTCCCGGATCACCCTGACGAAACTGGCGCACGATCACGATGCGCACGACCGGATTCAGGCGCTCACACTGTTGGATGAAGCCCGCGAGAAGAACTTGTTCTACACGGGACTCCTCTATTACAGCCGCGAGCGGGACGCCCTCGACGACCGGCTCGATTTGGTGGACGAACCCCTGGCGACGCTCCCGCAATCGAAGCTGCGGCCTTCGCTGGACGTGTTCCATCAGATCATGCAGGGGTTCCAATAGCCGCACCGGACTCCGCCCCCGGAATTGCCCGTGCGGCCCAGCCCACCGTATAATCCCCGCGATTCGTATGACCTGAAGTTGACTGAGGCATAAACGGATGCGCGGACGAGACTGCCGCCTCGGCGCATCCCATGGAGTACGCAATGGAAAACATTATCATCATAGGGTCGGGTCCTTCGGGCTATACGGCGGCCCTGTACACGGCCCGCGCCAACATGAACCCGCTACTTTTTGAAGGCGAATTCAGCAAGGAGATCCTCCCCGGCGGCCAACTCATGACCACGACGGAAGTGGAGAACTATCCCGGATTTCCCGAAGGCGTGACCGGGCCCGAAATGATGGACCTGTTCAAAAAGCAGGCGTTGCGGTTCGGGACGCGAATCCTAGCGGAGACCATCACGGAGGTGGACTTCTCGAAGCGTCCGTTCACGGTGAAGGCCAAGGACAAGTCCTGGCAAGCCAAGGCGGTCATCATCGCCACGGGCGCCACGGCGAGGTACCTTGGCCTGGAGTCGGAGGAGAAGTTCATGAACCGCGGCGTGTCGGCGTGCGCGACGTGCGACGGGGCGTTGCCGCGCTTCCGCAACAAGCCGCTGGTGGTCGTGGGCGGAGGCGACACGGCCATGGAAGAGGCGCTCTTCCTGACCACGTATGCGAGCCGGGTGCATGTGGTGCACCGGCGTGACAAATTCCGCGCGAGCAAGATCATGGGCGACCGCGTCATCGCGAACCCGAAGATCACGGTCGAATGGTTCTCGGTGGTCGACGAGGTGCTGGGGGAAGACAAAGCCGGCGTGACCGGCGTGCGCATCAAGGATGTGCGGACCAACGAGACGCGGGACATCGAGTGCACGGGATACTTCTCCGCGATCGGGCACAAGCCAAACACGGACTTGTTCAAGGGAATCCTGGACATGGACGAGACGGGCTACCTGATTACGAAGCCGGGCTCGACCTACACCAACATCGAAGGTGTGTTCGCCGCGGGCGATGTGCAAGACAAGATCTACCGGCAGGCCATCACGGCAGCGGGCAGCGGCTGCATGGCCGCGCTGGACGCGACACGCTGGCTGGAAACTCAGGAACACTGACGAACACGGACAGACACGGACGCGCACGGACAGGAGTTGGGGCGGCGGCGACGCCGCCCTTCTTCATTTCAGGCGCCGTGCTCTGCGACGATCTCGCTGACGAGGCGCACGCGCTCGATATCCCCTACTGGGGAAATCTCATCGGAAATCCCCAGCACGAGGTTGGGTGCGAAGTACTCAATACATTTCCTGGTGTTGGCGATGAGGCTGTCGAGCGATTCGGTGGGTAGGAAGTCCGTGCAAGGAATCCCGTCCAACAGGATGCGGTCGCCGAGCGCGTCACGCACCTGCTCCAGCGTCACATCGCCTTGCGGAACCGGCGTAATCGCCTCATACCCGTCGAAGCCGCAATCCTGCGCGTAGGGTAGTAGTTGCCCGCAATCGCCGTCCCAATGTGGATAGGTCTTCTTGCCCGCGGCATGCAGGCGGGCGTTGCGGCGTTGGTACTCGGGAAGGACCCATTCGCGGAAGAGGTTCGGCGGACAGAACGCCTGGTGGACGTTGTCTCCGAAGTTGATGATCTCCAGCGGACTTGCGCACACCATGTCGAGCATGGCGTCGTCAGTCTCGTTGATCGTGTGAATCAGGTGGGCGGTCTCGTCGGGATAGTTGTAGAAGGCGGTGAGCCCGTTCTCAAATCCCATGAACTCGATGACGATTCGCAGGAGATTGATCCGCGAAATGAACACGCACGGGGCGGCCCGCTCGCCGATTTCGGCACAGGCCTTGTTGTAGTAATCGTGGTCGAACCAGATTCTACGATGGCGCAAATGCCATTCCATCACCTTCATGTCATCCGGCGTGACCACGGGAAACTTGCGGGTATGCCAGGACTGCGAGGTCTTCTCCAGGATAGTCACGAGCTTGCCTACTGGCGTGTGTTCCGTGACGTACGTGAGGTTGCCGTCCTCGCGTTCCTCGCGCGTGACTTGTTCCGCGTCTTCGATGTGCATGCTATCGTTGAAAGCCCAATACGGGCGCACAGAGCAGCCGAGATCGTCGAAGACTTGCAGCATGGTGAATTCGCGGTAGCGTTCCGGAAGCGTCCCCTGACGCCGGTTGGTTTCGTACCAATGTTCGATGCGCGGCTGCCACAGAATGCGGCCGCCCGTTGGCTCGCGCCGGAAGATGGCGAGATTCAGTTCTCGAGATGTCATACGGGGCCGGTCTCCAGACCTGCTATTTGGCGCGGAACTGGATCGAATACAGATCGGCGTCCTTCATGACGGCGCGCACGCGGACCGGCTTACCCACGAGCGTCGACAGATCGCCGGAGCCTTTCCATGTGACCACACGCGCGATCTCATCGCCGATGATCTCGTCGCAGTCCGCTCTCGTGAAACCCTCAATGGGGATGCCGTCTGCATATTGCAGCTCAATCCACACGCTGCCCGCGGCCGAGGTCGAGTAGTTGATGACCAGTTCGGTCCCGGTGAAAACCAGGGACTTCGTCACCATCTCGCCGCCCGCGTACGGTGCGTGCACGGAGACGAACCCATCCGTGCGCAGCTTGAGGCGTTGGAGGTGGTGCGTCTTCTGGCCGTAGTTGCGCTGCACGTACATGGACATCTGGTCTTCGCCCGCGGGCACGATGCCGTAGGTGGGATAGTTCGTGCGCGAGGTCCAGTTGCCCAGGCCGATGCCCGGGCGAATAAAACCTTCCATGAAGGTGCGGTCGTACACGGTGCCTCCGCGCGACGTCATCAACACCGCGTCGGAGCAGTCGCCCGAGTACTTCGCCTCGCCCCCGATCTGCTCGGCCATTTCGGCGGGAACCACACGGCGGCCTGGCATGAAACGTGCCGCGACCGCAATGTAGATGTGAGGCGCACGGAAGTAAGGCGCGGTCTGATTCGTATAGAGGTGTTCGAGCACGGTCCCGCTGAAGCTCATCGGCTCGGGCTCGCTCCACGTGCGAAAGTCCGCGGAGGTCGCGCGGCTCACCGTGCGGTGTCCCTTGTACCCGCCCTCGGACCAGGTGCGGAAGTAACAGAGGTACTGGCCTTCCGCCTCGGACCAGAAGGCGACGTTTTGCGAGTCAAACGCGCCCGCCGTGATCGCGGGCGTTTCCCCGAGCTTCTTCCAGGTTGTGCCATCGGGCGACACGAACGCGAAGAGGCCTGTTTCCGAGGTGCCCGCGAATGCCTTGAAGCGTTCCTCGACAGGCACGTCCGGACGCGTATCGACGAAGGGCGCAAAATTGTGGGAGAACGGCGCGCTGTTGGCAAGCACCACATTGTTCTCGCGGGTGCCCGCAACTTCATAGAGACCCAAATTGGGCCGCGTAAACGTGATGCCATCCGCGCTTTCCGCGTAGCACGTGACCTCGGCGTCCGAACCATCCTTGCCCGAGTTAGGCAACCCGCGATAGTAGAGGCGGTATAGGTCGCCATCCTTGATGACGGTGACATAGC
>JADLGB010000089.1 GCA_020849535.1 Candidatus Hydrogenedentota bacterium
ACGGAAATGATGAGAGCCATCAGCAGGGCGGTCGTCAGTTTTCCGGTGATGTGGGGCGCGGCCCGCACCGGTCCGTAGTATTCGTTAATCAGGTACGCTCCAATGACAATAATGGCGTCGCGGCTCAGCGCCACAACTGGAAACCACGCGGGGATCGGCGTCGCCAACTGTCCGTTCACCGCCAGGAAAACCAAGGCGATGTTGATCAGCAGCTTGTCGGCCAGCGGATCCAACACCATGCCCAGCTTGGTCTTCTGGTTATACGCGCGGGCGACAAAACCGTCTATCCCATCCGAAATGGCCGCAACGACAAACGTGGCCAACGCCGCGATCCGAAGCCATTGCTGGTCGCGCGTATAGGACATGATGAATACGACGAAGACGGGAATCAGGACCAGGCGGCCGATGGTAATCCGATTTGCCAGCGTCATGGATGTGCCTTCGATACCACGAAGAAGTGCCCCGCCTCACCCGCCAGAGGAGTATACCTGCGTTGTGGAAAGGGGGTCAATGCCGGGTAACGGCTGGCGCGTATCTCCGGACCGTGCGCAATATGGGCGGCGCTGCCTTTACTTGGCGTCCCGGTTGGCCGGCAGATGGCGGCGGACCTGGGCCACGAGTTCAGCCGGCGTGAAGGGCTTCAGAATGAGCGTGGCCGCTCCCGCGTCGCGGCACAGGGTGCGCGCGTTCGCGGAATGTGCAGACGACAGGCACAGTACGGGAATGCTCTCCGTCCGCGGATTGCCCTTCAATTGCTGGCACACCTCATAGCCGTTCATCATGGGCATCATGATGTCCAGCAGGATGAGGTCGGGAGTCTCCGTCTCCGCGAGATCGAGGGCGCTGATTCCATCGTACGCGCTGATCACGTCGAACCCTTCGGTATTGAGGGCGCGCGCAATCAGCATCACGACATCGGGTTCATCATCCACGACAAGAATCTTCAAGGGTTCCACTGTGCTCTCCTACCTCTCGTTTCGGCGGATACCGCGATCCGTGACATGCAGGTCTATGGTGTGCATGCGAGTCCTGGCCTTTCGTGCGGTCACGGGCCGCCGTATGGCGTTCGCAACGGGCCGGTTCGTGGCATGACTGATAGCCTTGCGCAGCAATTGCACCCCGTGATCCATGAAACCAACTTCTTCTTCCGAATTCCGCACGACCATGCCCTCGACGGGCGCCGACAGCGGATATTTGAATTCCTCGTCGCGCATGAGCTGAATCTGGACCAGAGAGCCCGCGGGAATAGACTCCATCATTCGCACGCACATGCCGTATGGCGTTACGTTGGTGATGACCCCTTGATAGGTGAGGTCGGGCATTTCCTTGGGCCAGAGGAGACAGGGCCGACAAGTCTCGGTGCGCGGGGCGCGCCGTTTGCCGCGCCGGAGCGACCGATTGTCGCCACTCAGGAACATATCGTCGCCCATGGCCATGACCTCACAAGGTGAACCCGTCTTGAGATACTGTACCACAGGCCTTGCGGGATTTCATTCCAAATGCAGGATTTGACGTGCTACCGGAGTGCGCAGGCCTCCCCGTAGGGCGGGATTGATTCCCGCCTTCTTTCATGGCGAGGGGGCACGTACGACTCGCCGGATCGGTCCGATCCGTCCGATCCGTCCGGTCGACAAGCAACGGCGACACGCAACGTTGGATGCGCGTGGCACATTGCGTAGACTGTGCAGTGACTGTTGATGGAGGTGCCTTGTGCAACATGCGCTGTTGATGCGGGTGGTCCTGACCGCCCTGTGCATACTGCCGGCAGCATCTGCCGTGGAGTTCCCGTGGAAGCTCTCGCTCGACCTTTCCCGCGAGAGGGGAGATCCGCGAGATCGGGCCTATGTGGATACGTCGTGCGACCCGGTCGAGCGCGATCCGGCGTGGGGCCGTCCCCTGTCCGGCGGGCCGATTCGCGCGCTATTCCTGGCCCCGCGCTTCGGCCTGGGAGACGTGCGGGCGCTCGCTTCGGAACTCCAACTAGAAGCACAAGTGGCGCCGTTCTGGGACACGGAACATCTGGGGCCGCCGGAAGGCGTACAGGTAGTGCCTGGCGCTAGTGCAGGCGATGCCCTTCGCCGTTTGTATGAGGCACTCGCGGGCGACCTCGATGTCATCGTGGCCGCCAGCGTCGAACTGGGCCAATTGCCGCCGGACGACTGGGCCCTGCTTCTGGAAAAAGTCCGGGCCGGTGCAGGGCTCGTGCTGGTCCATCACCGGTCAAGCCAGGCTCCGGCCGTGGTCGAGTTCCTCAACGCGCTCGAACCCGGGCCCGATACCGCATTGGTGACGCGGGGCATCGCAGAGAGGTTGACCCCGGAATGGGCGGGCGGCCTTGGATTTGTCCAGACTTCCCGCTATGGCGAAGGAAACGTGGTGGAGTTGGACATTCCGGGCGGACGGCCCGAGTTCCACTGCCTCATCCCGGCCCTCTCGCAGCCCGTCCAGGCCGAAGAGGAGCACTACCACACCTATCTTTCCCTTGCGGCCCGCGCCGTGTGTTGGGCCGCGGAGCGAACACCTCCAGTGCGGATCGAGCGCATCGAACCGGAGGCTGCCGCCGGCCCCGACCCGGACCAGGTACCTGTGGGCCTGCTCCTTGAAGCCGAAGGGGAATCGCCGGAACTGGCTCGCTCGAATCTGATTCGCCCATTCGTGGTGCACCTCAACATGCCCGCCACAAAGATGTACCAGGTGCGTACCCGCCTACGCCAAGCGGGACGCGGAACGAGTGTAATCACCGAGGGCGAGGCGCCACTGCGCGAGGGCGATTCCTCGTTCAGGGTCTTTGCGGTGTCGGGGTCCGGCGAGTATTACCTCGATGTCTGGCTTCTTGACGGCGATGAGGTTGTGGACTGGTACTCGGAGGGAATCGGAATCGATTCCTGGCCATCCGTGTCTGAGCTGACCGCGAATAAGACCTTCGTGCTCACCCAAGATACCTTGGGGCTCACGTTTAACGTGGCATCACGCCCCAAGACGTTTACCGTCCTCGCACGGGCCGTGGATCCGCATGGCCGCGTCGTGGCCATGACCTCTCAGCAGATCGCCGAGAATGTGGGCATCGTGCAACTGGGACTCAATTTCGCCGATCTCAACTGCGGCATGGTGAAGGTCGAAGTCTTCGCCTCCGATCGGCCTGTGCTGCCCATGACGGATTGGGACATTCCACGTGCCGCGTATGCGTACCTCTACCTGCCGGTCCGTCGGACTCCGGACCCCTACGCATTTGGTCTCGTGGCACCCGTGAACGGTTCCGCGGAATACGCGGCCAGAAATACATACAGCGTGCTGGCGTCCCACGGATTCGCCGCGGCGGACACCCCGGGCACGGCGGAGGCCGTGACCTTCCTGGCATGGTCCGGCCTGGACCCCATCGCGCGCGTGGCCCAACACACGCCCTCTCGCATTCTGGAAGGAGCGGTTCGCGAACCCTGCCTCAACGATCCCGAGTGGCGGCAGAAGGAAACGGAACGCTTGGCGGCAGTCGCGCAAAGCGTCATTCAGTCCGGGGCCAGGCGGGTTTCCCTGGGTGATGGAAACTGTCTCAGTGAGGGTAACGACCCCGTCTGCCAGTCTCCGTTCACCGTCCAAGCGTACTGGGAGTACCTGCGCAAAACCTACGGAGACGTGAAATCGCTCAATGCCGCGTGGGGTACCGATGTGCGCACGTGGGACGCGGTGACACCGCCACCTGAGGATGCGGTCATCGCGCTGAAGGCCTACGCCCCGTGGGTGGATTTCCGCCTGTTCATGAACTCGGTGTTCGGCGCTTGCCACAGCGAGTGGCGCGAACGTGTGCGGCTTGCCGGCGAACGCGTCCACGCGGGGTTCGCCGCACGAGCCGGTGCCAATGCTTACACGGGCTACGATTGGCCTTGGCTCGCCGCGCACCTGGATTGGCTGGCGATTCCGTGCGAGCCCGCGGCGGTGGAGCAGGTCCGTGCCGCACGTAAGACGGACTTCTTCTGCGGTGTGCGCATGCCTGAAGCCGCGTTGTCACGAGACCCCGCGTCCGGGCGTTGGTATCCCTGGTACGCCGTGCTGCATGGCATGCAGGAACTATGGTTGCCTCCGGTGCTGGCAACAAGCCGCAGCGCCAACGTCTTGCCTCTGGTAAGCCCGGTGGGCGACTGGCTCGCCCAAGCGCCTGAATTGATGGAGGAAAGCGCTGCCCTTCGACTTGGTCTGGCCCCGCTCCTGCTGCATTCTGAGCGGGATCACGCAGGCATTGCCATCCTCGTCAGCCAGGCCGGGGTGCTCTTGAATCATATCGAGACGGCATACGGTGTGGATGGTTACGAAGCGCACGCCCGATTCACGCGGCTATTGGGACGGCTCGGCTATCCGTATGAACTCATCACGCCCGAGCAGCTCTTGCGCGGCGGTTTGAGCCAATACAAAGTGCTCCTGCTTCCCATGGCGCGCGCGCTTGCCGATAATGAAGTCTCCACGATCCGCTCATTTCACGAAGGCGGCGGCTGCGTCATCGCCGACGTGGCCCCCGGTGCCTATACCGAACACGGAAGTCTGCGCACTGCCATGCCGCTGGACGGCGTGTTCGGCGTCCAACATTTGCAGCCCCCGGCGCCGGGAGCGCCAGCGGCGGCACTCGTCCAACTCGAGCTGGCGGGTGAGCGGGTCTCCGCGAACCTCGAGGGAATCGTCGCTGACGAATCGCTATCCAGTACCACCGCCGCCGTGGGCGGTCAGGCAGGTCTCGCGCCCGTCTGGTTGCTACGTGCCGACGCCGGGTTCAGCCTGTTGCTGAATCACCCCCTCCCTCAAACCGTGTCTGGTGACGGGATGGACGAGTCGCTATGCACCATGCTGGACGCCGCGCTACGAGCCGCAGGAGCCCAACAAGCTGTCCGAGTGGCCGGCCGCGAAGGACAATCCTTCCGTGGAGAAGTCTTTGGGTACACGCTCGGCACGTGCCGTCTGGCCGCGTTCCTCGCCGACAAGGAGGCCACTGCACAAAAGCTCAGCGTGGCGCTGCCCGATGCCAAGGCGGTGTACGATGTACGCCAGGGGAAGCGAATCTCGCGTCCCAAAGGAATGACCATGGAACTCCCATCCGGGGGCGCGGCGCTTTTCGCGATGCTGCCGTACGAAGTGACCGGAGTGACCCTGCAAACGCTGGACGCCGTAGGTGCGGGGTCGCGGGTTCCCATAACGATCCGGATAGAGACCAAGGGGGGCGAGCCTTCAACGCATCTCGTCCAGATTCAGGTTGCTGAGACCGGGCGCGGCGGTCCCTCCCCCATTCCCTACTACGACACAATTATCACGTGTGCCAACGGGGCCGGGGAAGGTTTCGTACGCCTTGCGCTCAATGAACGCCTCGGCGTATACAAGCTTTCCGCGCGCGACCTGCTGAGTGGCGTCACCGTCGAAAAGACGTTTAGTGTGATCGCGCCAGTGCGTCAAGCAGGCGCACAATCGTGACGCACTTCGGAAAGAGGGACCGGCGGCAGACGCAATGACAACCCTCGCAGGCATTCACCAGCTTCACTATCTGCCCTGGTTGCGGTATTTCGAGAAGATTGCCCGCAGCGACGTCTTCATCGTGCTGGATACGATTCAGTACAACAAGAACGGCTGGCAGAACCGGAACAAAGTCAAAACGCATGCGGGGGCGACGCTGTTGACGGTCCCGGTCCACGCTTCGCTGGGTGCTTGCCTCAGCGAGGTCCGCATTGACGGCACCGCGCGCTGGGCGGGCAAGCACTGGTCTACAATCCAGCAGAGTTACTGCCGGTGTCCGTACTTCGCGACTCACGCCGCCTTCCTCGAGGACACCTACTCCCGGCCTTGGAGCCATCTCAACGCGCTCAACCGTCACATGCTCGTGTATTTCCTCGACGCACTGGGGATCGCCACGAAGATCTACTATGCTTCGGAACTTCAGGTTCCGGGGAATGCGACGGAGCGCCTCGTGAACCTCCTGAAGGCCGTAGGGGCCGGCCGCTATTACACCGGCGCGTACGCCTTGGAGCAGTACCTCGACGCGAACCTGCTCGTAGAGGCCGGTATCGAGCTGGAGATTCAGCAGTGGTCCGCGCCGGTGTACCCGCAGGCTCACGGAACCTTCATACCCGATCTATCGATTATCGATCTATTGATGAACTGCGGCCCCGCCTCGCTTGATATTCTGCTTGGCGGTGAAGCTGGAGGAACGAATTCATGAACGTGCCGCACAGCGCGCCGTGTCTCGGGGTCGAAGAGGAGGAGGCCGTGATCCGGGTGCTGCGTTCCGGCCAACTGGCGCAGGGACCGGAGGTGGCGGCATTCGAACAAGAATGCGCGGAGTTCATCGGGCGCCGCCACGCGGTGGCCGCGAGCAGCGGCACGGCGGCGCTCCACCTGGCCCTGCAGGCGCTGGGTCTGCCCCAGCGCGTGCACGTTGCGCTGCCCTCATACGGGTGCGCATCGCTGGTCACGGCGGTGCGGCTGCACCACGCGAAACCGGTCTTATGCGATATCGGTGACGACCTGAACCTGGACCCTGGCCGCGTGCCCCAATCCAGCGCCGCCGTGATCCTGCCGCATCTGTTCGGAGCGCCCGCGCCGATACCCGAGGGCCTGGTTATCGAGGACATCGCCCAATCCATGGGCAATGGCACAGGAAAGGCCAGTCCGGCGGCCATCACCTCCTTCTATGCGACCAAGCTCATTACGACCGGCGAAGGGGGGATGGTCCTCACGGATGATGTCGCGATCGCCGAGTGCGTCCGGGATCGCCGCGACTACGACAACCGGGACGATTTCGTGACCCGGCACAACTATAAGCTGACCGATCTGCAGGCGGCTATCGGACGCGCACAACTCAAGCGGCTGCCGGAATTCCTCCGGCGGCGCCGGGAGATCGCGGACTGCTACACCACCGCCTTTTCAGGGCTCCCTCTGGGTCTGCCCAAAGTTGAAGGCCATGCCTTCTTCCGGTACGTCGTATCCACAAGCCGGCGCGAGGAATTGAACGCCCATCTCGCCGCGCGCGGCGTTGAAGCGAAACGGCCGGTGTATCGCCCCGCCCATCACTACCTTGGCGGAGTCTTTCCGCGGTCTGAACGCGCCCATGAGGAATGCCTCTCGCTCCCCCTCTATCCCGCGCTCGTCGATGACAGCGTGAAGCATGTGATAGACTCCGTCCTGGGTTTCTTCGGGTAGGCGGCGGAAGCGGGACGGGGCATGTTGCAGGGACTTCCATATTGGCCACGGACCTACATCTTGGTGGGGTGCGTCGCATTCATCGTGGCCACCTTCGCGATGCCGGCCCTGATTTACCTGCTGCGGCGCGCCAACATCCTTGACCATGTGGCCGCCAACAAGATCCACGATCGGCCTATTCCACGAGGTGGCGGCATCGTCATCTTCCTGGCCTTCGCCATCGCCGTACTCCTCCCCAACTACCGCGACATTCCCATGAAAGGCGTGCTGTTGGGCTCGGGGATCTGCCTCTTTGTCGGCGCGGTGGACGATATCCAGGGGGGCATTCCCGCCTTCATCAAGTTCCTCACGCTCCTCGCGGTGACGCTCATCATGTCGCAATACGGGGTGTTGTTGCGCGTCTTCGGGTATTATCCCCTCGACTTGGCCCTTACCTTGTTCTGGGTGGTAGGCGTCACAAGCGCGTTCAATGGGATCGACAACATGGACGGTCTTGCCGGGGGAATCGCCACGATTGTGTCGGTCATGTATCTCGTCATCGCACTACAGGCCTTCTTTGCCGCGGGGACCGAAACGCCGCTCGCATGGTTCGGCTTGCTCGCGGCGGGGCTGATCGGCGCGAACCTCGGTTTCCTCGTGTTCAATTTCAATCCGGCGCGCGTATTCATGGGTGATTCCGGCAGCTTCTTCCTGGGGTTCACATTGGCGGCGTTGGGCGTCATGGGCGAATGGAGCCGGACCCCCATCATCTCCCTCAGCATTCCCATCCTCATCCTGGGAGTGCCGATCTTCGATTTCGCGTACATCATCATCGCCCGCATCATTCGCGGGGAGACGCGCACCCTCCACGATGTGATCGCGCATTGCGCGCCCGATCATCTCTCGCACCGGCTTGTGTGGATTGGCTTCTCACAGCGCAAGGCGGTGTTGTTCATCTACCTGATTTCCGCGTCGATGGGCGTGTCCGGTATTCTGCTCCGCAACAGCAGCAGCCTGCTCGACATGTGGCTGGCCCTCTCTCAGGGACTGGCCATCGTGTGTATCGTCATCGTGCTGATGGCGACCGCGACGCGCCGGCACCAGGCGCATATCGACGCGGAAGTGGCGAAACTCCGCCCTGCGGCGATCGGCGAGGATCCGCCGAATTCGCCCGGCGGCGGCACCGAGTAAGGGGGCACGTATGCGTTCTACGGCGTTGGGTTGCGTGGTGTGTTTCGTAGGGATCACCGTTTCCGGCTGTGTCACGGCGAATATCGAACCGCAGGTCGCGGTGACGGTTCGCGACCAGAATGGCGCATTGAACGTGATGAACTACGGCGCTACGCCCGATGGCAAGACCGACAACACGGAGGCCTTCCAGAAAGCGCTGGACGCCGCGGGCGCCGCAGGCGGCGGGGTTGTCGCCGTGCCCACGGGCCAATTCTGTTTCGACGGATCTCTCACCTTTCCCAAGGCCGTGACCCTGCGCGGCACCTTCTCCTATTCACCCGCGCACGCCGGCATCCGCGACAACAGCGATGAAAAGCCGGTCTTCGGCACCGTGCTGATGCCGCGCGCCAACGCGGGCACGGAAGCGGCCGCCCCCTTCATCACCTTGCAGACCAATGCCGTCTTGCAGGGCGTGTGCATCCACTATCCCGAGCAGAAACCGGACGCGCCCGAGCCCGTCGCCTATCCGTATGCCATCGCGATGCGCGGCAATAACCCCGCCGTGATCGACGTGGAACTCCTGAATCCCTACAACGGCATCGATGCGGGCCAAAACCAGCGCGCCCTCATCCGCAACGTCCACGGCCAGCCTATCCACATCGGTATCTACGTGGACAGCATCTACGATATCGGCCGCATCGAGAATGTGCATTGGAACCCGTGGTGGACGATCAACACGCCCATCTACCAATGGCAGATGGACCACGGCATCGGGTTTCTCTTCGGGCGCACGGATTGGCACTACGTCATCAACACCTTCTGCTTCGGGTATCACATCGGCTACCAGTTCATCGAAACCAAGGCGGGCGTCACGAATGGCAACTTCCTCGGGATCGGCGCCGACAACTGCCAGACCGCGCTCGAAGTGCAGGGCAGCGCGCCCTTCGGTATCCTTATCACCAACGGCGAATTCGTATCCTTCAACGGACCCGATCCGACGATGATCCGGGTCACGAATACCAACAAAGGCTCCGTGCGCTTCAACAACTGCGCGTTCTGGGGTCCGTGTAACCGAATCGCCGTCGTCGATGGTGAAGGAACCGTCGGCTTCAGCGACTGCACCTTTGTGCAGTGGGGCCACCGCGAAGAAGAGACGCACGCCGTCGACGCGGCGGGCGGCTCCATCCTGGTGCGCGGCTGCGAATTCCGCGAGGACAAGAAGCAGGTGCGCCTGGGACCCGGCGTGCAGCGCGCCATCGTGAGCGAGAACCTCTTCAAAGGAACCGAGCGCATCACCAACGAGTCCACCGGCACCGTGGTCATCACCGGCAACGCAGCCAGCAAAGTGCAGTAGTGGCGTCCGCGTGACCGCGCCGAAGGCGCTTCTTCAGTACCGCCTCGCTCGTCACGCCCGTGGCGTGAGGGCACAAGACTGCGGACCCTCTATACACTCTGGACTACTGACTTGCAGGATCTTAAAAAGAGTTGCGCACATTCTATGCGGCTTTCGAACTAAGTTGCTTACAGTCGCATGCACCAGAAGCGTGTTGGCCTTTCAGGCCGTCAGGGCACCGCGTGCAGTCACCGCCCTGGCAAGGGCGCAGGCGTGTAGCCACGGGTGGAGCCGAAGGCGGAACCCGTGGATGGATGCGGCACCCCACGATCAAGCCCCAGCGTGGGCGGGGGAAGTCCAAGCGGCTGAGGCCGGTCCAATTCAACAGGAGCGCTGGGAAGGTACGTAGAGAAGTGATATCGGGACCGTGGCGAAGAATCCTGCGCCCCGCTGGGGCTTTCGTAAGGAGAGGGCATGCGTACCCCGGGTTCCGCCTGCGGCTCCACCCGGGGCTATGCACCTGCGCCCTTGCCAGGGCTTAAGATCAAAGAGGTGCGTGGAAGACGATGCGGGCCGTCACGCCGATCACTTGAACAAAGCGCTGTGCTGTCACGCCCAGGGCGTGACAAGCGAGGCAGTACCAGAAAGCCGTCCGCTTGCTTCTGTGCGTTCCTCCGCAAAGGCAACGCTTCTGCGATTGAGTGCTCTCATACTACGGGCGAGACGCCCGTACCCCTGTGTTGGTTTCCCCCTGTTGGTTTCCCCCTGTTGGTCTGTTTCTTGAATCGGTGAAATCTGTGGAGCACTTTCCTCGTTTGGTTGCGGCTCTGCCGCGCTGGGTTCTTGCGCACTCATCCTCATTGCCCGCGTCTCAACCAAGACGCAGGCGAGAGCGTCTGTGCACTTTGTGGGTCAAGCTACGGCTGTACCTCAACTCAGCATCAGTCTGAGCGTGACAATCTTGCGCGGGTCCACGCGGAGTTTCACGGAGGTACCGTTCGCCTTGAGCGTGCGAATCGGCTGCTCTTCAAGCGTCACCAATTCGGCGGAGCGGACCTTGCGAAAGCACTTTGCGGTCCCTTCGATTCGCTTCTCTGTAGGATTGTAAAGCCGGAGAATCAGCGCCTTGCCGTCTTCAGACTGCTTCAACGCGCTCATCACAAGATTCACCGGCGCGACCTCGATGAAGCTGAGACGTTTGGGCAGATCGCCCATGTGCGGCCCGGCCTGCGCAGTCGTGAGGGGAACGGTCAGGCGTTCCGCTTCGCGGCACACTTCTGCTTCGTACCAGCGCCCCGCGTGGGGGTAAATGTCGTACCGGAACTCGTGGCGCCCGAGGCATTGCGACAACTTCATCTCCGGGAACACTTCCCAACCCGCTGCGGACGTGCAGATGGAGACCTCAAAGGCCCGCAGTAACGTCACCGCAATGGCACGCTCCGGATCGCGCGACACCTCGTATTCGCGAAGGCCCTCGTTCAGGATGGCGAGCCCTACGCGGCCATCGCTCACGCCCACAAAACGCTGCATCGGGAAAGTCCTTGGGCCAATCCCGTGCCATGGACTCTCCGGACCCGGTTCAATCGGACGTTCGACAACATCGAACGCGCTTTCCACGTGGCACGTTTTGGCTTTGGTCAATCCTGTGGGAAACAGGACGCGCAGGCGGTGCATTTCGGCGGCGTTGCCAAAGGAGGTCTTCACTCCGATGCAGCGCGACCCTTTGCACAGTGTGACAATGGAAGTGACGTTCAGTTCGCACGTTTCCTCTGTCCTGCGGGCCGCATGGTCGAAGCCATCGATCCGCTCCCACGCATTGCTCCCCGCGTTGTCGAGACCGGCGGGGACGCGCATGGCGTACTCGATCCGGAAACGCGCCAGCAGGGGTCCTCGTTGCTCCAGCGCGATGGAGACGGGAAAGCCGAGGCTGGTCACCACCCGGTCTATCGCCGGCTCGACGTGCATCCATGCCTGGCCCGCCTCGCCGCTATCTTGGAAATAATGGAGGCCGTCGAAAACCGCGCCGGTCGCCTTGTGCGTGACACGGAGCGTGCCGTTGTCATGGATGAACACATGCAGGTGCTCGTTTTCCATGGCCCGTTCACCACACACGAGGTCGCCACGCTCGTAGCGGCCGTTGCCATTGAGGCGAAACGAGGTATACCCCAGCGCGGGAACATCCCGCGCCTCGAAGTGAAATGCGATCTGCTCGCACTTCATGGTGTGCGCGGCGTCTCCCGGCTGGGTCACCACGACGTGGTGCGGTTTCCTGCTCGCGATCTGGACGGGCACGCGCGCTCCGCCGCCGGCCGGCTCGAGATCGAATTCCCTACCAGCGGCGCCGCAAGGCACATCGACGACCGCCGTCACTACTTCGGTCCGGGCATGAGGAGATCCGTTAAACACCGTAAGGAGGACATCTTCCGCGTTCGCGTCCGAGTGATCGATCCGGCGCTGAATCTGCCCCAGGCTTCTCACACTTACGCCATGCGCAATGTTCACCACCTGGCGCAGGCGGTAGGTCATGTCGCGTTCGATGTCGTCGACACCGCTTCCCGCGATGCTGTCATGCGCGTGGCACGACAACAACGTCTTCCACGCGAGATCGAGCAAGCCCGTGGGGTAATCGTTCCCCAGCATCGATGCAATGCACGCGTACGGTTCCGCCCATCGCTGCAGGGCATTCTCCGCCTTCACGTTGAGTTGCTTCATCCGCGTCCGGCTCGAAAGCACATCGCTATAGAGATGGACGCGGCCCGTCCGCACCTTGGGTGTCCGGCGCTCGCCCTTGAGCACGGTCAGGTTCTTCGCTTCCTTCATCACCTGCGCGACAAGGTCCGGAAGGGTGCTGTGATAAAGCCTGTCCTTGCCGAGGTGCGCTTGCGCCTCCTCAATGATGCGGAGTTCCGCAGCGTCCGCAACGCTCGCGTCATGGCCCATCATGAATGCCAGGTGACGCGTGGTGGCCGTCTTGCGCTCCCGGTCGAGTAGCGCGAGGACTGAGGCCGCGACCTGGCTGCTGCGAAAGTGGGACACCGGGTCGAGCAGCACGTGATGCCCGATGTAATCTTCTTCCGTGCAAAGATGGAATGGAAGCCCACCCGCCTCCCACCGGTAGATGCGGTCGTCCACTTCGGACGCGTTACGAACGACCTTGCGGTAGACGTTGTGGTAGAAGTTGTAGCGCGCCTGCGAACTCATTTGCGATGCAAAGATCTGTGTGCCGTCCGGCCCCTCGAAGAGGAATTCGTTGCTCACCTCATCGTGGGTGACGCCGTGGTAGAACAGAATGCTGTCGATTCCAAATCCCTTGTAGATCTGGGGCATCTGCGAGAGCTGCCCGTAAGAGAAGGGGCTGTACCCGACCTTCATGACGCCGCCCAATGCCTGGGCGACGCGATGGCCATAGAGGAGGTTCCGTACCAGGGACTCCCCGTTAACGCTAAATTCTTCGGGGCACGTGTACCAGGGGCCGATGAGAAGCCGGCCGCTCTTCACGTGACGTTCGACGCGCTCCCGGTTTTCAGGGCGTACTTCCAGGTAGTCTTCAATGGGTATGGCCTGCGAATCCAGGTGGAAGGCGCGGTACTTCGGCTGGCTGTCCAGGATGTCCAGCAGTCCATCGATGAACTCGAGGAGTTGCATCCGAGTTTCCTGGAAATTGCAGCTCCACTCGCGATCCCAGTGGGTGTTCGAGATCACGTGCATCTCATATGGTGACTTCATGCGGCACATCCTGTCTCGTGTTGGAACATATCGGGCCTTCTCCGTTAGCAGCACGTTCGAGCACGGTCGTGCGGGTACAGGATCTCTGGGAATATGAAGCTGGCTTGCGAGCGCCCGCATCCCCCAGAACAAAAAGTATGCTTTTATCGCAGTACGACGGTCCATTCTAGGGGTAGCCGGACACTCTGTCAAAATAAATCGAATTAAATCTCTTACGGCGGCCATTTCTTGGCTGATCGGAAGCGGCGATCAAGAAAGACGGCTCCAGCGAGGGAAGACGGGGGGATTCCGAGAGACCCTTCGGCATTAAAATATGCTTTTATTGTGCACCTCATGGCATTTTGGCGGTTCTTGTTTTGCAAATCGGGAAATAATTGTGCATTATTCGCTCCATGAGCAAGCGGGAACCCAACACCTACACCCTCGCCAATTTGCTTGCAGACCGGATGCATGCGGACATTGTCGCCTCCGGACTGCAGGAGAATGAGTTCTTCACGACCGGCGACCAGGTGGCCAAGGACAATGGTGTATCGCGTAGCATCGCGCGGGAGTCGCTCGGGCAATTGTGCGCGCTGGGTGTGCTCAAGTCACGCCAGCGCAAGGGCCTTCTGGTGGGAAGGCCAGATCCGGTGAAGCTGATGTCGCGGTGGGTGCCCTGCTACGGACGCGGCACTCAGGGCAACGAGTTGTCCCTGCTGGCCGAACTGCGGTACGTGCTGGAAGTGGGATCGGTGGACTTGGCCGTTCCGCACGCTTCCGAAGAGCAGATCAAGCGACTATCGACGTTGGCGGACCAATTCGAGTACATCGCGTCGGAGTTTGGGCACAATCCGGAAGCCGACCAAATCGATCTCGTGTTCCACACCTTGATCCTGGAGATGACCGGCAATGAACTGATCTCCGGCATGCACCGGGTGTTGGCGGACTACTTCCTGGTGTCGTCCCGGGAAGCGCCAAAGCCGAATGAAGATTCCGTAAGCGCCATCCGGGCGCACCATATGATCGCGGATGCCTTTGCGCGGCGCGACGCGGAGATGGTCCGGTCGGTGTTGCGTTCGCACCTCCGGAGAACGTTGGACGAGTAGCGGTTCCAGGAGGCGCTTGCGTCGGGGGAAGCTTCGTAGCGCCGGGAGGGGGGACACGTATGCAGACACAATTCGGTAGTCTGGACTGGGCGATTCTGGCCGTCTATTTCGTGGGGATATCCGCCATCGGCCCCATTTTCGCAAGGCAGAACAAATCGACGGAGAGCTTCTTCGTTGCCAACCGGCAGTTCCCTGCGTGGCTGCTGGGCTTGGCAATGTTCGCGACGATGATCAGTTCCGTCACCGTCGTCGCCTATCCGGCGGACGCGTACAAAGCGGCGTACTTGCGCTGGATCGCGACGCTCATGTTGCCTTTCGGAGTGTATATCGGGTGGAAGTTCTTTCTGCCGTTCTACCGCCGCAATCGATGCACTTCCGCATTCGAATACCTCGAGGGACGGTTTGGACCCGGCGTGCGTACGTATGTATCCGCCACCTTCACGCTTGGCCAAGTCGTGCGCATCGCCACGATCCTCTATCTCGTATCGCTCGTGTTTCAGCAAATGACCGGCGCTTCGGCCTACGCGTGCATCCTCATGGGAGGCATGGCGATCAGCGCGTATACCGTCCTGGGCGGCGCCAAAGGTGTTGTCTGGGCGCAGTTCATCCAGGTCTTTCTCCTCTGGTTTGGTTCCATCGTTCTATTCATCACGGTGATTAAGGGCATCGATGGGGGACTCCCCGCAGTCTTCAAGATTGGCTGGGAGCATGACAAGTTCATGCTGGGCGACCTCAATTCCGTCACCGGGAAACTGGAACCGGTCAAATGGTTTTCGCTGCGGGACAAGGCCATTGTCATGATCCTGATCGCCGCTCTTGCCTCGTGGGTCTTCGAATACAGCGCCAACCAGGACGTCATCCAGAAATACGTATCGGCGAAGAATCCCCGAGAGGCCTTCAAGTCGATTTGGATCTGCTGCCTGTGCAGCATCCCAACCTGGGGATTCTTCATGCTCTTGGGAACCGCCCTGTACGTGTTCTACTTTCAGAACCCCGACCCGCAGGCACACGCAATCCTCGTTGGGGCAAACGGGGCCAAGGCTGAGTCCATTCTTCCGTACTTCTGTGTAAAGATGATCCCGACCGGCTTGGCGGGGATTGTCATCGCCGGTATTCTTGCCGCGGGCATGTCGTCCTCTTCGGCGACGATCAGCAGCATTTCGGCCGTGTTCATCACCGATATCTACCGGCGCCACCTCGTGAAGGCGGCCAGTGAGAATCACTATGTCTTGGCCGCGCGCGCGACCTCGGCACTGTCATGCCTGCTGATGATGGGCGGAGCGGCGTTGTTCTACACGCTGAGCGACTTGACCTTGCAAGACTTCCTGATGAAAACCACCTCGGTTCTGTCAGGGGGGATACTGGGCGTTTATGTACTGGGATTTCTCACGACACGCGGGTCGGGCCGTTCGGTCGGAGTGGGTATTGTCGCCACCGTTCTCTTTTCGACCTATATTGCGGTGGTGGATTTTCTGAAGATATCGCCCGAACAGATCGTGAACGCCCTGGGCTGCTCGGCCTATGCAGCCGACCTCCTGCTACGGCCGGTGCACATTTACTACGTTGGGTTGGCCGGTCAACTGTTGACCTTTGTCGTGGGCTACATCTTGTCGAGCATTTTCGAGCCCAAGCGCGATTTGACCGGCCTGACGTTCTGGACCCAGATCAACCCGGAGCCAGGGGAAGAGTAGTAGTCTCTGGGAGTCCGTGATCGCATCGGCACGAGCGAGTATCCCTCAAGCTGGGTTCCCTATGGGAGTCAACGATCTGCTGCCCCATTTTGACGACGCCGTAAAAGGGCAAGCGAGCATCGGGCAGATCATCTGCTACTACTCGGAAGCTTCCCATGAACCTGCCCCGATTGTGCGGGGATGGTCGCGCTCGATCCGCGGTGACGCAACGTCATACACTGAAAGTCGCCTTTTGGTCTTCCACAATCATGGCGCGACCAACGCCGCAGTGCTGTGAGTGTCGCGGAGGGAGGGTCCTCTCATGCGCGTTATCTGGCGTCACTTTGGGATGGGATTGCCGCTAGTGGCGGTCGCGCTCGTTGCGCAGGATGCATACGCGGCCAAGCTCGCGAGTGAACGATTGTCCCTCGGTTTCGATGACGCCTCCGGAGGGCTGGCGGACGTGGTCTTGCCGGATGATTCTGCGGACTTTGTTCCCACTCCGGCTTCGAAGCCAATGTTGTGGGAGCTTCATTTCCGGGCGGCCTACGGCACCGAATTGCGCCTCAGCAATGCGCAGGTAGCCGCGCCTCAGGCCACTCAGGTTGGCGAGTCCTTGACCCTGGAGTGGGCGAAGCTGGCGCTCGGGGACGAAGCAGATGCGATCGACGTCAAGGTCACGTGCGAACTGCCCAGGGACAGCGACACGTCTTTGCTGCGGATTTCGGTGGACAACCGCAGCGCGCGTTGAGGCCTGTGGGACGTCGCCTTCCCTGCCGTTCAGGGCCTGGGCCAAGCAGGTGCGACGGACGTGGCCATGGGCCGCGGAACCTGGGGCAGGCTGTTCAAGGACCCCGCCGAACAGATCCAGGGAGAATACCCCAGCCACTCGCTTCCGATGCAGTTCATCCTCCTGCAAGATGGCGAATATGGACTGTACCTCGCGGCACACGACCCCGAAGCATGGTACAAGACCTTCGCGATTCAGACCGGCGTGGAATTCCGTGTGACGACGCGCGTGAACGACATGGGGGTGCCGGGCAATGACTGGACGTCGCCCTATCCGTTTGCACTCGGTATCTACAAAGGATCCTGGCTGGAGGGGTGCAAGAAATACCGGGCGTGGGTGACACGCAACGCGCCATGGACCAGCAAAGGGCTACTCGCTCAACGGAAGGATGTGCCGGCTCACGTCCAGAATGTGTGTGCGTGGCTGTTGGCGAGCGGCGCTCCCGGCGATGTGACTCCGCAGGTCAAACAGTTCGCGAGCGAGATCGGTGTTCCGGTTGGCGTGCACTGGTACAACTGGCACGAGATTCCGTTCGATACCTTCTATCCCAATTACTTCCCGACCAAGCCGGGTTTTCCCGAGGCGGTGAAAGAGCTGGTGGCCTCGGGCGTGACCGTAATGCCGTACATCAACTCCCGGCTGTGGGATACGGCCAACGAAAACTTTCAGTTGGCGAAGCCGGCTGCCAGCAAGAACGAGAAGGGCGAGGTCACCATCGAGGAATATGGTTCGGGCGCGAAGCTCGCCGCGATGTGCCCCACGCAGCCGCTGTGGCAGGAGAAGGTCGCGGAGATTATCCGGGGCCTGGGCAACGACTGCGGCGTGAACGCTGTGTACCTCGATCAGATCGCCTCCGCGCCGCCGCGGGTGTGCTTTGACGCCACGCACGGTCATGCGCTGGGCTCCGGTCCATGGTGGGTTGGCGGGTACCGCGCGCTGTTGACGCCGATCAAGCAGTGGGCCACCACCGAAGGTCGATCCATCGCGTTGACGAGCGAAAACAACGCGGAACCGTACATGGACAATATAGACGCCCACCTGATCTGGACGCCACGCAGCGACGACGAGATTCCAATGATCACGGCCGTTTACAGCGGGTACACGCTTTATTACGCGAGCAATCGAGCGTTCGCTTACGGTGATGTGTCGTATTGCCTGTGCCAGGCGCGGGACTTCGTGTGGGGCACGCAACTCGGGTGGGACGGTGCCGAGATTCTGGCGCCCGAACACAAGGAGAAGCTGGAGTTCCTCAAGCGCCTGGCGCGGCTACGCGCAAAGGCCTTGGACTACTTTGTCCGTGGCGAACTCGTCGAGGTCCTTGCATTCACGAATGAAATCCCTTCCTTGTCAGGAACGTGGAACACACCCAATGGAGATGGTCCAGTCACGCTTCCCGCTGTGCACGGCGCGCGATGGACGAGCCCGGACGGGAGTGCGGCCATTGCGATCGCCAATGCGGACACCGTGGCGCATGAGGCCACCTTCCCGTGGACAGCGACTGCACGCCGTGTTGAACGCATTGGGGCCGATGGCAACCAGGCGCTCCCCGGCGTGGCAAAGGACGCGGCCACGTATACCATTGAAGTTCCCGCGCGGGATGGTATTCTGTTGATCATACGATAGAGGAAAACGGAGGCAACATGCGGGTCTTCCTTATTGGCTGGATGTGTGCGGCGTGGATTGCTGGTGCCACGGCACATAGCCAAGAGCAAGCAGCGTCTAACGGCACCTTGACAGAGCGCTTCGCGAACCCGCCCGCGGATGCGCGCATTCTAAAGATCGTCCACATGCTTCCCGATGCACCGGAGGCCCAGGATGCGCTGCTCAAACGACTTCTGGAATCGGGCTTCGGCGGCATGGCCACGAATGTCTCGTTCGAGGGGTATCTTGAAAGCGAAGAGAAGTGGGCCTCGTTGATGCGCGTACTCGATGAGGCAAAGAAGGCGGGCATGTCGCTGTGGCTGTATGACGAGAAGGGGTACCCCTCTGGCAACGCGGGCGGCCTCACGATGCGCGACAATCTTGAATGGGAAGCGCGCGGCCGCTTGATCGCAGACCTCGCCAGTAACGGCGGCCCGGCATCGCTTAACGTGCCACCGGGCGCGCTTGTTCGGGCTGCGGCGTTTCACACAGCGGGCGGTGTCCTCGACCTCGAGGACGCGACGGACTTGTCGGACTTCATCACGGATGGCGTGTTGAACTGGGAAGCGCCCGAGGGTGAATGGTGCATCATGGTCATCACGGAGGACTTCCTCTATGAGGGGACTCACGCTGCAGTCAGCCTCGCCGACAAGCTGCCCTACATCAACCTGCTGATGCCGGAACCGACGGCGCGCTTCCTTGAGGTCACGCACGCCGCCTACGCAAAACGTCTCGGTGATGATCTTGGGAAATGGTTCGTGGCGACGTTCACGGACGAGCCTTCGCTGATGAGCCTCTACTTCAAACGGCAGGATTGGCGCGTCATCCCGTGGTCGCCTGGATTGCCGGGCGAGTTCGAGAAGCGCCGTGGTTACGCGCTCGAGCCCCTGCTTCCCGCGCTGGTGGCGGATGCCGGGCCGAAAGGGCGCGCCGCGCGCTACGACTACTGGCTGACCGTGGGCGAGTTGGTGTCGGAGGATTACTTCGGGCAGATCCGCGACTGGTGCCGGCCGCGCAACATTCAGTCTGGTGGCCATCTGTTGCTCGAAGAACCTCTGTTGATGCACGTGCCGCTCTACGGCGACTTCTTCCGTTGCATCCGCAATCTGGACGCACCGAGCATGGATTGTCTGACCAGTATCCCCGAAGAGGTACCCTGGTATGTGGCGCGGCTGATTGGCAGCGCCGCGGATCTCGAGGGCCGCGCCGTGACCATGAGCGAGACTTCCGATCACTCCCAGCGTTACCGGCCCAAGGGCGACGAGCGGCCGGTCCGTGTTGTGACGGAAGATGAGATCCGCGGAACGATGAACCGTCAACTCGTGAACGGCATCAACACGTTCACGAGCTATTACTCGTTCGACGGACTTTCGACGGAGCAGCTCATTCGCATCAACGAATGGACGGGCCGCTGTGCGACGGCGCTTCGTGGTGGTTGCCAAGTGAGCGAAATCGCGCTGCTGTATCCCATCGAAAGCGCCTGGGTGCATTTCGCTCCGGCACACCGCATGGTCGAGGACTCTCCTGTCGAAGCGCGGCGCATCGAGCAGATCTACAGGGCCGCGGCCGAAGACCTTTCTTCATCAGGCCGTGACTTCACGTTTGTCGATTCGCAGGCCTTGGTGGAAGGCCGCGTCGAGAACGGCGCGCTGCACTACGGGAACTTTGCGTGGCGTGTCATCGTGCTGCCATCCGTTGACACGCTGCCGCTGCAGGCCTGGAAGAATCTGGCCTTGTTTGAGGAGAGCGGCGGCGTGGTGATCGCGCTCTCTTGGCGCCCGGCAAACAGCGAGAAAGAGTTTCCTTCGCAAGACGTGCAGACTCTTGCGAACGATATGTTCGGGGCGGCCGCGGATGGTGTGTCCACGCGCGCGAACGCAGCCGGCGGCGGCGGGGTGTTTCTCCCGCGCGGCTCGGAAGGTATGCTCCCCGATGTGCTCGACGCAATCCTTGGGCGCGATGTTCACGTGGGGGACGCGAAGACAACCATTCGCGCGACTCACCGGTCCATCGACGGAAGTGAAATCTACTTCCTCATCAACGACAGTGCTCAACCCTGGCAAGGCCATGTGTCGCTTGCCGCACAAGGCGCGGGCGAGCGGCTCGATCCCGCGACGGGCGCCATTGCTCCACTTGCGGGCACGCAGGACATCGCCGTGGAACTGGGCCCATACGGCGGGGTGCTCTTCCGCTTTGACGATGCGGCGCCGATCCCGCGGACGCCGCTCACGAAAAGTGGTTTCGGCGAGGTGCGCTGGTTGAGTATGCCGGAAGTCACGCCGAGCGTCGGCAAAGGTGAGTTTGTGCGGGGTGAAATCGGCGCGATAGCGCAAACGGACTCGCCCCTCACGTGGGAAGCGAAGGCCGTCTTGACGAAAGGCGATGTCGATACCTTCCTGTTCGCGACATTCGACTATCCGCAACCTGTCGATTTATCGCAAGCAGCGTTCCTTCACTTCACGACGGCAGTCCCTCCGGGACAGAGAGCATCAACGCGGCTGCTTGTTATTCTGCGCGACACCCGCGGCGTCGAGTATCTCGGAGAAACCGCCCATGCCCTGAACGACGGATCTTCCTGCCAGAGCTACCTGCGACTGAGCCAGTTTCACCGAGCTGGTTGGAGCACGGAGCCCGCCGGGCCATTGGACCTCTCGGCGATCAATGCCATCCGCGTCGGATGGGGGGGCTACCTGGGCAGAGAGGGAGAAACCGTCGACTTCGCATTCGCCGCGCCAAAGGCAGGGGGCTTCGTGCAGTAAGGAAATCTGTTGAGCTTGCCGAATCATTGAGGACATCGCATGAATCGCCACATAGCCGTTACATTGATCATGGCAGCGGTCGCCGTCTCTCTTGTTTGCGCGGAGGATGCGGCCGGTGTGTCCGCGCCAAGGGTCTCCAGCAGTCTGATGCGCCTCGTCGAGGCTCTGGATCTGGAGGGAGCAGGTCTTGCGGGCGTTCGCGACGCGGCAGCCAGGCAAAACTGGTCCGCCGCGAGTCAAGCGCTGCTGGACTATTACCAGCATGCGGAGAATCCAGCCTTTCCGCGTGACGCGGCGAAACCACAGCGCGACGATGCGACGATCGCGCGTGCGGATGCCGTGCTGAACGATACGTTTACCTTCTATGACCAGACGGCGAAGGTGCCGCGCCGCCCAGATGGCGGGCTGCAGTGGGATTTCACGGGTCCAGAGAACGACAACGAATGGGCATGGGCGCTGAATCGGCATTTCCATTTGGACTGGCTGCTCGCCGCGTATCTCATGACTGGTGACACGAAGTACGCAGCCGCGTGGAACGCACACGTTCGCGATTGGATCGTGCACAATCCCTTCGCCGAGCCGAAACAGAATCCGCTGGTCTGGCGCGGACTGGAGACCTTCTTTCGCGTGCGCGCATGGGCACGTGGTTTCTATGCGTTGCAGAACGAGCCCGCACTAACTGCGGAGACGCGCATCCTGCTGCTATCGAGCATCCCAGATCATGCCCGCTACCTGAGGGAATTCCACCAAAGCAAGGGCAACTGGGTCGCCATGGAAATGAACGGTCTCGCAACGGCGGGTGTCGCGTGGCCGGAGTTTCGCAACGCGGCCGCATGGATCGACTACAGTGTTGAGCGGCTGACAGCGGAGTTGACCGCGCAGGTCTATCCTGACGGCGCGCAGATGGAGTTGACAACCAGCTATCACCGAGTCACGCTGGGCAACTTTCAGGCGGTCGTCGATTTGTTGCAGCCCACGGGACGGGAACTGCCGCGTGCGTTCCGCGAGACCATCGAGCGAATGTGGGATTATCTCGCGTATACTCTTCAACCAAACGGATACTCGCCGCTGAACAACGACTCAGACCTCGACCAAAACGGGCCCCGTCTGCTTGCGCAGGCTGAGACTTTCAATCGGCCGGATTGGGCGTACATCGCCAGCAATGGGAATAGTGGCGCCGCTCCTGACGGCCTGCCCTCTCGCGCGTTTCCCTGGGCGGGACAACTCGTCATGCGCAGTGGATGGGATCGCGACGCCCACTGGGCGTACTTCGATGCGGGACCCATGGGCATTGGCCACTATCACGCGGACAAGCTGCATCTGTCCATTTCAGCTTTTGGAAGAGATATTCTGGTGGATGGCGGACGCTACACCTATGTCGGTTGCGACTGGCGAAGGTACTTCATCGGTTCCGCCAGCCACAACGTGGTCCTCATCGATGGTCATGGGCAGAAGAATCACCCGTTGAAAGCAGAAGCGCCCATTGGCGGGCAGTTCGTGACAATGCCTGAATACGATCTGGGTTACGGCAAGTTCGATAGCGGCTTCGCCGAAGTGGAGGGCACGGCCACCCACGAGCGCCTCGTCTACTACCTGCGCGGCGGCTACTGGATTGTCGTGGATAGCATCACCACAGACCGGCCTCGGCGCGTCACGGCTTTGTGGCACTTTCATCCGGATTGCACGGTGGCCGTCGAAGGGCAAACGGTAGCGAGCACCGACGCTGACGCAGGCAACGTTCGCATTGTGCCTTCGGATAGCCAACCATGGGATATCTCACTTGTCTCTGGCCAGGAAACGCCCGCGATCCAGGGCTGGTGGAGCCGCGAGTACAACCACAAGACGCCATCGCCCACGATCCTCTACGAACGCGGCATCAGCGAATCGGCGACCTTTGCATGGCTCATTCTCCCGGCAAGAGGGGTACCGCCAGAGGGTGCATTGACGATTTCGGCCGATGGGAATCGAGTCTCGTGTGAAGCGAGCATCGCGTCTGCTCACGAGTCCGCAGTACTCGAGTTTGGGGAATCGCCGGCACTCATCCGACCCAACACGTCCGGATAGATCGACTCGATGGGACGCGCCTCTCCCCCGCTCGGATACAGCCTCAGCAGGGTCTTGCTGAAGCTGGTAAAGCGCACGAAGCGTCGGCTCTCTTCCATGAACCGAGTCTCACGTTCAAACGCCTGCTTGAAGACTTCCTCGTCGTAGGTATCACGCGCGTACAACAGAAACACGCCCCATGTCATGTATTCGTTGAAGGTGCTCGGAGGATCCCCGTAACCCTCTTGGGCGTTCCACGCCGAGAGCGGCCGGACGAAGCGATAAACGCTGAACATATGCCGCTGCGTGACCGGGTTGACGTAGTTGTGGTCGATCTCCGTGAATACCATGCGCGCCATGCGTGCCTCTCGAGATGCGCTGGATTCGCCCTCCTTCGCCGGAGCCGGAGCGGGCACAAACATGATCGTTTCCTCGAAATCATTGTCCGCGCAGCGAACGGTGCTGTGGCTGCCTCCCGTGAGCGGAGAAATGACGACACGATAGGCATCGTAGCGGGCTGGAAAGCGTGCTTCGAGCCAGGTCCAGATTTCGCGAACGGGGACGGCCGTTTCGTAGTCGTCGATCAGTGCCGCGTAGTGACCTTGCTCATTCATGTAGAAAGCCCGGAACTTACTCGCTTCAGCAAAGTCCTGCGCGAGGCTGAGCAGTTCTGTGAACCGGTCCGGCCAAGGGCGCCAGGCATTGGGATACTCCGCGGTCCGTACGATCCGTGTGCCTTCAAAGCGGTACCGCAGCGCGTTCTCGCGAAATCCATAGAAGGCGCCGTAGTCGCCGGGCTTGATGTCGATGGCTTCGATGAAGGGATGCGTGGCGTGGGGTTCGAAATGCGCCATGACGCGTTCGTAATACGCGCTGCCACGCCGCACCGCCTGTGGCTGGCTGCGGCCATACTCGGAAAGCGCCAGCGCCACATTCGCCATCTCGTACACTTCCGGAATCTCTACGCGCACCGTGCCCCGGTGTTGCTGCGCGTAGGCCGCGTCGAAATGCGCGGACTGAGGCTGCCCGCTGCGCCACAGCGCGAACGCGAAGAACGCGGCCGTGATGATAACCGTGATGGCAATGGAGATGGCCACTGACACAAGGATCTTTCGCATGCGACAAACTCCGCAGGGAACGTAACACTTCCGGTCAAGATTAGCAGAAGCCCTTGCCAGGTGGATAAGGAATCTGATCGGAATAGATTCGCCAAGTTTGTCCACATTTGTGAGGTACGGCCCGATTCAAATGTCCTGCCTTCGTGACTGAACCCAGTCTTACAACGCCAGGTTTTCGGAGTGAGACGCGGCAGTCGTGCCTGCTGGCATTGCTCTGGATACCCCAGAAGATGGGAATGACGGGGACAGACGAAGTGCCCGGCCAACGCCGTCATTCCCGCGAACGCGGGAATCCATCTTCGTAGGCGAAAGCCCTCGTGCGCTCAAAAGTTACCGCGCGACGGCGACACCAGATCCAGCGCTGTGGGATGAGCTTCGCCCTGGGGAATGAAAGAAGAGATTGATTTACCGCGAAGGCGCGAAGTCGCGAAGGAAGCAGAACTCCATCTCTGTCTGCTTCGCGGCCTTCGCGGCTTCGCGGTAAGATGGTCTTGCATTGCGTTCGGCCCGGGATGCGGGCACTCGAATTCCCGTCGCTCGTATCTCCTCGAATACTTCATCCTGCGAATCCTGTCCAACTCTTTCTCATTTTGACAGGATAACAGGATTGACCGGATGTCAGATTTAGTCGTGGCACCGTCCTTCTGTGCCATGGTACGTACGCCCTCGTCATCCTCGCGAATGGCGGTGACAGCCTGACCTCTTTAGCCTTGCCCCAGGGAATGATAGAGAAGATTGCTTTACCGCGAAGTCGCGAAGGAAGAAGAACTCAATCTCTGTCTGCTTCGCGGTCTTCGCGGCTTCGCGGCGAAATGGTCCTGCATTTCGTTCGGCCTAATTAGGGGACATCCGTGAATTCCATGGCATGGGTTCATCCCAATCAAGCCAGGTCGGTGCGTCGTTGCTGCCCAGCGTTTGACATGAGCGGCGGGCGTAGGCGTGCGCAGCATGCCGGAGAACGTCCGTTCGATGGATAGGTTGGGATTCATCCTCACGCGCCTGTTGGACCGAAGTGAAATTCATACGCGACCCTGCTAATGACGAGCCGGTCGATGCACTTGACGGCCACGCTGCCCGTGGCAACCGGACGTCCAAACAAGGCTAGGTTCGGGATGGTCTTTGCCTGTTCGTGCTCATGAAGTTGCTCGATGCAGCGTTGAGAAATGCCGTACACAGTTTGAAAAGGCATCTTACCCAAACGGAGCAAGCTGAAGTACGAGGGATAGATCAACCCATCAAAGCCGGCTATACGTGCCGCTTCGGCAATGGTGCGAGTGAGTCGATATGAATGCCGACCAGCGAGGAAGAGCATGTGAACGGTAATGTCCAGGCTTTCAAACTCAGTCACTCCTTCACCCTCTTTCAGCAGCACTGACAAGTCGAGGAGGCGAAGAGTCTTCGTCGGAGACAGTGTCGCGACGAAAACGTCATCTTCTGCGGTGACTCTGCATTCATGAATGCAGATCTCCAAATCAGGCGATCCGTACAGGATTGGCTGACCCTTCACATCCAGTCGCCCTCGACCGGAGTGTTCCGGTGGCGGACTGTCGTAGTGGCTTGGCGCGCCGGGAGCGCTGGGATTGACACGTACACGGTAGAAGGACTCATCCGAGGAAAAGGATCGCTCCGGATACTCACCGAGTATGCGGTCAACTATGGACTGGCGCGTTCTCGATCTCTGGAGCGCTTTGAGCGGCTCAATCTCGCCAAGCATCCAAAGTCGCGGGCCATAGTGAAAGAAGCCGACTTTCAGAAGACGCTCAATCAGCCGAACGTCTTGCTCCAGCCAAGGCTGCAGTTCAATTGAAGTCTTCTGATGTTCGTTGAACTCCACAAGTGGCGCTGCGCCGTATCGAGTTCGCCACATCGAGCCCCAAACAAAGTACCGATGTGCCAGTGCGCCTAGGCCAGCCTGGGGTAGCTTCTTGAACCCCTCGGCGCCACAGTTTGGGCAGGCGCCCGGCACATCTATCCCAATGCGCTCTGCATCAAAGCGCAGTCCGGTGTCGGTGAAGCAGCGTGAGCAGACTATCGGGTCGTCGTCAGCCATACCTATGAGAATCAACGCCTCAGTTCACTGGGCGGCAACTGGCGGCGAAGCCGGGTGTTGACGCTCCGGTGCAACTGGTTGCTAGCCGCCTGTATCGCTCGGAATTGCTTTGAGCACGGTCGCGTAATGCTCGCCATATGGGGTCAAAGCCCAGTACGTGTCGGTGTCCTTCAACGAACGCTTCTTCACGCTCTTCTGGATCAACCCGAGCGCCCGCAGTTGCACCTTAACTGTCTGGAAGTCCTCATCGCGGACATCAACATGCCATCTCTCAACGGCCGCCTCCGCTGCGATCTTGCCTTCCAAGGTCTTTTCAAGATCGGATTCAGAGGCCTCGTCGAACATGGTGGGCCCCAAACACGCGAAGATGGAGTCCCAACTCAGTTTCGCCACGTGTTCCCTGTGGTTGAATGTCCATCTCAGTCGAAACACTTGTGAGCCCTGCGCAAGGGTCTTCGCATCTTCTGGGGGCTCGGTCCTGGCAGCCTCCAAGCTGGCAGTCAGGTCGTCGATCTTGGACCGGAG
This sequence comes from Candidatus Hydrogenedentota bacterium, assembly GCA_020849535.1. Lineage (GTDB taxonomy): Bacteria > Hydrogenedentota > Hydrogenedentia > Hydrogenedentales > SLHB01 > JAHDWY01. The sequence continues at coordinate 27,060 of JADLGB010000089.1, forward strand.
CTTCTGTACCTCTTCCGCGTTGCTGGCAAACCGGGCGCGCACCCAGCCCTCGCCAGGCTGAAGCCTCATTAACTGGACCAGGCTGCGCGATACTACACCTCCCAGTTCCTCGGGCGTACGCCAGTACTTGCACATTCGCTGTTCTGCCTTCACTCTGAACGCATCGAGCTTTTCGCGGGCCGCTGGAGCCAGCTCAGTCTTGCCTGCGGGTATGGCGCCTGGATCACGGTGCAAGAAGGCCAATGCAGGAATCCTCTGCTTCGCGGCGTAATCGCACTCACGTTCTGTGAAACTGATCCCCTCGGCATCGACAGAGCCGTAGCGCCCACCGATGATCACCAAGTAGTAGTCGCAGTCGTCGATGACGCGGGTGATCAGTGCCCACTTGGATTCATCACTGGCAGGAAACAGTTCCATCCCGGACGGCATGCAGTCAAGCTCGAGAAGAGCCTGGATGACCTGCTGGCGCTCGTCCTGAAGGTCCCGGAACGTGGAGCTTACGAAGACTTGGAATCGACGATCCACTTCGATGGTCTCCTGGGCGGCTGACGCTCAGCGTCGGCGGCGGCGCGAAGTGCCGTCCGCTGCGCATGCTGTTGTTAGCCAGACTCCTTCTTCAGGACCGCCTCAAGCGTCTTGAGGAGCTCCCCGCGCAGCCTGTCCGGACCCGGATAGTTGACATTGTAGATCAGAACCCGCCGTGACCTGAGATCGAAGGGAACGTCATCCATTGTCTGGGACAGGAGAACCACCTCTTTGTTGAGAACGTCCGCGAGGCCAACCTCGTAGAATACGTTGGGATTCCGGCCCGTGAGGTCTGCCACGAGCGCGCGGGCAAGGACGATGTTCTCCCAGATCGACTGCATTATATCACCCGTGTCGAAGATGTCGTCTGCGCGCCGCACTGACACGGCGAACTCTTGCTCGACGGCAGGTCTAAGTAGGTTCTGAAACACTTCCTCCATTGACTTAACATGGGGTGGCGCGCCTTCCTTGGGGAATGGCATGAGCCAGAATACGACATCCCTATCGTTCGATCCCGACGGCACTGTCCAACGCGGCCGTACGAACAAGCCTTCGCCTTTGCGCTCGGCCTCCAAGGCTCGGATCCGTTCTACGAGCCGCTGGGCTTCCCCGCGAAGCGCCCGATACTCGCGGATTGCCACCACCTTGCCTGAGAAGGCCCCCGCAAGCAGACGTTGACCGAAGGCGGCACGGTCCTCCGCCGTCATGATTGCCCCGATCGCGGTCAGAATCCGGAGATCCAGCAGGGCTTGGTCTTGGCCCTCGTAGAAACGCTCATCGGTCCTCATTGTCGTGAGCAACTGCCACAGGACCTCTTTGGCAAAGCCGTCAAGCGCTGTGTCGTTCGTTCTGCTTCCCACAATGGCTGCATCAAAGGCCACGTACGCAGCCTGAAGTGGGTCCTTCTTCAAAGATGCGCGGTCGTCCAAAGCAACGCGCAGAGCCTGGAACGCCCGATCTTTGGTCTCTTGGGCGACGTCAAGTCCAGCCTGAATCACCTCCGTGACGGTCCAAGCCAAGAACCCCAGTGTGGCAGGTCGATCACCGTCTTTCAGCTTAGAGACACACCACGACAGAGCTCGGTCAATCGCATCTGAGGATTCTTCCATGGGGGACCCGATTAGAATGGAGATGCCCACCAGAGTCGGAAAGGTGTCGTAGACGTCAGGGGATTCGACGAACCCGACCGGGATGTTGATGTTCCCATCTGTCCCAACCATGTGAGCGAGGATCTTGCTTACCGCCTCATTCCGATACGCATCTGCTCGTCTTCCCCTTGTTAGCGCTAACAACTTGAACGGGCTCACGGCTCTCGGGTTGCGGTCTCGAGGGTCGTCAATAGACTCGAACCAGTGCAGGGCTTGATCAATGTAGGGGTAGAACGATTCGGGGCCCAGGGAATTGAGCGCCTCGACAAGGTGGTAGGTGTGTACGTCAGACCCAAGGAAGTCGCCGCCCTCGTTCTGATGGGCCAAGACGCGATCTAGTAGTTGAAGTGCGTCGTGGATTATCGAGTCGTTATCCATGGCAGTTCCTCGCCTGTGCATTCGTTCTGGCTAACAATGATTCGATGGACCCGCATTAGACGCAGGGTTCATCGTTCCTGTCAGTAGAGGATTCCTTGGGGTTTCTTGCCAGAGTCGCCCTAACACCTCTTCCTTCATCGGTTTGCCGGTGCTCCGGCCATTTATCCCGGAATGCCTTGCGGATCGGCAAAAGGACCTTTGTCTCAAAGGCTGTCCACGGGACTCCGGGCGCGCGAACATCCGCTTTCGAGTGTGTGAGAGTAGATAAGCGCCGACAACCGCTTCCCCATTTCAATACTATGGTCTTTCTCGCGAATTGTCAAGACCAATCCACGGATGGGCTACTTCCAGCACGCAGTCCATCCATAGGCGCGGCACGAGTGGGCTGGTATGGACAGCCGAGGGTCATCCCCCATGGGATTTCTACTCCTTCTACTGTGGATTGTTTCAGTGTTCCACTTCATCCCGCAAGGCCCATACAAATCAAGGGACATCCAGACTACTCTTAAAGAGCACTGCCCTGTCACAATCTCCACCAAATTCTTTGGCTTAGGAATCGAGATGATAAGCATTAAACAGTAGTCCCCCGGAGTCCCTGTGCGTAGGCGGCATCGAAGTGCGCGGACTGAGGCTGCCCGCTGCGCCACAGTGCGAACGCGAAGAATGCGGCAGTAATAGCAAGCGTGATGGCGATGGAGATGGCCGCACGCACGATGATCTTTCGCATGAAACTTGCTCCTGTTACTAGGTCCGGATGAAGGCTACCAGAACCCCGTATCGGGTGGAAACCTGGCTCTTGAGGCGCGGCCGGTTTCGTCTTCATGGCCAATTCAATGTTCTCGAGAGTACCGAATTCTCCAGCCGCGCAATCGCGCCAAGTGCCTGGAAACGTGCGTATTCACCCACTTCTCCGTCTTGGGTGGTTTCAGCCCGTAAGGGCGAAAGATAATAGCCCAGCGATTCATCGCTGGGTAGCCTGGGCAACCAGAAGGCGAGTCCCGTCAGGGACGACAGAGCAGGCGAGGTATCATCGGAAGACGGCTTTCAAGGAAAGGTCGGAGGATTTGCATGCGAAGCATGACGTGAAATAGGTGGTACTGGAGCTCGCATGGACTCTTTCGCCCCTGCCGGGGCTTGGGAGGGGTCCCGCGGACCCAGCGATGAATCGCTGGGCTATTATCTGTCGTCCCTATCGGGACTCTTGCTCCGAGCCCCGACTTCTCGAGAATCGGCGAAAACTCCGAAGATGTCCAAAAAACACACGGAGAGCAGTATCCGAGAACTCGGTACTCTCAAGAATGTTCTCATTCGTTCACTTGTTTCCGGCGGGCGATGGCAGTCATGATGATCCCGTGTGGCCTGCCGTTTAGGGTGTGAAATGTCCCGGGGGAGGCTTGCGTGCCGGCAATGTCTTTCAGATACCCGATTCAGACGGTGAATGGAAACGCGGAGGGCTCAATGTCCAGCACATCGCAAACTGAAGCGCTCTATCAACACGCGAAACGGCGCATGCCCGGTGGTACGCAATTGTTGAGCAAGCGACCCGAGATGTTTGCGCCGGATGTGTGGCCCGCCTACTACCGCGAGGCGCGGGGCTGCGAGATTTGGGATCTCGACGGCAACCACTATTTCGACATGACCCACAACGGCGTGGGCTCCTGTCTGCTGGGATATGCGGATCCCGAAGTAACGCGCGCCGTGACCGACAGAATTAGCCGGGGCAGCATGTGCACGTTGAATTCGCCGGAAGAGGTGGAGTTGGCCGACCTCCTGTGCGCCATCCATCCCTGGGCCGAGCACGTGCGTTTCGCCCGATGCGGGGGCGAAGCCTGCGCGGTTGCGGTGCGGATCGCGCGCGCCACCACAGACCGGTCGGTCGTCGCGATCTGCGGATACCACGGGTGGCAGGACTGGTATCTCGCGGCCAATCTCGGCGCGGAGGATTCCCTGCGCGGACATCTGCTTCCGGGCCTGGCGCCCTTGGGTGTGCCACGCGAACTGCGTGGCACGGCTGTGACCTTTGACTACGGCGATCGCGAGGCGTTCGATGCGTTAGTGGCCGCGCACGGCGATCGATTGGCCGCCGTGATCATGGAACCGTGCCGCTATGCCGAGCCTGAACCGGGCTTCCTTGAGCACGTCCGCGATAAGGCCCATTCTGCTGGCGCGCTGCTGATATTCGATGAAATCACTATCGGCTGGCGGCTTTGTCACGGTGGCGCTCACCTGCGAATCGGGGTCAACCCCGATCTCGCCGTCTTCGCGAAGGCGCTTGGCAACGGCCATCCCATCGGCGCGGTCATCGGCACCCGGCAGGCGATGGAAGGCGCGCACGGCTCATTTATCAGTAGTACCTACTGGACGGAAAGTGTTGGTCCGGTGGCCGGCCTCGCGACATTGCGCAAACTGAAAGAGGAGGACGTGTGCGGTCACGTCGCGCGCATTGGCGAGATGATGAAGGAGGCTTGGCGCGTTACGAGCACCCGGCACGGATTGCCGGTGGCTGTGGCGGATGGGTTTCCGTGCCTCGCACACTTCGCGTTTGAGCATGCGCTGGCGAATGAGCTGAAAACGCTTTTTACGACGGAGATGCTGAGGCTCGGTTTCCTGGCTGGCACGGCCATCTATCCTACCTTGGCACACACCGATTCAATCGTGTCTCGCTATGCCGAGGCCCTGGACACTGTGTGTGCAGATCTCGCGAAGGCCTTGGATAAGGGTCGCGTTACAGAGATGCTGGAGGGCCCACCCGCGCACCAGGGGTTCCGCCGGCTGCTGTAGACCGAGATTCTCGTGCTTCTCCTTGGAACTCACGCGATGGGACTCGCAAATCTTGCAATTCGATCGCGCGACCTGGACGGGGGTATTTGCAGTGCATAGTTGGACATTCATTGACGGCGCGGTCATGGTTGCCTACATCCTGGCCATCGTCTCCTTTGGCAGCATGTTCGCGCGGCGGCAGCGGACCGCGACGGATTTCTTCCTCGCAAACCGCCGCTTCAAGTGGCTTCCCATCGCACTGTCCGTCATCGCTTCCGACTTGAGCGCGATCAGCTACCTGGGTGCGCCCGCCATGTCGTTTCAGCACGATCTGCGCTATGCGCTTACGATTCTCATTCTTCCCGTTGCGGTACTGATCGCCGTGTACACCGTCGTGCAGGTCTTCTACCGCCTGCAGGTGTTCACCGTGTACGAGTACCTCGAGAACAGGTTCCACGTATCCATTCGCATGCTCGCCGCGCTGCTGTTTCTGCTGGTGCGCGGCGGCTGGCTGGCCACTGTCATCTACACGCCGGCACTGGCACTATCGGTCGTGAGCGGTGCGAACCTTACCTTCTGCATTCTTATCACCGGTATCCTGACCACGCTTTACACGATGCTCGGCGGCATCGAGGCCGTCATCTGGTGCGACGTGATTCACTTCTGTGTGTTGACCTTCGGCATCGTGGTGGCGCTGACCTTCATTCTCTACGATTTCGGCGGCAGCGTGACTGACATCTGGGCTATAGCGTCCGCGCATGGCCGCACCCGGATGGTAAGTTTTGACTGGCGCTGGAGTGCCGAGTTCACGGTCTGGGGTATCATCGCGATGAGCCTCGTCAACAACCTCTCTTCCTACGGCGTGGACCAGGTCGTTGTGCAGCGGTACTTCACCGCGAAATCGATGAAGGATCTCGTTAAGAGCGCGGTCGGCCAGTCGCTCCTGGTGATTCCGGTCACGCTCGCGTTGTATCTCGTGGGCACGGGCTTGTTCGCCTATTACCAGCAGCATCCGGAGATGATGAAATCGCTGCTGAATCTTGACCCTGCCAATCCCGTGCAGGCCACCAATCGCGTCTTTCCCCACTTCATTACGTTCGGATTGCCTGCGGGGATCTCGGGTCTGGTGATTGCCGGTATCGTGGCGGCCACCATGGGCAGTTTCAGTTCCGGGCTGAATTCCGTGACCACGGTCGTCGTGATGGACTTCTACAAGCGGTTCTTCCACCGGGAAGCGAAGACTGAGGCCCATTACCTTCGCGCGGGACGCGTCGCGACGCTCTTCCTCGGCTTCACGGCGACCGGCGTTGCCTTCTTTGTGGGACACTTGGGGACGATCCTCGAGATGACCGGGAAGATCTCCAGCTTTCTCGTGGGACCCATCGTGGCCATGTTCCTGTTGGGTGTGCTCAGCAAACGCGCCAACACGCCGGGGGTGTTTGTGGGCACGCTCTGCGGTTTGGGCGCCGTGGCATGGTGGAGTTCGAGTGTATTCTGGCTTTGGTGGGGACTTCTCGGTCTAGTGGTAAGCGCGGCCGTCGGGTATGCTCTTAGCGTGAATTGGAACCTGATTGCGGGCAAGCCAGGAGAAAAGCGCGTCGAACCATAGCATTGTGCACGCAAGATTTGGAGACAGGAAACCGCCGAGTGGCGAGGACCTGCAAAATTGCATTTTCCGCAAGAAGTGCATAGGATCCATCTATCCTTTTCAGAATTTCCCCACATCATCCGGAAGACGCCCATGTCACGCAGGCCAGGCTCAAAGCGCAGTTATCATCCTCCTGCGAGCCTGTGCGCCCGCGCCGATCGGATGGATCGAAACGGCGAAGATGCCCTGCCCATGTTTCGCGAGGATATGGCGCGGCGCGGCTGGGATGAGCTGGACGTACTTCTCATTTCGGGCGACGCCTACGTGGACCATCCATCATTCGGGGTGGCGTTGCTGGGGCGCTGGCTTCAGGCACATGGTTTTCGCGTGGGCATCGTGGCGCAACCCCGCTGGACTGGGACCGAAGACTTCGTGAGAATGGGACGTCCACGGTTGTTTGCTGGGGTCACCGCGGGTGCCATTGATTCCCTGCTGGCCCATTACACCGCCTTCCGTAAGAAACGCAGCGATGACGCATACACACCCGGAGGCCGTGCCGGTGCGCGGCCCAATCGCGCAACCATTGTGTATACGAACCTGGTTCGCCAAGCCTTTCCGGGCCTCCCGGTTGTCATAGGCGGAATCGAGGCCTCGCTACGGCGCGCCGTGCATTACGATTTCTGGACCGACAAGGTGCGTCCTTCCATTCTGCTCGACAGCAAGGCCGACTTGCTGGTCTATGGCATGGGCGAGCGCGCCATTCTTGAAATTGCCCAGCGGCTTCACACCGCGCAGGACGCGGAACTCTGCACTGCGGGACTGCGCGGAATTCCGGGAACCGCGTTTGCCATCTCCTCGGCGGAAACCTTGAAGCAGTTAGCAAACGCGCCAAGCGACGCCGAGGTAGTTGCTCTGCCTTCGTACGAAGCCATCCAGTCCGACTCCACGAAGTTAATGGAGGCGACTCTCGCAATCGAGCGGCAAGTGCATCAGGGTGTTCGATGGGCGGTGCAAGCGAGCGGCAACCGTCAAGTTGTCTTGACACCGCCGGCTGAACCCATGAGCACGGAGGAACTGGACGCGTTATATGCATTGCCGTTTACCCGGAGGCCCCATCCCTCCTACACGCAGCCGATCCCGGCCGCCCAAATGATCCAGTTCAGCGTGACCTCGCATCGGGGCTGCGCGGGCGGGTGCACCTTTTGCTCCATCGCGCTGCACCAGGGGCGCGAAATCCAGTCACGCAGCGCGGATTCCTTGAAGCAGGAAGTGCAGACACTGACCGCACATCCGGATTGGGCCGGGAGCATTTCCGACGTCGGTGGGCCAACGGCCAACATGTGGGGCGCTCGCTGCGCGGGCGGGCCCGCGAATTGCAAGCGGGCCGATTGTCTCACGCCCACGGTTTGCCGCTATTTCGAGACGCGCGAGGACGAGTTGGTCGACTTGCTGCGAACGCTGAAGGCGGTGCCGGGCGTCAAACACCTCCGCGTGGCCAGTGGCGTGCGCTATGACCTCGCCAGCGAGAATACCGAATACGTGAAGGCGCTGGTGCGAGAATTCGTGGGCGGACAACTGAAGATCGCGCCCGAACACCGTAGCGATCATGTGCTGCGGCTGATGCGCAAGCCCAAATTTGAAGTGTTTGAGCAGTTCTTGTGCGCGTTCGACGAGCAGTCCCAGCGCGCGCACAAAGAACAGTACGTGGTCCCGTACCTCATCAGCGCCTTCCCCGGCTGCACCGATGACGATATGCGTGCGCTCGCCGAGTGGTTGCGCGAACGCGGTTGGAAGCCGCAGCAAGTCCAGTGCTTCATTCCAACGCCGGGCACCGTGGCCACGGCGATGTACTTCGCGGGCATCGACCCGAAAGGCAAACCTATCCCCGTCGCGCGGACGGACAAAGACCGTATGCGGCAGCACTACATGCTGGCTCCGAAAAGCGAGTGCGCCTGGGAGGAGACTTCTCGGGCGCCTTCCGGGAAACGTCGTGCCCGTTGATCGATCCGGCGGTTTCCGGCTCGCGTGTCTGCGCTCCGCACATCTTCTTTCCGAGTATTAGCCAAACTCAACGATGGCGATTTCGTACACCGCCACTTCGGGAACAGTGAACACGATTGAAGTGTCTTTTGCATCGACGGATAACTGAGTGTCGCTTTGCCGCTCAGGGTTGGCAAGGGTGACTGAGCGCACGGGTTTTGGCACACGCAGTTGCACACGAACATCGCGCGCGGGGCCGTCTTCCCGATAGTTCACGAGATGCACCAAGCGCCGGCCTGGCTGCTCCGTCACTTCGACGCAGAGACCTTGGGGGCCGCTCACGTCAAGTGTCATCCTATCCGGCCACGCCTTAGCGATCGCGTCCATGAGTTCCGGCACCGTCTGGCATCGTAGCACGCGTTCTCCAGACAGCGCAGCGAGAGCAGGCACGGCGCGTGGGCGCACCCACTCGTCATGCGTGGCGAGAGCGGCCACGACGGCAACCCTGCCCCCCTCCGCCACATACTTCGCGATCATGCTCGATTGCGCGTCGGAAAGGGCCACGCAACCAGCGAGCACGAGGATGGGATAGCGCGAGAGTTCTTGCAGGTGATGGTCGTAGACGATCTGAAAACAGGCCCGTTGCTCGATCAGGGTTTGCTCGACTTGGGCCGTCAGCTCACTGTGCTCCCCACCGGCCAGCGCCTGCGAAGGATAACTCCGCAGTACTCCGATATCGGCAACGATGTCTGCGTCCTTCAGCAGATCGCGGCGTTCGTGAAAGAAGCGGATGTAGGGCGCCACGTCTTCCGCCATGGGCTCCTTCGAGCCGGGACGGCGGACGATGTTCCCATACTCGAACCAGCACACGCACCCAAGGCAATCCAGATTGAACGCCATCGACTCGGCCATTTCGAGTGGCGACGTCGTGTATAGAAAAGCCACGTTATTCATTCGGCGGGCGATCTTGTATGTCTGGATGCGGTTGTGGAGCCGGCCGTCCCTTAACCCCGGCATGGGCCCTTCATCCCAATATGCTTCTCCACCTTGCAGCAGCCGGCCGTGGTCGATGGGCGGACGTATTCGATCTCCGGCGCCGCCGGGATTGCACTCGAGGAGGATGTCCTTTCTGAGTGAACGCGCGTAGTTCCCCATGTCACGATAGGAGTCAGCGAGAGACTGCGCCTGGAAATCGAGCCAGGCACGGCGAAGCAGATCCTCTGGTGAACCTGTCATGATCGACCGCACCACTTCGGCGGTAATTGAACCTAATGCCGCGACCTGATCCGCCGGGAATTCTTTCGCCAGAAACTGCTGAAACCGCTGCACCGAATTCGCATCGCTGCCCGGACCATACGAATAGTTGTCGAAATGGATCAGGTCGGTCTGGATGTCCTTCACTGCGAACTCAACGATCCGCTTGTAGAAGGCTTGGGCATCGGGGTGGTTCCGGTCCCAGTAGTACCGATACTTGGCCCCACCATAGGTTCGCGGTTGGCCATGCTCGTCGAGAAGCACCCAATTGCTGGCATCGGGGGTCTCTTTGAACAAGGGTTCCCACAGGAAGGCGCCGCTGTACGTGTACACGCCGACGCGAAGTCCGGCCTCGTGGCACCGCTTGGAGAACTGGACCGCGTCCTCCATGCTCTGCTGCTCGGCTTGAAGGCCCGCGCCTTTGTAGCAGTGGCTCATCACGAAGTTCACGCCGAGCGCCTTGAGACGATCGATCATCTCGGCGCTGTGTTCGCGCGCATAGGCGGCCTGCTGATCTGCAGTGGGTTCGTATCCGGGCGCGCCATCCCTGCGGACGCGAAACTGGAGAGGCTCCCAACTGCCGGCCATGACGATGCCTTCGCTGGACAGCCATGCGGGACGCTCACCGAGGGGTAGCGTGAGAGGTTCCGCCAAGACGCTGGCGGCTGCCACCATGCAAATCGCAATACATAACGTGGATTTCATTGCGGATTCTCCGTGAGTGCGTGATGCACCGACTCAGCAAACACCAATCAGCTCTTCTTGGAAGTCTTGACGGAAAACGACCCGTATTGTTGGCGGGCTTTCCGGCTCCCACATTTCGGGCATTTGACGCGAGCCTTGTCATGGTCTGCCATGGTCATCTGGCGGGTAAAGGTCTTGTGACAGGCTTCGCACCGATACGAATAGGTTGGCATCCCCGGTTCCTCCCAACGCTGTGGCTCCGCGATGGCCCCCGGTTACGGCACCATGATGACACATCTCGAAAGCGGCCGCCACCCACCGAATACCTGGGCATGCTATAGTGATACACGAGCCGCGACATTTACCGGCCAATCCTTGGAGGCGATTCAGCGGGGGAGTTCACAATATGTCGTCAAAGTCTCTGGTTCTCGTGGGTGTTGCGGTGTTGTCCGTGCACACGATCACGGCGCACGCCGTTGCGGATGAGGTATGGCTAAGTCAATTGGACCTCTCCAAGACCCAGCAGGGATGGGGGGAACCGCACGCAGACCAATCGCTGATGGAAGGTCCCATCTCTATCGCGGGGAAGACGTTTGAACGGGGCGTGGCCACGCATGCCAAGAGCGTGTTGTGGCTCGAACTCGACGGCAAGGTCAGCGAGTTTCTCGCGTCCGTTGGTATTGACGACACCGCCGCTGGGGGCAATGCCTCGGTCGAGTTCATGGTTCTGGGTGACGGAAAGTCCCTATGGCGATCGGGCGTGATGCATCACGGAGAAGAAGCGAAACCCGTTCGCGTAGACGTGCAGGGAGTACGAAGCCTGTTGCTGCTGGTGATGTCCGCCGGAGACGGCATCAACTTCGATCACGCGGATTGGGCCGAGGCCCGCTTCGTCTGCGGCGGAGCCGCGCCCACATGTGTCGCTTCGCCACGCGAAGACCGTGTCATTCTCACGCCGAAACCGGGTCCGGCACCGCGCATCAACGGTCCGGGAGTATACGGGTGCAGGCCGGGGAATCCGTTCCTCTATCGAGTGCCCACGACCGGCGAGCGCCCCATTCTCTTCTCATGTGACGGCCTGCCCGCATCCCTTTCGATCGATACGGAAACCGGAATTATCACGGGCACGGTGCCAGAGCGTGGTACGTATGAAGCGATGTTGCGCGCAAATAACCAGCACGGAGCAACTTCAAGAACCTTCCGCATCGTCAGCGGAGACACGTTGGCGCTGACGCCGCCCATGGGGTGGAACCACTGGTACGCCCACTACAATCGGATCACCGATGCGATGATGCGCGAGGCCGCGGACATCATGGTGTCGAGCGGAATGGCCGACGTGGGCTATCAGTTCGTGAGTATCGATGATTGCTGGATGAATGCGGAAAAGTACGATGACCCACTGCGCGTGGGTCCGCCGCGCGATGCCAACGGCAATATCCTGCCCAACCAGCACTTCCCCGATATGAAGGGGCTGACGGACTACATTCACGCGAAGGGACTCAAGGCGGGCATCTACATTTCGCCGGGGCCGCGCACGTGCGCGGGGTTCACGGGAAGCTACGGCCACGAGGCGCAGGACGCAGGGCAGTTCGCAGACTGGGGCTTTGACTTGCTGAAGTACGACTTGTGCTCCTATGGCGAGATCATCGGCAGTTCCGCAACGGTAGAGGCGCTCAAGAAACCCTACATCCTCATGGGTGACTTGCTGAAGCAGCAGCCGCGCGACATCCAGATGAACCTTTGCGAATACGGGCTCGGCGACGTCTGGGAATGGGGCAAGGAGGTCGGCGGGCAATCGTGGCGGACCAGCGGCGACCTGGGATTTGAGCTCAACCGCATTTTTGATGTGGCCCTCGCCAATGCGAAGCACGGGGAGTACTCGGGCCCAGGCAGTTGGAACGACCCGGACTATATCCAGATTGGCTACATCGGCGACGCCCGCACCATCGGCATGCCGACGCCCTGCTCCCTCACTCCAAACGAACAGTACGCGTTCATGTCGCTGTGGTGCCTCATGGCATCGCCTTTGTTCTACAGCGGCGACATGTCGCGGCTCGACGACTTCACCATCAACGTCCTGTGCAATCCCGAGGTCATTGCGATCGATCAGGACCCCCTCGGAAAGTGTGCCCGCGTCATAATGCTCGGCGAGGAGACGTTTGCGATGGTCAAGGATCTGGAGGATGGTTCGACGGCCGTTGGACTCTTCAATCCCGGGGAATTCGCTGTGCCCATCACCCTCACCTGGGACGACGCAGGGCTGTCGGGGCCACACAAGGTTCGCGACCTCTGGCGTCAGTCAGATATGGGCGAGTTCAGCGGCAAATTTGAAGCAACGGTTGGGCGGCACGGTGTAGTGATGGTGCGGGTGTCACGACCGGACAATAACTCGTGAGAGCGGGGGCCTACGGCATTTCACGTTAGGTCTCTCCGGGTTAGGACCAGGAGCGCGCCCACAACGGCAAAAGCACCGTTTGACCCATAGATTCTTCGTACACGTTGTGCAAGAATGGCCAAGTCTCACGAGCGGCCAGCGCCGCGAATTTCGGATAACGAATGGGAGTGTTGCCATGAAGTCCCACCTGAACCGCCGTCAGTTCCTACGTTCATCTCTCGCAGCGGGTGCCGCGTTTGCCCTGATGCCCCGGGCACGGGGCGCCGAAAACACCGTGGACGCTAACGACCGGATCACCATGGGCTGCATCGGCGTCGGCGGTATGGGCACCAGCAACATGACGAAGTTTCTCGCGCTGGGCGACGTGCAGGTGGTCGCCGTGTGTGACACTTACGAGGACCGGCGTCTGAAGGCCAAGGCGCTTGTTGATTCCACGTACGGCGACACGGGCTGCGCGATGTATGCCGACTTCCGGGAAGTGCTTGCGCGGGAGGATATCGACGCGGTCATGATCGCCGCGCAGGATCACTGGCACGCCATCATGGCCACGGCGGCCGCCAAAGCCGGCAAGGACATGTACTGCGAGAAGCCGCTGGGGGTTTCGATAGAAGAGTCGCAACTTATTCGCAACACCGTGCGCGAAACCAAGCGGGTGTTCCAGACCGGCACCTGGCAGCGGTCGCTGGAGGATTTCCAGCGCGCCTGCACGCTCGCACGAAACGGTTATGTCGGCAACATCACGCGCGTGGAAGTGGCGACGGAAGGTCCACAGTATCGCCCCAAGTACACGGGCTCACTTGACCCGCAACCCGTGCCGGAAGGGTTTGACTGGGCCATGTGGCGCGGACCGGCGCCCGACAAGCCGTACAATCGAGGGCGTGTCGAATGGCCCGACTGGTATCTCATCTGGGACTACTGTGCGGGCTTCATCTGCAATTGGGGCGTGCACCACCTGGACATCGCCAATTGGGGTTGTCCGCGTGTCGGCGAGATACCCTTCGACATCGAGTGCACGGCAACGTACCGCAGCGAAGGCTTCACGGATAACGTCGATACGTGGAATGCCACCTTGACGTACGATGACGGTCTAATCATGCACTTCACCGACAAGGACCAGCAGAAATCGGGCTGCCGGTTCATCGGCGATGAGGGCTGGGTGCACGTGGATCGCTCCGGCATCTGGGCGGAACCCGAATCCTTGTTGACGGTCCCGTTCAAAGACACGGACCTGCGTCTGACCGATTCCACCAATCACGGACAGAATCTTGTTGACTGCATCCGCTCGCGCCAGGATCCGGTGTCGAGCGTGGATGCGGCGCATGTTGCGTCCTATCAGGGCATGGTGGCGGATATCGCGGGCCGGTTGAAGCAGAAGCTGCGCTGGGACCCGAAGGCGGAACGCTTCATCGACAATGATGAAGCCAACAAGATGCTGCATCGCCCCATGCACAACGGGTGGTCGGTGTGACGCACGGAGGAACCACGTACGATTGGAGATGCCCCATATGGCCAAACTGAAACGGCGCGCTTTCCTCACATCCTGCACACTTGCGGCGGCTGGCCTGTCGCTGCCGCGGGCCAAGGCGGCAAGCCAATCGCCCACGCGTTCCGCGGCAACGGGCGGTGTCGACAGGCCGAACATCCTCCTGATCATGACCGACCAGCAACGCGGCGATTGTCTCGGCATCGACGGCCACCCGGTGCTATTGACACCGACCATGGATCGGATCGCCGCGCAGGGCGCGCGCTTCACCCACGCCTACACCACATGCCCTTCGTGCATTGCCGCGCGCCGCTCGCTCCTGTCAGGGCAGTTTCCCGCCACGCACGGCATGGTGGGCTATCAAGACGGCGTGGAGTGGAATGCGCCTCCCACCTTACCGCAGGTGCTGAAAGACCACGGATACCAGACCTATCTCGTGGGGCGGAACATGCACCAGCATCCGCCGCGCAAGCGCTATGGTTACGACCACATGGTCGTCAACGGGCGCGAAGATGGCGACTACGAGGAATGGTTGAGCCGGGTCGAGCCGGAGGGAAGCGGCGGCTACTACGGCACCGGGGTCATGCATAACGATTGGACCGCGCGCCCGTGGCACATGCCCGAGGCCTATCACCAAACCAACTGGACGGTCAATGAGGCACTTGAGTTTCTGCGCAAACGCGACCCCTCGTGCCCGTTCTTCCAGACGGTTTCCTTCCTTGCACCCCATCCTCCGCTCGTTCCTCCGGCCGCATACATGGAACGCTATCTGCGCACGAACCTCCCCGAACCCGTGATCGGCGATTGGGCCGAGGCGCCCGAGAACAAGGGCCTCGGCATGGGCCAAAGCGCCAGCCGTGTCCAGCTTGACGGCGATGCGCTGCGGTCGGCGCGCGCGGCGTATTACGGGCTCATCAACCACGTCGACGATCAAATCAACCGTTTACTGAACCCGGTGAACGGGTTGAAGGACGACAATACCATCATCGTCTTCACGAGTGATCACGGCGAAATGCTGGGCGATCATTACTTGTGGCGTAAGACGGTTCCCTACGAGCCGTCAGCCCGCATCCCTTTCCTGATCCGGCCCACGGCACGATCCGGCATAGCGCCCGGCACCGTTGTCGAACAGGCGGTCTGTCTGGAAGATATCATGCCGACCTTGCTGTCCATGGCCGGTATCGATCCGCCGGAGACCGTTGAAGGAATGGACTTGTCGCCCCTGATGCGGGGCGAATCCGCGGAGCCGCGTCCCTACCTTCACATCGAGCACGCGCCGCTGCACCACACGCTCACCGACGGCAAGGAGAAGTACATCTGGTTCGTTGCGGATGGCAGAGAACAGTACTTCCGATTGAGTGAAGATCCGAACGAGCTTCACGATCTCGCCGGAAAGCGCAAGCATGCGGAACGCGTGGCGCATTGGCGGGGGCTGCTGGTCAGGGAACTGGCCGGACGTCCGGAAGGTTTCTCCGACGGCAAGTCCCTGATACCGGGAGTTCCGTATGCTTCCCTTTGTCCTTTGAGTTGACGCGGCGCCGAGGAATGTGTGCACCCATGATACGGGTGCGGAAGGAGGAAAGGATGGCGGATATCGAAATCGGACTGAACACGGAGGCGTTTCGCCATGCGGACAAAACCCTCGAGTACTCGCTCGCGGCAATCCGCAAACAGGGATACCGCTATTGCGAACTTAACATGCTGAATGGCCGCGACCTGCTCTGTGAGGCGGGATACTACGGCGCGGTCAGCATGGAACGCGACCCGCTCGAGATTCGGGATATCGTGGCAAGCTTCGGCCTGAAGGTCAGCGCGGTGAGTGCCCACGCGCCCATGGCTCAGCCCGAAATCAGCGTGCCGTTCCTGACCCGTGCCATCGAGTACGCCGATGCCGTCGGCGCGACTTGCGTGTGCACCGATGAGGGCATCGTTCCCAAGTGGATGACCAAACGCCAAGCGTTCGACATGTTCTACTACACGCTGCGCCGCGTGCTTCCCGCAGCCGAACGGCACAAGATTCACATTGCCCTGGAACCGCATCAAGTCTACACAGTCAAGCTGAAGACGTACCTCGAGATTCTCGGACTCGTCGATTCGCCTTACTTTAGCTGCAATCCAGACACGGGAAACGTGTTCATGGCCGGCGAGGACCCGTACGCCTTCCTCGAGGCCATCGCCAAGAAGGTTGTCCACGTCCATGCGAAAGACATCGGTGGCGTGCTCATGGACGACCGCGGCAAGGTGACCGGGGTGCCATCCGGCTGCGCCTGTGGCGAAGGGGTTCTCGACTGGACCCGCATTGTGAAGATCCTTCGCAAGGCCAAATTCAAAGGCGTTTTGTCGGTGGAGTGCAGTACGGAAGAACAAGGGCGCAAGAGCATCCAGCACCTGCGAAAGGTGCTGCGCGCATCATAGCATTCCTAGAATCCGGCATGGTTGCGGGATCAGAACCTGGGAGACATTTCATGAGTGGCAATCGCATTTCGTTTGTGTGTTTGGCCGTGGCCTTGTCGGTGCTTTGGGGCGCTCCCTTATCATCGGCCGCGTCTCTGCACGTGGGCGCCGCGAGCGTCAGTATCACCCCGGACAAGCCCGTGGCGCTCGACGGGCAGATGGCAACGCGCATCGCCCGGGAGGTACAGAGCGAGCTGCAAGCCAACGCCATGGCCATGGAATCCCGGGACGGCGAAAAAGTGCTGGAACAGGCCATCTTCGTCGCTTGTGACATTGTGGGCGTAAAGACCGAGGTACGCGCACGCGCCTGTGGTGAACTCCGCGCACGGATTCCGGACTTCGATATTCGCAAACTGATCATCAGCGCCACGCATACCCACACTGCCCCGGTCACGACTGAGGGCAAGTACAAGATTCCGGACGAGGATGTAATGCGGCCCGCCGAGTTCGTCGAGTTTTTCGCGGTGCGCATTGCCGATGCCGCGGAGGCGGCATGGACGGCGCGCAAGCCCGCCAAGGCGGGCTGGGGAATGGGCGATGCCATCGTCGGCTACAATCGCCGGTCCTACTTCGAAGACGGCCACGGGCAAATGTACGGCGATATCAGTATTGACAGTTTCCGGGGCATTGAAGGTCCCGAAGACCACGCGGTGGAAGTCCTCTTCTTCTGGGGTGAGGACGATAGCTTGATCGCGACGGCGATCAACGTGGTTTGCCCGGCACAGGAAGTGGAAGGCCTCAGCGCCGTGAATGCCGACTTCTGGCATCCAGTCCGCGCAGGACTGAAAGCGAAATATGGCAACGGCCTCATCGTCCTGGGATGGATAGGCGCCGCGGGCGATCAATCGCCCCACATCCGCTACCGGAAGGCCGCGGAGGATCGCATGCGCGAGCTTCGGGGACTGAGCCGGCTCGATGAAATCGCGCGGCGGATCATCCGCGCCTGGGACGAGGCCTACGAAGGGGCGCAGAAGGAGAAGTTCGCCGATGTGCCGCTGGTTCACCTTGTGAAGCCCATCGAATTGCCGCAGCGCATGATCACCGAAAAGGAGTATGAAGCGGTCAAGGCGGAACTGGCTGAATGCTCGGCGGATCCTCTGCAGTATCGGCGCGTCGCCTGGCACGAAGATGCCATCAAGCGATATGAAGCCCAACAAGCTGGCGAAATCAAACCTTACACGATGGAACTCCATGCCATCCGCCTGGGTGACGTGGCCATCGCCACGAATGATTTTGAACTCTATACCCAGTACGGCATTCAGATGAAAGCAAAGAGCAAGGCGCTGCACACGTTTGTCATTCAGCTCGCAGGGCCGGGCAGCTATGTCCCCACGCCCGTGGCCGTCCAGGGCGGTGGGTATAGTGCCGTCGTGCAAAGCAACGACGTCGGCGCCGAAGGCGGTCAGGTGCTGGTCAACGAGACGGTGGCCGCAGTGAACGGTTTGTGGGCGGAGGCCCCAAAGAATCCGTCCTGATTCAGGGTCTCTGCCGACAGACAAGCACGTCACAAACGCCAAGTGGGCATTCAGAACTCCACACGAAGAGGTGATGACAATGAATCGCTGGTTTGTGCTGCTCGGTATCGGGTTACTCGCGCTTTCCGCGTCAGCGGCCGAAGTCCTGTTCATCGACGGACCTCAGGAATACCAGGGGAAGCGTTACTACTGGTTGGCCGAGTGGAGACTGGATGTGACGCTGCCTTCCGATGTGTCGCCCGGCGATCGTTTCGAGGTGTTGTTCGGCAGCAAGGGAACTGACAAACGGACGCTGCGCTACGAATACGGCGGCCTCGCAGGATCGTTTTCCGATGTGCGGCAGACCCCTTACGAGTGGATTGAATTGCCTCTGGGTGAGCTGTCGCCCGGCAATCAAGTTGCGCTTTTCACCAAAGGCGAACGGCCGGCTGCATTCCTGGCCGGTGTTCGGGTGACGGGCAAGTCCTCGGCGACATTGGAAGTCAAGCCCGTGCGAATCGCCACCTCGTCGGACGCCAACAAGACCCTCTATTGGGCGGACCTGCCTGGCTTTGAGATTAACGATGAGACGCGGCGGCTGTGGAATCCGGCACCCGGCGAGCCGGACTGGGATCGTGCCATGCGCTCCGCGCAGTACGCGGGCATCGCATTGGATAAGGTCCAGCGCTGGCTTCGCGAGCGCTGTCTGCCGGTTCGCGATGAACGTTCAGGGTTGTTTCGTCCCACCGGCCCGGAGTGGAACTATCGCGATACCGCGGCGGACTGCTATCCGTTCTATGTCTGGGCCGCGTACTACACGGACCTCGATGTCTTGAACACGGTCATGGTTGAGACCCTGGAAGCTGAACAACGGCTGTGTAA
Organism: Candidatus Hydrogenedentota bacterium; assembly: GCA_020849535.1. GTDB lineage: Bacteria > Hydrogenedentota > Hydrogenedentia > Hydrogenedentales > SLHB01 > JAHDWY01. The sequence continues at coordinate 46,045 of JADLGB010000089.1, forward strand.
TCACCTTGACTCGCTGCCTGTCAGCTACGACATGGACCGTGGAGAGAAACTGGCCATGGATTTTGACGCGATGGTGTTCGGCGCCAGCGAGTATGCGAAAGACGGCTTGGTGCCTATTGTCGAGATCACGGGGAGAGACTACCCTTGGCTTGCGCGCATGCGGGGCATTGTTGATGATGTCTTCAAGCACGCCCGGTACGACACGCCGTATGGGAAGATCCCATCTACAAACGTTGAAGTGAACGGCGACCTACTTCAGATCCTGCCGCGGCTATATTGCATGACCGGTGAGCGAAAATATCTGGACTGGGCGCACCGTCTTGCCGATTCTTATCTTCTCCCCGGCGGGTTCGTGCCGTCCCGCCTGTCTGACCATGGCTGCGAAATCATTGGCGGCCTGGGACTGCTTTTCGCCGTCGACCGCAAGGGGGACCCAAAGAAGTGCGAGGAATACCGACCCCATTTGGAGTACATGTTTGACGAAATACTGAGGCGGGGCACGAACTCCGACGGGGTGATTGTGGGCGAACTGCAAGAGGCTCCAGGTCCCCACGACAACGTGACGATTCGCGACGGCTGGGGATATGACATGGTGGGGTTCTTGGATTACGATTTGGCCTTGGGCACCGATCGTTATGGCGAGGCCATTCGGCGCCCCATGACGAATCTGCTCAAGCCTCGCTACGCAAGATTCAACTGGGACCATGGCTCGCGCGACAACGTGGCCGACTCGGTGGAGGGCGGGCTCTATCTGCTGTACCGGTTCCCCGTGCCCGAAGCGTTTCTGTGGGCCGATCGCGAGATTACCACCCTTCTGGTCGATCATACCGATCCCGAGCGCCTGTGGGACGTGCACAAACTCGAGGCTAACACGGTTCGCACCGTCCTGATTCACACCATGCTGCACACCCGCAACACCATCGCGCGACCCTGGGTGCAGGGCCTCCAACTGGGCGCGGCCCCGTACGGCGACGGAATCTGCATCTTCATGAAATCACACCAGGAGTATGACGGACGTCTTCAGTTCGATGTCCCGCGCCACCGTATTACCATGGGCTTCGAGCAGGATTGGCCCCGAATGAACGCAGTGCCGGAATGGTTCACCGTGGAGCCGGACTCCTCGCGCATGTACCGCGTCGAAGATGCCGACTCGGGCTCAGTGCGGGCTGTCTCGGGGGCTCAGCTCAGCGAGGGACTACCCATTCACCTGGACCCAGGCAAACCACTGCGCTTGCTGGTTTCAAGCCAGAAGTAAAGCCGCGACGCAGACGCGCACTTCAAGCTGATTGCCTTTCGCACACGTGAAAGCAAGGCCCGGGCGACAGCTTTCAAGCTGTCCTCGCGAATCCCGTGTTATACTGATTTCTTACGGATTGTCCGGAAGCGGGTATTCGCATAGCGGGTCTCACAGGAGGACATGATCATGCCGTACACCATTGAACGAGTAGACGTGTGGGCCGGGACCATCAAGGATCAACCGGGCGGAGTTGCCGCAGTGCTCGACACTCTGGCAAAGGCAGGCGCGAACCTGGAGTTTGTCATCGCTCGCAGGGATGTGCCTGGTACAGGAGTCGTATTCCTTGCACCCCTGAAGGGAGCGGCACAGCTTCGCGCGGCCAAGCGGCTGGGTTTGCGAAAGGCGGAGACGCTCCAGTCGTTGCGCGTTGAAGGGGCGGACAAGCCGGGGCTTGGCGCGAAGATTACGATGGCTTTGGCAGAAGCCGGCGTCAACCTGCGCGGGTTGTCCGCCGCCGCACTCGGCAAACGCTGCGTCGTCTATTTCGCGTTTGACAGCCAAGCGGAAGCGAAGAAGGCACGCCAGGTACTGAAGTCCCTCAAGGTTTAATAGGTGAGAGCTGCTAAGGAACGGCGCCGACGTGAGGTTACCACCGTCCCGCCGTTGCGGCGCGCCCGCGTAAGCTACTGCGTGTGGTGAAGTTTAAGATGGTGGGCGGTACTGGACTTGAACCAGTGACCCCTTGCATGTCAAGCAAGTACTCTAACCACCTGAGCTAACCGCCCATCCTGGTTGGGAAGTCTAGCAAAGGCGCTCCGCGCGAGTCAATTCCGATGGCCATCGGGGTACTTTCAACGAGAGCCTTCTGCGGGACAACGTATTCCCTTGCTTGGGTAATGGCGTCCCATAAAATGCTGCGAGGCGCCGTGACAGCACCGGAACTGAATTCCTTTGGGCAGACCAATGCGCTTGAGATCTCTGGCAACTTGTACCTCTGTGCAGGCGCGTGGACAATGTCGCCGTCTGAAAGGCTCAGGGCTCGGCTACAGAGGATGCATGGATGAGGGCATTCGAACTGCAGAGGGAATTCGGTTTCGACAATCTCCGGATTGTGGAGCGCCCTGAACCTGTCCCGGGGCCCGGCGAGGTGCTCGTGCGCGTGCGCGCGGTCTCGTTGAACTACAGGGATTTGCTGACCATCCAGGGACTTTACAATCCTCGCCAGCCGCTGCCGCTCATTCCCGCATCGGACGGGGCAGGCGAGGTCGTGGGCGTCGGACCCGGCGTGACGCGCGTCCGCACCGGCGACCGCGTGGCCGCCATCTTTGCGCAGGGGTGGCTCTCCGGGCCGCCGAGCCGCGAGAAGCTCGCCAGCACGACGCTGGGCGGGCCATTGGACGGTACGCTCGCGGAACTCGCCGTCTTTCGCGAAGATGGCCTCGTGCAGGTTCCCGGACACCTGAGTGACGAGGAAGCAGCGACCTTGCCTTGTGCCGCCGTGACGGCGTGGAGCGCACTGGTCCGCCACGGGTCCGTGAAGGCGGGAGACAAGGTGCTTATCCTGGGCACGGGCGGGGTTTCGGTGTTTGCGCTGCAGTTTGCGCGGCTATTGGGCGCGGAGGTTATCGTGACTTCCAGCAGCGACGGGAAAATGGAACGCGCGAAGTCGCTGGGCGCCGCGCATGGCATCAACTACAAACAACACCCCGCGTGGTCCAAGCTGGTCCGCGAACTGACCGATGGTGAAGGAGTGGACCACGTGATTGAGGTCGGCGGGGTGAGCACGCTCACCCAGTCGATGCGGGCGGTCCGCATGGGAGGCCATATCAGTCTTATTGGCGTGTTGGGCGGCGTGGAAGCGCCGCTGAACCTCACGCCCCTGCTCATGCAAGACATCCGCTTGCAGGGCGTGATTGTCGGTCCGCGCGACGCCTTCCTCGAAATGAACCGCGCCATCGATCTGCATAGGCTTCATCCAATCATCGACAGCGTGTTTCCTTTTGAGGAGACCGTCAACGCGATGCGGCACATGGCGTCCGGCACGCATTTCGGCAAAGTGTGTATACGAATGTCCGCATGACGCCCACGAACGCGCCATGACGCGCTGAACAATGCGCTTGACCCAATGCGTTGTCTTCGCACTCAGCGCGTTTTGAAGTCATCGTTTCACGTGCTATACTACATGACCTTTCGGGCGGTTAGCTCAGCTGGTTAGAGCATCTGCTTTACACGCAGGGGGTCGGGAGTTCGAATCTCTCACCGCCCACCATTTGTCATCCTGCGCCACGCGATGAAATCCCCTGTCTTTATGGGACTTTTCGCGTGGTTTTGCTTTTCCGGAGCGGTCCTGCTTTTCTACGTCAAGATTGTCGCAGAAGAACCTACATGTACTCTCATTGCCGGTTGTCACTGTAGTCAGCGCTGTAGTCGGGGACGGGGTGCTTTCGGCATGCATGCCCACGTAGGCATACGGATTTCCGAGGTTGCTCGCGTCGCCCCAGAGGCCGATGGTGTCGATGCGGAGGAAACGGCCGAGGTAGGGGTTGTAGTAGCGGGTGCGGTAGTCGTAGAGGCTGAGGACTTCGTCCCAGCGGCGGCCGGTGAACATGAAGGGGTTGCCAAAATCGGAGACGGGTACGCCGTTGGACGTGTGCTCGATCCACGTGCCGGGGTTTTGGCTGTCTTCGATCCAGACCGTGGGCGCGCCGTAGTCGTCGTACGTGTACCGTTCGACGACCGCGCCGTCACGCCCTGGCGTGATCAGGGCGACGGCGCTGTAGTGGAGCTAGCATCAGTGACTGTAGAATATAAGAAATCTTCTCCGCTCGGCAACCGGAATAGCCTCCGCGTAGTTGCGAAGCGCGCTTGCTAACAGTTCTCGGTTGTATGTTTGTTGAGTTTCATTGAATTCCACTAATCTGGCTATCAAGTCCTTCAATGAGTTTGTGTCCGACACAGCCCATGTCGACTCTTCCCCCTCGCAAATCAGAGGAAACTCAAAGTGAAACCGCTCGTTGGAATCAGAGACGGGAATATAGATATACGATTCCATTGTGTCCCGCAATTCTGGAAACTCGCGTTCTACCACATCGAATAGTAACTCCACCTCACTAATGAAGAAGTCAAAGAACTCACTCTTTTCTTCTTTTGCTGCCTTGAAAGATACTACATGTGATTTACAGCGCTCGTTGACCTGACATTGGAAGCGGGCGAGGTTTTCTTGACGTTCGGCGTCATCCCTGCACCGCAGTGATGGACCGAATAGCTTTTGAACAGGCATTACAAGAAGCTGTATTGACACTTTCTACCTTCCTCAATCACGACGGAAACCGAAGTCAATCGCCAAGGACTGAGCGCACGTCACCGGCTCGCGTCGTGTTCTCCCGATTCCGCTCCAAAATGATGTTAAGTCTCTCAGCGCCCCTGTGTGCACCTTCTTCATGTCCTCTAACCTGAGTCGCTTTGTCTAGGGCATCGTTCAAGTATACGACGTATGCGTCGTCATATCCGGTGGCGTATGCTTCTGCGGCCTGCCTGAAGCTGTCCTGCGCAAAGATCGCTACATCGACAGCTATGTCCGCATTCACAACTGATGCCGTCGCATACGCGAGGGCATCGTCCTGCGACCAGCCTTGTGCTCGCGCCACCTTATAAGCAAGAAGAGCGCCCGCGATTGGAACCATCTTTGCCACACTTGTCCCTGTCTTTCTGGCAAGCTTCGCTCCTAGCCTCTTTGCTTCATCGCCTTCGCTGATGACGCCGAAAAGGGCAACCAGATTGCTACCCCTTCTCGCTTCCAGAATGTCGGATGCCTGTAAGCCAAGGCGATTTGCGACCTCTTTTGCCCAATCGAGATCAATTCCCTGCTTGCCCGTCTTCAAATCCAATATTGCATCCACGTGGCCTCGCAGAGATTTGGAACCAGTCAGGAAATCCTGCGCGAACTCTCCCTTCTTTAGCACAATGAACATCACATCGGGAACGACCGAATTGGCGGGCCTACCCTTTACTATAGTCCCCGTCTGGTCTATCGCTTTCTCAGTTAGCAAGATGACATTGCCGAGCGCATCAATCTTTGTTCGAAGCTGACTATGGAGATAGGTTCCGCCAGTTTGAACGGTCTTCCCTTCAGGTATGGGCATATCCAGGACTTCATTCACAATCCCCTGCACCTTGACAATCGTGTCATAGTCCACATCTTTGGCGGCTTCTCCAAACGGATCGAGATTGCTCCACGGGTTGTTCCCCACATACGCATACGGATTCCCGAGGTTGCTCGCATCGCCCCAGAGGCCGATGGTGTCGATGCGGAGGAAACGGCCGAGGTAGGGATTGTAGTAGCGGGTGCGGTAGTCGTAGAGGCTGAGGACTTCGTCCCAGCGACGGCCGGTGAACATGAAGGGGTTGCCAAATTCGGAGACGGGGGCGCCGTTCGGCGCGTTCTCGATCCAGGTGCCGG
>JADLGB010000090.1 GCA_020849535.1 Candidatus Hydrogenedentota bacterium
AGTTGCGTGTCCGGTGCGACTATTGTAATCAGTTGATCCGTTTCCTCCGCGAATAAGGTCTCCGTGCGGTAATTGGACGTGAGGCCGCTTTGGGGGTCAAAGCTGTATATCCTGTATTGACCGGGTTGCATCGGGCCGAACTGTAGTTTGCCCGTTGCGTCGGCAGTCCGTGTAATGAATATCCCCTCGGCGTCGAAGACCGTACCGTTCAGTATAACCCTGGTACCCTCCGCAGGCGGCCCATCTTCACTTCCCCGCGTCACCTTCACCTTCAGCGTCACCAGCGGGTTCACCGCCGTCGCGTTGCTCTTCAGGGCTTCCAGCACCGCCTGGTTCGCCGTGCTCATCTGGCGCGTGACCAGCGCCATGAACACCACCACCGCGACGGCGACGGCCACCATGACCCCGGTTTGAATCCATTCCCGCATGACGGTCTCCCTCATTTCATCCCACCAGAGCTTTCGGGCTATTACATCGGGATTGCCGAATCGTTCCAGGACCCGGCCCCAGACCGTTTCCTCGTTGTCATTCTCGCCGCCGCGATCCGCCTCCCGCTCCGCCGCGCAGGCCAGGTGGTCCGCGATTTCGTCGAGGATGTCCTGCCGCAAGCCACCCGGCTCGCGCGGATGACGCGGCGGGAAAGCTTCTTCGGTGTCGTCACCCCAACGCATTCAATGGCCCGCCTTTCCGCCGTTCAGAATTCTCTCGGAACACATACCCAGCAAATCTATCCATAGCTTGCAGGATTCCGCGCGAATTGTCAAGGGCTTTCATTAAGACGGAAAGCGCATTGCGAAATAGGCTTTGGTATACTTTGTGCAGAGCAAAAATACAGAAGGAGTTTGTGATGCAAATTACCGTCAATCCCGCGCAGGAACGGTTCATCCAGGAACGACTCGATACGGGCCTCTACGATTCGGCCAACGCGCTACTCGAAGAAGCGCTGGCGCTGCTGGAAGAGCGTGATCAGTGGTTTAATCTGGACATCGAGCATTTGAAACCGGCGATAGCGCAGGGCGTGGCAGAGTTGGAGGCTGGCCTGGGCATGGATGGGCCAGTGTTCTTTGAGAAGCTGCTTCGGCGATCCAACCCCCAAACGCCGTGAACCATTTTATTCTCTCGCCCTCTGCGGGCACCGATATTGAAGGTATCTTCGGCTTCATATCGAAGGACAATCCCGAGGCGGCGATCCAATGGGCGACCGCGCTTCAGGCCAAATTTACTTTTCTCACGACTCACCCACAGGTGGGTAGGCCCTTTCCATCACTAGGACCGGGCATACGGGCGATTCCTTTCGGGCGATACCTCTTGTTCTTCAAGTTCGAGCACGAGGCCATGCAAGTCTTGCGCGTCATTCACAGTGCCCGAGATATTAAGCAGGCGTGGCGTGACGTGTAGACGGTAACGATCGCAACCTGTCATCCTGTCGGTGCGAAGCATGCCTGAAGAATTTTCCCTTGCATGCGCATACGCTCTATCGTGGTATAGGCAACAACGCCACCCAACACGGCGCACAGGAAAAACGTGACCCCATGAATCAGTTCCGTCAGTCATAGTCCTCCCCCACACGGGGCAAGACCACACCCTCGGGCGAAAGCGCCCAACCCGCGCAGGTGAAGTGTGTCCGCACGCGGACACGCCCCCGCGCACCCCTCCCGTGGTCCCCGCATCCCCCGCCGAATGCTTCCCCCGCATCCAGGACTCTGTTTACTGATTAAGGAATTGATGCCATGAATACGCCTGACACCACCACTGTGCCTGAAAACCGTCCGCAATCGAACGGCGCGGCTCCCGCCTCTCCACCGGCAGCTCTGATCGCGCGGAGGCACTTTCTCGCCCTCGTCCCCGTTATGGCCACCGGAGTGCAGTGTCCTTCGTTCGGCACCGAAGAACCGATATCCAAACTTGAAGAACGAGCAGCCCTTGGGCAACAAGTCGAGCCGGACTCACTCGCATCCGAAACCGAAGCACAAGCCGAAGTAACCGAAAACGAAAACCGTCCATGGTGTGTATGCATCGAAGTCCTCTCCGGACTGCAGCTCTACTACATTTGGTGCGAGGGAGGCGATGAAGTCCCCATGGCCCCCGTCCTCACTGATAACGATGGGTGTCTGCTCTATTGCACGGACACCGCGATGATTCCGGAGATGCTGGCGATCGGACGGGATAATCTAGCACGCCACGGAGAACCTGATCTCGAGGATGTGAAGTACGTGTCGGTCCCCGACGCGCTGGAGGAATTACGCCTCGGCAAAGAGTTGGGAAAATGTTGGGATCTGTTCGACGTCTTCGACGCATTGACGGACCTCCTCGCCTCCAGCGGATACACCTATGACGATGGTATCTTCAACTTCATGATGGGCTGCTTCTCTCACATGATGGGCTCGTCTCGGAATCCACTGGACGAGGTACTGGAAACTCGGGGCTACCGCGACCTCACCGTCGAAGAGGGCATTCAACTCGCGCTGGGCATCGTTCTAACCAATGGGCGACACGTGGCGTAACGCCGCGTGAACGCATCTGGAGGATTGAACCATGACGAAACGCGAACGTTTGGAAAAGAAGGCCCTGGCGGGGGATGTGCGATCCCAATGCCGTCTGGGCCACGCATTTGCCTCCGGCAGGGGTGGGC
>JADLGB010000091.1 GCA_020849535.1 Candidatus Hydrogenedentota bacterium
ACGATGCGTATGACATCCCACGGCGTGGGAAGGCACACGACTTCCGTGCAGCAATGGTTGCAGTGATGACATTTGAAGTGAACGATGTCTTTACCCATGGCGCGATACCTTACCTGACGCAGGCGGCCCGTGCAAGCGTCACGTCGCTTCAGCGTCACCCGGGCACGATGCTCATGACCAAACATGGATTGCGGGGTCCTGGGTGGCGCGCTCTCGATGGTGAACGCCTCACACCCGCAGACGCCACGCACGGCATGGAAGTCGAGACTCGGGCCCGACTGGGACTTCACTCCAACTTATCGGTGGAGTGCCCGCCCAGTTCGCCGGCGGCGTGCTCGTCCAGTTCGTCCACGTATTGGACCCCATGGGCATCCTCCATCCTCCATCCTCCATCCTCCATCCCCCATCCCCCATCTGAGATCTGAGATTTGAGATGGGAGGTCTCAGATTTGAGCTTCGGAGTGCCGCAACCGGCCCGGCTGTTGGAAGCCCTTCCGGACCGTGTTCCCTCACTTCCGCGACGACCCTCATTCGCGTTTCCCCCATTCCGAGGGAGGCCCTGCCGCGTCGCCTCTTCAAGCTCCCGTGGAAAAATGGCAATTGTCTTTTCCGTTTGCTATACTCGCTCCGCCCAAATGTGCGCTCCACGCGTAGCGGAGCCCTTATTTCACGAGTAGGAGGGAGGTGGATAGCATGGCAGAAAACAACGTCGCAGAGGTGGTCAAGAAGATCGTAGTCGAGAAGCTCGACCGTAAGCCGGAAGAGATCACGCTCGAAGCACGCTTTATCGATGACCTGGGAGCCGACTCCCTGGATCTGACGGAGCTGCTGATGGCGCTCGAAGAAGAGTACAACATCGACATCGACGACGAGGCGAACGAGATTCAGACGGTCGGCGACGCCGTCAAGTATATCGAGTCAAAGCTCTAACTAAGCGTCTCGCGCTCTTTCGAGCGCTTTGTATAGAACGTTGCTTGCTCCACCCAGTCCGTGGCAAAATCCCGCGGGCTGGGTGTTCAACTTTAGAAGGATACTATGGAGAACAAAGTCGTCATCACAGGCATGGGCGTTGTTTCCCCCCTGGGAAACGATGTGGAATCGCTTTGGAAGTCCATCTGCGCGGGCCAGTCCGGCATCTCGCCGGTCACCCGCTTCGATCCATCGGAATTGCCGACACGCATCGCCGGCCAGGTTTCCCAGGAAGCCCTTGAGGGGCAATCCTCCAAGGACATGCGGCGCCGCGACTTGTACACGATTTACGCACTCATCGCGTCCAATCAGGCCTGGAGGCAGAGTGGGCTCGACATCGCCCGGGAGAACCCGGAGCGCTGCGGCACCGTTGTCGGCAGCGGTATCGGCGGCATTCACACGCTCGAAGAGGGCCACGCGGCCTTTCTGAATGGGGGCTACAAGAAACTCTCCCCCTTGACCATTCCGAAACTCCTGTCCAACATCGCGGCGGGCGAGGTCGCCATTCAGCTCGGCCTGAAGGGCCCCAACCGCGCCATCATTACCGCGTGTGCCACCGGCGCCCAATGCATCAGCGAAGCCGCCAGCACGATTCGGCTCGGGCAGGCCGACGTCATGGTGGCGGGCGGCTCCGAAGCCTCGGTGACCCCCTTCGCCATGGCCGGGTTCTGCGCCATGAAGGCCATGTCCCGGCGCAATGAGGAACCGCAACGCGCCAGCCGCCCCTTCGACATGGACCGCGATGGGTTTGTCATGGGCGACGGCGCGGGTATCGTCGTGCTGGAATCCGAAGCCCACGCCAAGGCGCGGGGCGCGGCCATTCTGGGCGAGTTGGCGGGCTTCGGCGAAACCTGCGATGCCCACCACATCACCGCGCCCGTGCCGGACGGTTCCGGCGCCATCGGGGCAATGCGGGCCGCACTCGCGGATGCGCACCTGACGCCGGACCGCGTGCATTACTTCAACGCGCACGGCACTAGCACCAAGCACAACGACGCCTCGGAATCGATGGCCCTGCAAGCGGTCTTTGGCAACGCCATGCCGCCGGTGAGTTCCACGAAGTCCATGACGGGCCACCTCCTGGGGGCTGCCGGGTCCCTCGAGGCCATCCTTTGTATGCTTGCCATTCGGGATGGCGTGCTACCACCATCGATCAACTACGACACTCCGGATCCCGAGTGCGCCGTGAATATCATCGCGAACGAAGCCCGTGAGGCCAAGGTTGAGGTCGCGATGTCCAACTCGCTAGGATTCGGTGGGCACAACGCGTCAATAATCCTCAAAAGGTACAATGGTTAAAGGTGAGCGGGCTGACCAACTCCACGCATTGATGAGTCGACTGGGGTTCGAGGTGCGCAATCTCGATCTGCTCGACCGCGCGCTGACCCATGCCTCCATCACGGCGGAAGATGAGGGCGCCCCCTACGACTACGAATCGCTCGAGTTCCTGGGTGACGCGGCGTTGGGGCTGGCGGTGGCGCACTACCTCTTCGAACACAAACCGGACTGCACCCCCGGCGAGTACAGCCGCATGCGTGCGAACCTCGTGAATCGGCGATGCTTGGCCCGCCTGGGGCAAAAGCTGAACATCGCGCCGGCGATCCGCCTTGGAAAAGGCGAGGAATCCGCGGGGGGCCGGAACCGTTCCTCCCTGCTGGCCGATTGCCTGGAAGCGCTGATTGGCGCCATCTACCTTGACCGGGGGTGGGAGGCGGCGCACCGGTTTGTCGTGCATACCTTCCAAGAGGAATTCCAACTCGCGACCAAGGCTGAGGCGGGCTGGGACTACAAGTCGAGACTCCAACACCTGTGCCAGGCCGAGCGGATTGCCTTGCCGCGCTTCGAGGTGGTCCGCTCGGAGGGCCCGGACCATAAGAAAGAATTCGAGGTGGAGGTCTACTTGCGCGGCGTTCCGGCAGGCCGTGGCACCGGACTCAGCAAGAAAGAAGCAGAACAGAACGCCGCAAAGATGGCCCTCGACCACGACGCGTGGCGCTTCGCCGAAGAGGACTGAACGCGGCTGATTGCCCTGACATCCCCCTCGACCCTGCGGGTCCGCCCCCAATCAAAGACGAGGCTGACAGTAGTCGCCGCGGGTGCGCAACATCCCCCGGCGCTCCGCGCCACCCCCTTCAAAGGGGGAATCAAGAGGCCCTTCGGGTCTCGTTTCCAGTCGGCCCATGGTCATCGTGTTGCCCGCAAACCGGCTTGGAACACACTGATATGGTGTAGCAGAATTCCCCCTTTGAAGGGGGATCAAGGGGGATGTTCTTCAAGCCGCGCGCGGCGCGGCGTGTACCCTGAGCGAATTGGCGTGTGCGCGCGGCCTACTTGTTGATATCCGCGAAGTGCGCCTCGATCTCTTCCGCGCGGTTCTGGGCCTTCTTCGCTTTCTCAAGACAGCCGGTCGCACTTAGCAGACTGGCCTCGGCCTGAAGCCGCACGGCTACGTCCGGATGTTCACACCCCAGCACCGTGTCCTGAATGTGTTCCGCACTGCGGAGCATGCACTTCGCCTCATCGTAACGGCCTTGGCTCGTATAGAGAGCACCCAGGTTGATCATCACCGTCGCCATGTAGGGGTGCTCGCTGCGGTTCCCCATCATGTGGACGCGCATGGCGCGTTTCAGCAGGTTCTCCGCCTCCATGGCGTTGCCCGCGTCATTCGCGACGAGCGCCAGCCCGTTGAGGCTACGGCCCACCTCGATGTTGTAGAGATCGTCTTCATTTAGCTCCAACGCCTTCCGGTACAGACACTCCACCTTATCCTTGTCCCCTGCGATGTAATGCAGGTCGGCCAAGTTGTTCAGCGTCGCGGGCACGAAGCGGCTCTCCGGTCCGCACGATTCCTTACGTAGGCACATGGCCCTCTTCAGGCACTCCTCCGCGTCGGCATACTGCCCCAGCGCCGTGTACACCATGCCCTTGCCGTCCAAGGTAAAGGCGAGCCGGTGCTCCGCGCACGTGTCGCCCTCGGCCTGCGCGAACAACGCCTCGGCATCGCGGTACTTGCCCGCTTCGTACGAGTCAATCCCCTGAAAGTGGTGGGATACCCAGAGGGTCACGTCTCCAGCCGCGGCCGTCCACACACCGGCAACAAGCGCAAACGCGGCAAGACACGTCAATCGGCGGCGTGCCATGGCAAGCATCCTTTCCTCAGGTTGACAGTCCGAATGCGCGAGGTACAAACGCACAGAGTACCAGCCGCGCAATCTTAGTAAGAATCATACCGGAGGGGAGGCAATCCGTCAATAGTTTTCCTGGGCTGGAGCGGCGTTGCAGCGGGTTGCAGGGGAGATCCAGCCACGAAGGACCCTCTCCTCCTGGGAACACCGGGCACCAGCCCGGCAAGGACCCGGAGGTATAGCGGTTGCACATACAGTGCGGTCTTCGTGACGAATCACGTGCATGCTCCGGAGTGAGCCACGCTGGTGCGTGGCCTCAAGGCTTCTCGAATGAGAATCGCAGGGGCACAACCTCACCGTCTCGTACGATTCCCGAGTATTCGACTGCGAGCAGGTTCAAATCGCTGGCAGGTCCGGAAGCCCGGAAACCAGATGAAACGCGGTGGGAGCCCCCAGGCGGAACCGTGATTCTCGAAGTGGCTTCAAGGCCCCGCGCGGAAAGGCTGCCGTCGGGTGGAAGCAATTGTCCCTTTCGGTCTTTTATGTGAACTGTAGTGGGGTCAAGTTCAATTGAGCCGCTGCCAATGTTCACAATGTCGAGGTCGACGTAGAGTGTTGTGATAATGAGTGACCCATGCGCGCGCACTTGGAGACCGCCTTGCTCTGGAAGATCGTATCGAAGACCGTCGGCCTCGATCGGGCTTCCGTCGGGAACCCTGTAAACCCAACCCCGGTCGCAGCCAAGTAATGCGGCGGCCATCGTCACTGCCAGAGCAATTCGCTTCCCGATCCCCATCATGCTTTCTCCCACCAATGCATGGCTTGAAACCATTCCCCTGCCACATCCGCGTTTGTTGCCAAAGTGGAGGACTGGGAAGATCTCAGCGAATGGCACTCTGCCCATTTGCCCGTGCCATTTGCCGTCATCTCTTTGGGTGTGCTCTATTCTAACGCTATTCTGCGCCATCGTAAAGCGTGTGCCGAGAAACTCAGGCTACCAATTTCCCCTGGATTTCCCTGTCCCATAAATTCCCCTTAAATTCCCCGGATCTCGAAGGAGGCGTCCTGCTTCCTTCCCGTTGCGGTGAGCGATGAGCCGCGCTGCGTGGCCCTGGGTTCCTGTCGCCCCTACCGGGGCTCTTCGTGGGGGGGCGAGTTGACCCCGGGTTCCGCCTTCGGCTCCACCCGGGGCTATTATCGTCTCGCCCCTGCCGGGGCTGCGGGAGCGGAGAGGAACCAGACCGACCGAGTGAACCGTCAGGTTGGCTTCTTTAACCACGCGCTTGGCTGTCACGCCTCGGGCGTGACGAGCGAGGCAGTACTGAAGGGCGTTCCGTCACATCGATTCTCTGCGTTTCTCCGCGAACTCCGCGCCTTGCGTTGGAGTATTCTCAGATCACGGGCGAGACGCCCATTCCCCCTTACCGCCATCCCCTTTGTCAATCTCTTTTCCACATCGGTGCAATCAGTGCAATCGGTGGATCCAAACCTCCTCGTGGTGGCGCGATCCTCGAAGCGCATCGTCGTTATGTGTGGGATTTGCCCCGATGCGTTTGCGAGGTCCGCGGCAATTTGAAGGGGCGAGTTGGGCCGCACCTTCAACGCTCGGGATTGGGGGGTGCCTTTTACCCTGGGCTCCGCTTCGCTGCGCCCAGGGCTTGTATGGCCTTGGCCTTTCAGGCCGCAATACAGGCATTACGATCCGTGATCCCTTTCCTCTTCATCTGCGTTCATCCGCGCCATCTGCGGGCAATCCTCTTCTTTGGTTGCGGCCAAGCCGCGCTGTGGAATCTGCGGGCATATCTCGAGATGGCTATTGCATAACCGCGCTGCGTGTCCCTGGGTTCCTGTCGCCCCTACCGGGGCTCTTCGTGGGGGGGCGAGTTGACCCCGGGTTCCGCCTTCGGCTCCACCCGGGGCTATTATCGTCTCGCCCCTACCGGGGCTACGGAAGCGCATCTGTATTGCTTGGCGTCTTCGCGTCTTGGCGAGAGGAATGCACTGAAGTTCCCCGCGAAGACGTCCGGCGCAGAGAACGGGCGTTGTCCAAAGGGAAGAACGCCAATCACGGGCGAGACGCGGGCGAGACGCCCGTTCCCCTTGCTGGTCTCTTTCTTGAATCGGTGTAATCGGTGAAATCGGTGGACAACTATCGTCGTTTGGTTGCGGCCAAGCAGCGATGTCACCGCGTTCACGAGGGCGTTGGGGGCGTAGCTTTCCCTGGTTTGCCTGTCGTTTTTAGGTTTACACCTGCGTAGTAAGATGCTAATATCGATGGAGTCCTGGGCAGTTTCTTCTACCATTCGCAGGGAGGAACCGTGCCATGTCTACTGCAAGGCTTATCATCGTCGCGTCGTTTGTCGTTGTGGTTTACGGTTTGGTCGCGGCAACGGGTCAGCAGGCTCCGGCCGAGTTGCAGACGGAGACGCATGCGCAGCCGCCGCCTGGAAGCTACCCGATCTCCGTCGGCACTGGTTCCGAGGCTGAACCGGGGCAGGTCTATCCCGTTCAGGGGTTTCAGTGGGGCCTGCCCAGTAGCGGCGAAGAGGTCTCCACGTGGGGCGCCCCCAGCACATTCCCCGGGCAAGAATTCGTATACCAGGCGTATGTCCCCGCCTTCGTATCGCAGACAGGCGGAGAAATTGGCACGCTGCTGCCGCTTCCCCAGTCGATACTGAGCGTCCCCGGAGGGCTTAGGCCCCTTGCGTTCTCGCCCAATACCGTCCTGGTCGAACTGAACGAAGAGCAACGCAAGTATCTGGACCATATCGTTGCTATCGCCCAGAAGCAGGACCCGACGGGCAACTGGGATCGCAGTAGAGTTGTGGGAGAACTCATCAATGATGCGATGCAAAAGGCTGGTCAGTCCGGCGCGGCTTCGGAACAGCCGTAAGCAATATCTGCGAAAGGAGGACGCATGAAGAGACACGTGGTGACGCCATCCTGGGTGGCCGCGCTCGCGGTTCTGCTTCTTGGCCTGGGGCTTTGCGCACCCGCCGTTCCCGCCGCCGAAACGGACCCGGTCCCGGAGGAGGCCGTCCCTTCCGAAACAGACGTGCCGGACTCCGGCGGCACAGATTCCCAGGGGCTTTTCGAGAAGATCAAAGAGGAAGCGGACGCGACCTTTGACCCGAATGCGCAGCGCGCTGCCGACACGCCCAAAGTGACTCTTGTCTCACAGGCACCGCCGGTCAGCCAAGCCCAACTCGAACACCAATACGTGCGGCATTACAACCAGACCATCAACATGTACCGCGAGATCCTGCTCAGCATCGGGCTGCTCGTGTTTGGGGCGGCGACTCTGGGCATCGAGTGCTTTCTGATCCGGCGCGATCCGAAGAGTTGGAGCGGACCCGCGATACTTCGGATGATCATCATCACGCTCATCATCATCTCGGGCAGCTTCCTCATCACGTCGGGTTATTCCAACGACCAGATTGTTCCCATCGTCGGGCTGCTCGGCAGTATTGCCGGCTACCTGCTGGGGAAGACCGACGGGCAAGCCCCGGACCAGCCCCAAGGCGGTGCGGGGGGAGGAGCAGGCACCCCCTGAGGCGGGGCTCCCCGGAGGAAAACTGTTTACAAATTTCCGTCGGGTTGCCTATACTGGTTGGGCGAGGCATGCCCTCCCTCGCGGCATGTATGCGGACGGGATGTCCGGGGAGAGTCGCCGCGAGAACGGAAGTCATGAGGAGGTAGTGATGAGCGTCCCAATTCGGTTCGTGCTATGCGCGGTCCTCGCGCTGGGCTTATGCCTGCCCGGCGCGCTCGCGAAGGATGCATGCAAGAAGTGCTGCATGTCGGATGGCAAGGCCTGTTGTGGTGAGAAATGTACGAAACAGGGCGAATGCACGATGACGACCTTTGCGAGTCCGGACAGCGTGAACTGGAACCAGAAGCGCGTGTCTTTTGGCAATTACCTGAAGTTCGCGAAGGCGGAGATCCCCGAACCGGTTGTCCGGCAGGCGCCGGTGTTTGAGCCGATCTACTTCGACCTCGACAAGGCGGTCCTGAAGCCAGCCGGTATCGAGACCGCCAATAAGGCGGTGGCCTATTTGAAGGAGCATCCGAACGACAAGGTCCGCATCGAAGGCAATTGCTGCGACCTTGCCTCAAACGACTACAACGTCCAATTGGGACAGCGCCGCGCGGAGGCGGTCAAGCAGTATCTCGTGAGCCAGGGCATCGACGCGGGCCGCATCGCCGCCGTCAGCAACGGCGAGGAGAAGCCTGTGGCGGGCATGGATCACCGGGAGACCAACCGCCGCGCGGATGTGGTGGTCTGGTTCTTGGACGCTGCCCACTGAACTGGATCAGGGACAGACCCCGTGTTTCGCTGCCGAGAGACATGAGTCTCGGCGCGCAGAGCCTGCGCGAAAGACGGGGTCAGTCCCGTTCAACAGAAAGAATCAGTCCGACAAAGGGATGCCTCGCGCATCCCTTTTCCATTAGATGCCGGCCCGGTCGCGGCGGGGGCGGTTTGCTCCCTGTTTCGCGGGGGCGGTAGTATGTGCGCGTCTTGAAATCCGGGGTAGGAGTTTGTGGCAGTGCTTCGCGGCTACTTGGTGAGTCAGGGAGAAAAGGGTCAGGAGCGTCGCGTTCCGATTGGTCCCTCTATCACGCTGGGCCGCGCCGTCGATTGTGGTTTTATCATTGACGACGCCGCCGCGTCGCGCCGCCATCTGCGCATCGCCACGGAAGGCGACCGCTTCGTGTGGAAGGATTTGGGCAGCACGAACGGGACGCAGTTGAATGGTCAGCCCATGCTCGAGGGGGTGCTCAAGGACGGCGACCGCCTTCAGGTCGGCGAGACCGTCATGCGCTTCGAGATCGAGGACATCACCGACGAGGAGCCCAAGGAAAGCACCACGATTTTCAAAGAGACCATCGTGGATTGGCAGCAGGAAGGGCTTGGCGAGCCAATCGGCGAGAAGGAAGAGCGGGCGGAGCGGCTCTTGCGCGCCGTGTACGCGGTCATGAACGAGATCGCCTCGAATTACGAGCCCTGCCCGCTAGTCGACCGGATTCTCGAGACCACGATGAAGGCGATCGACGCGCAACGCGGTTCGGTCGTGTTCGCGAGCGAGGACAAGTCCACCATCGAGCCTTGTCCCGTCTGCCACAAGTTCCATGTTATCCAGCGCGGGCGATTGACCCATGTCGAAGAGCGCGAGTTCCACATCAGCAATACCGTGGCGCACCGCGTCCTCAAGCGCGGAGAAAGCCTGCTCTTCCAAGACACGGACCGCGACAGCGAACTGAATGTGTCCGCGAGCATCATGTCGCTGCGGCTGCGGTCCATCATCTGCGTGCCTTTGCGAGGCAAGTTCGGCATCTTCGGATTGCTCTATATTGACAGCGATCGCGCCGGCCACCAATACACGCACGAAGACATGCTGCTCACCACGGCCGTGGGCAACAGCGCGGGTCTTGCGCTGGAAAACGCGACCATGCATGGCCAGATACTGGAAAAGCAGCGAATCGACCAGGAAATCCAGCACGCGTGGAAGATCCAGGAAGGTTTCCTGGTACGCCAATGGCCAGAGGGCGACGGCCGCTTTCAGGTCTACGGCGAAACGAGGCCCGCCAAGACCGTGGGCGGCGATTTCTACGACTTCGTGCGGCCTGACGCGGACCATGTGGGAATCCTGATTGGGGATGTCAGCGGCAAGGGCGTACCGGCCGCGCTGACGATGGCGCAACTCCTGGCCGAATTCCGGCAGGGTGTTCACCGTACAAGTCTGCCTTCGGCCGTACTCCAACTGCTGAACGAAAGCCTTGTGCAGCGCAGTCCCAAGGGAACCTTCTGCACCCTGTGCTACCTGGTGCTCGATCTGAAGACGGGGCATGTGCTTTGCGCCAACGCGGGACATCATCCCGTGGTCGGCGTGGGCAAGAACGGAGTCCGCGTATTCGGCGATGCGAGCGGCCCACCCGCGGGAATTCTGCCCACGTGTTGCTGGAAGGACACCGAAACCCAAATCGGCGCGGCGGACACGCTCTTGTTGTTTACGGACGGTATCGTCGAGGCGCGCGCGGTGAACACGCAACGCACCGGTGAGGACGAAATCGAGGACTTCGGGATGGAGCGCCTGTGCGAAGCCGTGAAGGGGCATTACAAGCGCACGCCCCAGGAACTCATCGAGCGGTTGAATCAGAAGGTGCAGGGGTTCTGCGCACCCATTCCGCCGCACGACGATTGCACCTTGATTGCCGTGAAGTACCTAGGCTGACGAAGAAACGGTCACGACAGCCCGGACGCGCCGGGCCGCAACCCATTCGGAGCGCCGATGGTGATGGAAGACGATATCCGGCTGGAAGTGGCGACCAAGCCTCGCCTGCTGGGCGTGGTGCGGGCCATGGTCCGCAGTTACTTGCAGTCCAAGGGGTTTTCCGCGGAAACCGTGGACCTCGCGGTACTCGCGGTGGACGAGGCCTGCGC
Source organism: Candidatus Hydrogenedentota bacterium (assembly GCA_020849535.1). Classification (GTDB taxonomy): domain Bacteria; phylum Hydrogenedentota; class Hydrogenedentia; order Hydrogenedentales; family SLHB01; genus JAHDWY01. The sequence continues at coordinate 10,537 of JADLGB010000091.1, forward strand.
CAATAGCATCCGCCATTCGTACGGCAGCCGGACCGATTGCCGGATGGAGTTGCGCGTGCGGATGACGGACACCCACGTGGAATTTGAACTCAACGACGATGGGGTTCCCCTGGACCCGGACCGCTGCGCCCGCCGCGAACTGGTGCCGCCCGAATTGAATGCCCTGCGGCCCGGAGGTCTCGGAGTGCAGTTGATGTATCGTGTTTTTGACGAGATTACCTTTGAGCCGGGAGGTGAACGTGGAAACCGCACCCTCATGCGCTTGCAGCGGCCGCCCTCCGGCCAATCCGCGCGCCGGGCGCACGACGCATAGGACGAGACAGTATGGCACTCGACATCGAACGAAAGGGCGCTGACGGGGCCTGTACCCTCGTCGTCAAAGGGGAGGTGGACCTCTACAGTTCGCCGGATCTTCGGGCGGCCATCACCAAGGCCATGCCGAAATTCGGGGGCAGCGTCTCCGTGGATCTGCGCGGCATCCCCTACATGGACAGTTCCGGCGTGGCCACGCTTGTGGAAGGATACCGCACCGCCATGGAACGCAGCACGGCGTTCATCCTGCTTTCGCCTTCTCAGTCCGTACTGAAAGTGCTTCAGCTATCCAGACTGGACACCGTGTTCACGATTCGAAATGACATTCTCTGAGATGGAGACCATTCCAGCATCGGGACGTGAGCCATGACGCCCTTCGTATACGTGGTGGGGACGACCGGACGCGTCAGCCTGAATGTGGCCTACGCCTTGGCACGCGTGTGCGTGCTGATGGTGGACACGGCCAATTGGACCTTCATCCAACCGCTGCGCGGGCGCGGTCTGCGACTCAAGGCCGTCGTATTCAACTTCGTGGAGTACGGGGTGAACTCGCTTCCCATCGTCGGTCTCATCTGCTTCCTCATTGGCGCCATCATGGCGATGCAGTCCGCGTATCAGCTTGCCCGCTTCGGCGCCACGCAATACATCGCGAATCTGGTCGGTGTGGCGGCCATGCGCGAGCTGGCCCCGCTGATGACCGCCATTCTTTTGACCGGGCGCAGCGGCTCGGCCATCGCCGCCGAGATCGGCACCATGAAAGTCGCCGAGGAAATCGACGCCCTCGAAGTGATGGGGCTCAACCCCACGAAGTTCCTCATCGTGCCCAAATTCCTCGCCATGCTGTTCGCTATTCCCTGCCTCACCGTCATGGCTACGTTCATCATGATCTCTGGAGGCTACGCCCTGTCTGTCGGCGTCCTGGGTGTGGACTCCGGAGTGTACCTGGACAACACCATTGATGCGTTGCAGGCCAAAGATTTCGTAACCGGCATGACGAAGAGCGTGTTCTTCGCCATCGTTATTTGTTTGGTTGGCGTGTACCGGGGCTTTCAAGTGGAGGGCGGCGCGGAAGGCGTCGGGCGGATGACCACCTCCTCGGTGGTGACCTCCATCTTTCTGATTATCATTGTGGACCTCATTTTCACGGCACTGTTCTTCTTCTGACACGATGGATAACAAAAGCGAATACATCATCGAAGTACGCGATCTCGTCGTGAAATACGGCGAGCGTACCGTCCTGGATGGGGTGACCTTCCGGGTGCGGCGCGGCGAGACGTTTGTCATCCTCGGGGGCAGCGGCTGCGGCAAGAGCACATTGCTCCGCAACCTCGCGGGGCTCATGCGCCCGCACTCCGGCCAGATCCTCATTAACGGTCAGGACTTCACCGCCATGAGCGATGAGCAGCGCATCGAAGTGCGCAAGAAGATCGGCATGTGCTTCCAAGGTTCAGCCCTGTTCAACTCGATGTCGCTGGCCGATAATGTGGCTCTGCCCCTACGCGAACACACGCGGCTCGCCGATTCGACCATCGAGATCCAGACCAAGATCAAGCTTGCCCTCGTTGGGCTGGGCGGGTTCGAGGACTACCTGCCCTCGGAACTCAGCGGCGGGATGAAGAAGCGGGCCGGCCTCGCCCGCGCCATGGCCATGGACCCGGAGATCATCTTCTACGACGAACCATCGGCCGGTCTGGACCCCATTGTCGCCGCCGGACTGGACATGCTCATCCGAAAAATGCAGAGTACTTTCAACCTGACGAGCGTCGTCGTGACGCACGAGATGGCGAGCGTCAAGCTGATCGCGGACACCGTTTGCATGTTAAGCGGGGGACAGGTTGTGGGAATGGGGACTCCCGGCACGCTCGAACAGTCGGACCATCCGTTCGTCCGCCAGTTCTTTGAGCGCCGCCCCGACGAAGAGAGTGACTCCCGAGACGAGTACATCCGTTCGTTGATGGGATTGGATGGCGAGGCGAATTCATGAAACGCCATG
>JADLGB010000092.1 GCA_020849535.1 Candidatus Hydrogenedentota bacterium
CGTCGGCGGCCCGTCACGTCCAGGATCTGACGGACCAAGGCGGCCAGGGACAGGCGCTCGGGGCCGCAGAGATCCCAGGTCTGGCCTAGTGCAGACGGGGTGGTGATGGCCTGGGTAAAGGCGGCGGCAACCTGGTCCACGGCTATGGGCTGCAAAAGGTTGCGACCGCCGCCAAGAAGCGGAAGCACGGGTGACCAACGGGCCAGGCGGGCGAAGAGTTGGGTGAAAGCGTCCTCGGCGCCATACACGATCGAGGGACGAAAGATCGTCCAGTCCAGAGGGCTGGCCCGGACCAGGCATTCCGCAGCCCATTTGGTCTGATGATAGCGGGAGCGCGCCTGGGGTCGGGTGCCCAGGGCACTCATATGAAGAAACCGACGAACCCCGGCCCGTTCGGCTGCCTTCAACCAAGTCTGGGTGAGGCCGGAATGAACAGCGTCGAAACGCTGGGTGCCATGTTCGCTGATGATCCCCACCAGATGGAGGAGTGCTTGGGCCCCGCGAAGCGCCTCGGCGGCGGCCTCAGGATCCTCCGGGGAGGGGGTGCGGTACTCCACTCCTGAAATCGCCTGGCCGCGAGGAAACCCTTGGGAATCCAGCCTGGAAGTGGGATTCCGACGAGTCATCAGGCGCACCGTGTGCCCGGCCTCGAGCAGGTGCCGCTGGACGGCGCGGCCGACAAATCCGGTGCCGCCGGTGATCGCGATGAGCACGGGGAAAGGGTAGCGCGAGGCGGCGGTTTGGCGATGCCGGCAAAAAAAAGACGCGGGAGAACAAAAATTCTCCAAATACATGTTGCAGTGATGATGGCAGTGCGGCAGCCTGTCCGCCCCTTTCGCCCGTTGGCGTAAGCGGAACTCTCAGACAACGCGCACATCGCGATGCCGACCATCAACCAACTCGTCCGCAAAGGACGCCAGAAGCTGAACTACAAGTCGAAGGCGCCTGCCCTTCAGGGTGCGCCCTTCCGTCGTGGCGTTTGTCTGCAAGTGATGACCCGCACGCCGAAGAAGCCGAACTCCGCGATGCGCAAGGTCGCGAAGGTCCGGTTGACGAACGGCTATGAGGTGATCGCCTACATCCCGGACGAAGGTCACAACCTGCAGGAGCATTCGCTGGTGCTCGTGCGTGGCGGCCGCGTGAAGGATCTTCCGGGCGTCCGCTACCACATCGTGCGCGGCACCCTGGACTGCCAGGGCGTGGAGAAGCGCCGCGTGAGTCGTTCGAAGTACGGGGTCAAACGCCCGAAGGCCGCCAAGACGGCGGCCAAGTAACAATCTGGTCCACGTTCACTGTTCTTTTCTATGTCGCGTCGTCGTCGAGCCGAAAAGCGTCCGCTGGTTGCGGATCCGAAGTACAACAGCCCCTTGGTCACGCGCCTGGTCAACACGGTGATGATCTCGGGCAACAAGAGTGTCGCCCAGCGCCTGGTCTACGGTGCGTTCGATCGCATCATCGAAAAGAACCCCGCCTCGAATCCCCTGGAGATTCTGCAGCGCGCGGTCGACAACGCGAAGCCTCGCCTCGAGGTGAAGGCCCGTCGCGTGGGTGGTGCCACTTACCAGGTTCCGCTGGAAGTGACGGCTGACCGCCAGGCGTCCCTCGCCGTGCGTTGGCTGGTGAATTTCGCCGACTCCCGCAAGGGGGTTCCGATGCAGGACGCACTGGCGTCCGAGATCATGGACGCCTATCAGGGCCAAGGAAACGCCATCCGCAAGCGTGACGAAGTTCACAAGATGGCGCAGGCCAACAAGGCCTTCGCGCACTTCCGTTGGTAGGTGGCAGGGGCCTGTTTGCCACGGAACGTTCGTACCTGATCTTTCTTATCCATTCACTCCGCGATGACCGCCGAAGCCAAAGAACTTAGCCCGCTGAACTCGCCGGACCGCCAGTATCCGCTGGAGCGGACGCGGAACATTGGCATTGCCGCGCACATTGACGCCGGCAAGACCACCACCACCGAGCGCATCCTGTTCTACACGGGGCTCATCCACAAAATGGGTGACGTCGATGATGGGAACACGGTCACCGACTGGATGGAGCAGGAGCGCGAGCGCGGCATCACCATCACCTCGGCGGCGACCACCTGCTTCTGGACGCAAAAAGACGACGGGCTTCCCAAGCTGTTCACCAGCATCGCCCATCGCATCAATATCATCGACACCCCCGGCCACGTGGATTTCACGGCCGAAGTGGAACGCTCGATGCGCGTGCTGGATGGCGCGGTTGCCGTCTTCTGCGGTGTCGCCGGTGTCCAACCCCAGTCCGAGACGGTCTGGCGCCAGGCCACCAAGTACCAAGTTCCCCGGATTGCGTTCGTCAACAAGATGGACCGCATCGGTGCGAACTTCGACAATGCCGTCGCGGAGATGCGGAAGAAGCTCAACGCTCCCGCCTTCCCCGTCGTCCTGCCCATCGGTAAGGAAGACGCCCTCAAGGGAGTGATCGACATCATCGCCGGCAAGGCGATTGTGTACGACGAGACCGACGAGGTGGGGTTGCGCTACAGCATCACCGACGTTCCCGAAGACCTCAAAGAACGCACGGCGGTCGCCTATCAGGAGCTCCTCAATGGGGTTGCGGACCGCGATGACGAAATCGCCGAGTACGTCCTGAACGAAAAGCCGGTCCCCACGGACGTCCTCAAGCGGGCCATCCGCCGCCTGACCTGCGCCATCCGCTTTGTCCCCGTCCTGTGTGGTTCCGCCTTCAAGAAGAAGGGCGTGCAGCCGCTGGTGGACGCCGTGATCGATTATCTCCCCTCGCCGGTCGACGCGAAGGCGATGCAGGGCGACCTGCCGGGTGGCGAAGGAGTGAAGGTTGAAATCGCACCCGACGACCAGGGCAAGTTCTGCTCGCTGGCCTTCAAGCTCTGGACCGATCCCTTCGTCGGCAAGCTGGTCTTCTTCCGTGTCTATCGCGGTCGGTTGGCCAAGGGTGACAACATTTACAACCCCCGTACGCGCAAGCGTGAGCGCGTGTCCCGGGTGTTGATGATCCAAGCCGACAAGCGGCTGGACGTGGAGGCGGTTTACTCCGGCGACATCGCGGCGTTGGTGGGACTGAAGAACATCACCACCGGGGACACCCTGTGCGACGAGGAAGAGGAAGTCCTGCTGGAACCTCCGACCTTCCCCGAGCCGGTGATCTCGATGGCCGTCGAGCCGAAGAGCAAGACCGATCGCGACAAGATGTCGGTGGGTCTGCAGCGGTTGGCGGAGGAGGATCCGACCTTCCGTTGCTTCACCAACGAGGAAACCGGTCAGCTGATCATCGCCGGGATGGGCGAGCTGCACCTGGAAATCATTCGCGACCGGTTGCTTCGCGAATTCAAGGTGGAAGCCAGCGCTGGCGCCCCGCAGATCGCGTATCGCGAGACGTGCACTCAGTCAGCGCAGGGCGAAGGCAAATTCATCCGCCAGTCCGGTGGCCGCGGTCAGTATGGCCACGCGGTGGTGGAACTGGTGCCCAACGAGCGCGGCAAGGGCGTCGAGATCGAGAACAAGATCGTCGGCGGCGTGATTCCCAAGGAATACGTTCCGGCCGTGATCGATGGCATCGAGGAGGCGGTGAAGGGGGGCGTGGTGGCGGGCTACCCGCTCGTCGACATCAAGGTCGCCGTGACCTTCGGCAGCTTCCACGAAGTCGACTCCTCGGAACTCGCGTTCAAGATGGCCGGCATCTTTGCGCTGAAGGACGCCGTCCGGAAAGCCGGCGGTATCATCCTGGAACCGATCATGAAGGTGGAAGTCACCACCCCTGACGAATACCAGGGCGACATTCTCGGAGATCTCAACCGCCGCCGCGGCAAAATCGTGGCGATTGATAACAAGGCGGACGCGACCATCCTGCGGGCGGACGTTCCGCTGGCGGAAATGTTCGGGTACGCCACCGCAGTTCGGTCCCTGTCGAAAGGCCGTGCGGCCTATTCGATGGAACCGTCACACTTTGAACCTGTCCCGGCCAGTGTCGCCGCCACCATTCTTGAGTCGGCGAAAGGCAAGCCGGCTGCCCGGAGCTGATAGGGAGGCTTAACATGTCAGGACAACGCATTCGCATCCGCCTCAAGGCGTTCGATCATCGGATCATCGACCAGTCCGTCGCGGACATCGTCGAGACGGTGAAACGATCTGGAGCTCGTGTGGCAGGGCCCATTCCCCTGCCGACCAAGATCGAGCGATACACCGTCGGCCGCTCACCGCACGCCGACAAGAAATCCCAAGAGACGTTCGAGATGCGCACTCACAAGCGCCTTTTGGACATCATCGGGCCCACGGCGAAAACCGTCGACGAGCTGAAGAAGCTCAATCTGCCCGCGGGCGTCGACATCACCATCAAGATCTAGGCCATCCATGCTCGGTCTCATCGGAAAGAAATTGGGGCAGACCCGCGTGTACGACGCCAAGGGCACCGCGGTGCCGGTGACCGTCGTGCATGCCGGTCCGAACATCGTGGTCCAGAAGAAGACCGTGGATTCGGACGGGTATGCCGCGGTCCAGTTGGGCTTCGGCCCGCAAAAGGACCATCGCATCTCCAAGCCGCTGGCGGGGCATCTCGCCAAGGCCAAGGCGCCGTCGCTGCGGAAGCTGCTGGAGTTCCGTGATTTCCCGCTCAACGTGAACCCGGGTGACAAGGTCAGCGTCACCGTGTTCGCCGAAGGCGATTACGTGGATGCCATCGGAGTGACCAAGGGTCGCGGCTTTGAGGGTGTGGTGAAGCGCCACGGGTTCCGTGGTGGTGACATCACGCACGGAGCCAAGGGCTGGCATCGTCGCTCGGGCGCCATCGGTCAGCGCCTGTTCCCCGGTACCGTCATGCGTGGCATGCGCATGCCCGGTCACATGGGCCAGGTGCGACGCACGACGCAGAACCTTCAGGTGGTGAAGGTGCTGGAAGAGGATCAGTTGCTTCTCATCAAGGGCGCGATCCCGGGAGCGAACGGCGATTACGTCGTCATTCGCGCAGCCAAAAAGCGCAAGAAGGCGGAAGCGAAGAAATGATCGCTCGCTGAGCACCGGAGGATATTGAGTGAACATCCAGATTTCAGATCTCCAGGGTAAGAAGGTCTCCGAGCGCCCGGTGGCGTTCGAGATCATCGAGAACGCCCGCGGCACCCAGGCCGTGAAGGACACCGTGGTTGCGCACCTCGCCGCACGCCGGCAGGGAACACGCTCTGCCAAGACCGTGGGCGAAGTCGCGGGCACCAACAAGAAGCCGTGGCGTCAAAAGGGTACGGGTCGTGCCCGCGCCGGCTCCTTCCAGTCCCCCCTCTGGCCGGGTGGCGGTGTGGTCTTCGGACCGCGTCCGCACGACTTCTCGGTCAAGGTCAACGCCAAGGTGCGCAAGCTCGCGCTGCGCAAGGCGGTGGGCGAGCGTTTGAAGATGGGCGATGTGATGGTGGTGAGCGAACTCAAGCTCGCGTCGCACAAGACCAAGGATTTCCTCAAGGCGCTGCAAGGGCTCAACGTTTTCGGGGGCTCGCTCCTGATCGTGGCTTCCCACGACAAGAATCTGTTGCTCGCTTCGGGAAACGTTCCGGATGTGCGCATCATCTCGGGCGAGGATTTGAACGCCTACCTGGTTCTTTGGCCTGATCGCATCATCTTCACGGAAGAGGCGTTTCAGAAAGTGGAAGCGCGGTTGGCGAAGAAGGAGGTCGCATGACCATATACGATATCGTCAAGACGGTCCGTCTGACGGAGAAGGGCACCGCGCAGGCGGCCCATTTCAACCAGTACACCGTGGTGGCTGATCGCCGCGCGTCGAAGGTGCAGATCCGTAAAGCGGTGGAGCAGTTGTTCCGGGTGAGCGTGGTCAAGGTCAACACCCTGAACGTGCGTGGCAAGTTGAGGCGCCAGTCGACCCGTGCCGCGGGCCGAGATCAGAATTGGAAGAAGGCCCTCGTGACCTTGAAAGAAGGCGACAAGATCCAGCTTACCTGAGTCTATGCCGGTCAAGACCTACAGACCCCTTACGCCCTCCCGCCGCTTCTACACCGTGGCGTCCTTCGCCGAGGTGACGAAGTCGAAGCCCGAGAAGTCGCTCGTTGTCATCCGCAAGAAGACCGGTGGCCGCAACCACTACGGTCGGGTGACTGCACGCGGTATCGGTGGCGGACACAAGCAAAAGATCCGACTGGTCGACTTCAAGCGGAAGAAGACCGGAATGGACGCGACGGTCGTCGCGGTGGAGTACGATCCGTGCCGTTCGGCGCGCATCGCTCTGGTGCAATACGCCGACGGCGAGACGCGTTACATTCTGGCGCCGAACGATCTGAAGGTCGGGCAGAAGATCCGCAACGGTGGCGATGCGCCCCCCGAGCTCGGGAACTGCCTGCCCCTGAAGAACATTCCGGTGGGTATGGCGATTCATGCGATCGAACTGACCCCCGGTCGGGGCGGGCAGATCGTGCGCGCCGCGGGCGGTTCTGCCACCCTGATGTCGCGGGATGCCGGTTTCGCTCAGGTGCGACTGCCCTCCGGTGAAATTCGCCGCATTAACGAAGTGTGCATGGCGACGGTCGGCCAGGTCGGCAACCTCGAGCATGAGAATCTCCTGCTGGGCAAGGCGGGGCGATCCCGCTGGATCGGCAAGCGGCCGATCACGCGCGGTATGGCCCGCAATCCGATTGACCATCCCAACGGAGGTGGTCAGGGCAAGTCCAAGGGTGGTGGTGGCTGGCAGCAGGTCACCTCGCCGTGGGGCGTGCTCGCCAAGGGCTTCAAGACTCGTAAGAAGGTGAAGTCGTCCGATCGGTTCATCGTGGTCCGCCGCGATGGCCGCCAGCCCAAATTGAAGTGACCGGAGATACGAAACCCCTTTTGTGAACCGCCATGGGACGCTCGATTAAGAAAGGTCCGTTCGTCGACCTGCCGCTCCTCGACAAGGTGCGGAAGATGAACAGCAGCGGGGCGAAGAAGCCGATCCGTACGTGGTCGCGCCGCTCGATGATCACGCCGGAATTTGTGGGGCACACCTTCCAGGTGCACAACGGCCGCGTGTTCAACGCGGTATTCGTGACCGAAAACATGGTGGGCCATCGTCTGGGAGAGTTCTCCCTGACCCGCACGTTTAAGAAGCACGGCGCCCACACTGCGAAGGCGGAGGCCAAATAGCCATGGAAGTTCGCGCCATTACTCGAAATATCCGTATGTCCGCGCAGAAGATGCGCGAAGTCACACGGCAGATCCAGGGGTTGAACGCGGTCCAGGCCCAGGCGGTCCTGGCCGCTGTGCCGCGGAAGTCCGCGTTCTGGGTGGCCAAGACGCTGAAGTCGGCCATGGCCAATGCGGAAAACAACAATCAGCTCAAGGTGGAGGGTCTTCGCGTGAAGGCAGCCCTCGCCGGGACCGGCCGTACGCTCAAGCGTTTCGTGCCGAAAGCGCGCGGCTCGGCGGGTCCGATCCGGAAGCGGAGCTGCAATGTGACTATCATCTTGAGCGACGAATAAGCTGCGTATGGGTCAGAAGACCAATCCAATCGGCCTCCGTATCCCAGTCACGCATGACTGGGCGTCGAAGTGGTTCTCGGGGAAGAAGGAGTTCGGGAAGCTTCTGGTGGAGGATGCGAGCATCCGTCGCCTGTTGAAGAAGCGGCTCGAGACGGCCTCCGTTCCCCGCATCTCGATCGAGCGTGCGGCAAACCGCTGCCGCATCACTATCTTCACCGCGCGACCGGGCGTGGTCATCGGACGCAAGGGCGCCGAGATCGAGAAGATCAAAGAGGATTTGGGCAAGATGACCGGCAAGGATGTGTACATCGAGATCCAGGAGGTGAAGCAGCCTGAGACCGATGCGCAGCTTGTTGCCGAGAATGTGGCCCTCCAGCTGGAGCGGCGCATTTCGTTCCGCCGCGCCATGAAGAAGGCCATCCAGTTGGCCATGGATATGGGTGCCGAGGGCATCAAGATCCGGTGCGCCGGCCGTCTGGGAGGTTCTGAACTCGCCCGGGTGGAGACCTATCATCAGGGCCGGGTGCCGCTGCACACGCTGCGTGCGAAGATTGAATACGGTTTCGCCGAGGCCAGCACGGTCTACGGCAAGCTGGGTGTGAAGTGCTGGGTTTGCCGCGGTGAGCGGAAGCCCGAGAAACAGCGTCCGGGCGGTCCGGTGCCCCCGTCGAATGCCGCGGCCTCCGCGGTTTCCGTGGGTCCGGCCGTGGTGAAGAGCTGAACCACTGAACCCGAGCAACAGGAGATTACAGGCTTATGGCGTTGATGCCCGCACGGGTGAAGTATCGGAAGATGCACCGGGGAAGTCGCACGGGGATGGCGACCCGCTGCAACTCGGTGGCCTTTGGCGAGTACGGGCTCCAGTCCTTGGAGCGGTGCTGGCTGGACACCAAGCAGATTGAAGCTGCTCGCGTGGCGATCACGCGCCACATGAAGCGTCGCGGCAAGATGTGGATCCGCATTTTTCCGGACAAGTCGTACACCAAGAAACCGCTCGAAGTTCGAATGGGAACCGGTAAGGGTGGCGTCGAGTCCTGGGTCGCGGTGATCAAACCGGCGACGATTCTTTTCGAAGTGGATGGAATTCCCGAGGCGTTGGCCCGGGAGGCGATGCGGTTGGCGGCCACGAAACTGCCGATTCGCACGCGATTCGTCTCACGTCATCACCTTGCCTGACCCGGTACGACCATGAAGTTCGCCGAGTTGAAAGATCTCACCCTCCAGGAGCTCGCCGCGCGCTCGAACGAGATGCGTCGCGAGTTGTTCAATCTGCGCCTCCAAAAGGCCAGTGCGCAGCTGGAGAAAACCGCGCGTGTCCGCACGTTGCGCAAGGATATTGCGCGCGTGGAGACGGCCATTTCGGAACGCCGCAACAAACCCGCCACTCCCGCCGCCCCATGACGGATACCAAAGAACCCAGGCAGCTCCAGAAGGAGCGCGTCGGCGAAGTGATCTCCGACAAGATGTCGAAGACCATCGTCGTCCGCGTGGAGCGCCGCGTCGCGCATCCGCGTTTCAAGAAGATCATCACCCGGTACAGCAAGCACTACGCTCACGACGAGAAGGAGGAGGCCTCCCTCGGCGACGTGGTGCGCATCCGGGAATCCCGCCCGCTTTCCCGCCTCAAGCGATGGTCGCTGGTCGGGGTGGTCCAAAAGGCGGCACAACAGGCGTCAGTCACAGCCGGCTAACGGAGGACAATCATGTTTCAGGTCAGGTCCATTTTTGATGTCGCCGACAACACGGGAGCCCGTCGGGCTGCGTGCATCGGCGTCCTCGGGCGCAACCAACGGTATGCGCGAGTCGGTGACGTGGTGAAGGCCCACATCAAGGAGGCGTCTCCGGATGGCACGGTCAAGAAAGGCGAGGTCGTCAACGCGGTGATCGTCAGGTCCCGTAAGGCGATTCGTCGTGCCGATGGCTCCTATCTGCGATTCGATTCGAACGCGGTGGTGATCATCGACAAGGAGAACAATCCGCGCGGGACCCGTATCTTCGGTCCCGTGGCTCGCGAACTGCGCGACAAGAAGTTCATGAAGATCATTTCCCTGGCGCCGGAGGTCGTCTGAGTCATGGCAGCTAAATCCCACGTCAAGAAGGGTGACGAAGTGGTCGTCATCACCGGTTCCCAGCGCGGCAAGCGCGGGAAGGTTCTCGCACTGACCCACGGTAACGACCGGGTGGTCATCGAGGGCGTGCGCATGGTGAAGCGACATGTGCGCAAATCCCAGCAGCATCCCCAGGGCGCGATCGTCGAGCGCGAAGGATCGTTGCATGTCTCCAACGTGATGCTCGCCTCGCGGTTTGACGAGCGACCCGCTCGCCGTGCCGCAGCGACGAAGGCCTGAGTCCACCCATGAAGTCCCGACTTTATACGAAGTACGTGTCCGAAGTGCGTCCCGCACTCGTCGGCAACGGCCGGTTCAAGAATCCGCACCAGGTGCCTTCGATCGAGAAGATCGTCATCAACATGGGTGTCTCCTCCTCGCTGGAGAAGGTGGCCGTGGACGATGCGGCGAAGGATCTGACGGCCATCACCGGCCAGAAGCCGGTGATCAATCGCGCGAAGAAGAGCGTGGCGAACTTCAAACTCCGACAGGGCCAGCCCGTCGGCTGCCGCGTCACCCTGCGTCGTGACCGGATGTATGAGTTCTTCGACCGGCTGGTGGCCACCGCCCTGCCACGCATCCGTGACTTTCGCGGGCTCAACCCGCGTCACTTCGACGGCCGCGGCAACTACACCCTGGGCATCAGCGATCAGACCATTTTCCCGGAGATCGATCTCGACAAGATCAAGCGGCATCAGGGCATGGACATCACGATCGTGACCTCCTCCGAGTCGGATGACGACGCGCGGGAGCTGCTCAAGATGATGGGAATGCCTTTCGCCGAGCGCTGACGCGAGGCCACGAGACTGATCACCGACGACCCTCCGA
>JADLGB010000093.1 GCA_020849535.1 Candidatus Hydrogenedentota bacterium
CGCTCTGCGGCAACGCCCGGCGTTCGCGCCCGGCAATGACCTGCACTGAGCAGCACAAAAAACGCTGAAAGATTGCGAATGAGAGAGTTTTGCCTCTTGACAAGAAACCACCTAATGGGTGTCCAAGAAATTGCATTTTATTCCGTGTTCCCTTGCGCCTACGCGTCGTGGCGAGACGACTTTCTCCCTCCACATACATCCGAATGGGCGTCGCCGCTACCGGTAGCGTGAAAATCCGCTGACGACGCAGCAGTTCGGGTCACGCTTGGACCCGTCCACCTCAGATGTCGAGCCAGGGTGCGGTTTGGGGTTTGGTGGTTGTTACTACTTGAAATCCACCTTTGGCCACCGCGTTGTAAGTATTTCAATCTAATGTACTTAATCTGAACCGCCTCCCGGATCCGTGCTCGGACATATGGGGTCTCATAAACCGGCGAGACTGCGAAAAAAAGCCTTGCGAAAACGGGGACTTGGGTGCATACTGAGAATCGGCACGGAAAGTGCCGAACAAAACACAACCGAAACAAGGAAAGGAGGATTTTCAGCAGAACCGTTCAGTGTAGTATCAATGTAATCCTATCGAGGACATGCTGTGTAAGCTATTTGGAGCCAAGGGGCTTGCGGGTCAGATGGCACTTGCGCCGAAAAAAGAACTTGCGAACGCAAGTAAAAACGTGCATAATAGGTTTAGGTACGGGGGTGCCTACTCGGAAGCCACACTGCCATCGAAAGGGGGGAAGAACACCGGCAATCACAACTGACAAGTAGTAGCGTTATTTGTGTTTTCTTGTGTGGTATTATACTAAGAACATAATCTCTTAACTAAAGGCCGCACCTGATTGGAGGCGGCTGTCTTCCCCGAGGATTTGGGTGAGAGGGGAGGGTGTGGAAGTCGATTCTGCATCTGTTTCCCTGTCACTTCTCCAAGATTCGAGGGAGACGAGAAAGAGAGAGGGAGAAGACAATGTTCAAGAAGTCAGGAAAGCGGGGGTTCACCCTTATTGAACTCCTGGTCGTCATTGCAATCATCGGTATCTTGGCCGCGATTCTGCTGCCCGCATTGGCCCGGGCCCGCGAAGCAGCGCGTCGCGCCTCCTGCCAGAACAACCTGAAACAACTCGGTCTGGTCTACAAGATGTTCTCGAGCGAAAGCAAGGGAGGCTTGTGGCCGCTGCCCAGTATCAACCCGTTCAACAGCTCCGCCTATGTCGCGGGCGGTGCGCGGTTGGTGCCGTATATGGGTTGGTGGCAGATCTATCCGGAATATCTCACGGACGTGACGGTCGGTCAGTGTCCGTCAGCCGGAAGAACCGCCCTGTACGCCCAAACGGATTTCACGGCGGCTCGTAACATCATGGCCGCGTGCTCCGCGGTCGTGACGACCGAAGCCAACACCCTGCGAGACACGGAGAATCCGTGCTTTGGGAAAGATCCGTCTCACGGGCTTAACGGCAACGCGGCGCGCGATGGCGTCAACTGCGACGTTACACCGAATGCGTGCACGCCGTATCCGCACACGGATATCGCCAAGCAGGGGTATACCGATATGCGTGCGTACTACTACACTGGTTTCTTCATCCCGTCCAGCCAGATGGGGAAGCCGGGAGCCAGTGGCCTTGCGGATCACGCGGCCATCGGCAACTACATGCAGAATCGCACGAGCGGTTATCCAAGTGCTCCGACGGAAACGCACATGCGGTGGGATAATCGAAACGACTCGATGACTTACACGCTTCCTTCCGGCGGCTCGGTGACAATCGCCCGACTTCGCGAGGGTATCGAACGTTTCGCCATCACCGACATCAATAACCCGGCTGGTTCCGCGACCGCCCAGTCGGACACGATCGTAAGCTGGGACGAGAACCGCGCGTTTGAAGGTGGCGGCGGTGGTTTGGACAGCCCGCCGCGCTTCAACCATCTGCCCGGCGGCGTCAACATCCTGTACATGGATGGCCACGTCGAGTTTGGGAAGTTCCGTACGACTGGCTCCCACCAGTGGGTCGTGAACGAGCACTCGTTCTTGAAGCCCGATGCGAGCTGGCCGAAGCCCGATTTCCCCTGATGCCGTAACGCGTTACGCGTAATCGGATAACTCAAACCATATCTGCGGAGTGCCGGGTTGGCACAAGCCCCCCGGCACTCCGCGCAAGTCTTGAGCAGCCAGGCTTTTGCGGGCCACCGTTGCCCGCGCTGACGATTGATCGTCGAATGTAACGGAATATAGGAGCCACAAATGCTAGGTCTACGCTATCTACTTCCACCGTTGGGGTGCGTTTTGCTGATCGCGTTATTGGGTTGCTCGGGTGAGCCGGAGGTGCAGGAATTTCCCCTCGAGTCCCTCCCCGCGGATCAGCTTGTGTTCGAACATATCAAGAATGGCGATACGGAGGCCCTTGGGCTGTTGCTCGATCAGACTCCCGACTTCGTTAACTTGCCGGGATCCTCGAACAACACCCCGCTACATTCCGCTGCAGGTTACGGAAACGCTGATGTCGTGAAGATGCTTCTGGAACGTGGCGCCGATCCTACCGCCACCAACGATTTTGGCCAAACCCCTCTTGACATTGCAAAGCTGGGGAAGAAGTCAGACATCGTGAAGCTGCTCGAGGGACAATAGTCGCTTTTAGGCGGGCGAGAGGTGCTGGGGCCGCTCGGAAGCGAGAAGCTCTCAGGCGGCTTGGAGTGTTCTTGCCCGCAGGCGTGGAATGACGTTGAATTTCGCGCTTCCCCCTTTTCCGGCAGCCGGGATTCTAACGTGTTGGGTAGAGCGCATGCTCTTGTCCGCCCATCCAACCGTAGTCCTGGTTGAAATTGGCACAGCCACAAGGGGGGATTTACGCTCACATCAGATTGTGTCCCTCCATGTGGCCACATCCGCAGCACACCTGGACGCATGAAGACGGACCAGGGCAAACCTGCGGGCTGGAGTGCTACCTCTCTTGGATGATGACCGTATGGGTGGCGCTTGTACGGCCACCAAAGAGTGACAGATGCTTCGGCCAGGCTGTCTTGGTTGGAAGAGGAGTTTGTTGCATGCTTGGTAGTATTCACTTCGTGCGAGCATATTCATTCTGGCGAGCAGCACTCGTCGTTCTCGTGTTGGTGCCAGTCCTCTGCGCGCAAGGCGCATCAGACCTCTCCAGCGCGGTGGTGGTGCGCGACGCCGGGGATCCGGTCATCGCGAAGGCTGCCACGATGCTGGTGGAGGAGATCCAGGCCCGCTCGGGATCCCGGCTCGCCACCGCGACGACAGCCCGAGAAGGACAACCCTCCATCATCATGGGTGTTCTGGACCGGTGGCCTGGCGCGTCGCCGTCCTTACCTGCGGGAGTGGCCGCGCCTTCCGAGGAGGAAGGATACGCGCTCTGGACCAGCGCGTCCGGCGGCGGCCCACGCGTCTACATCGTAGGCCATGATCCGCGCGGGGTCGTCTTCGGAGTGGGACGCCTGTTGCGCGCAATGGAAATGCGGTCCGGCTCCGTCACCCTCGACGCCGCAACCCGTGTGGCCAGCGCCCCGCGCGACAGGATTCGCGGCCACCAGTTGGGATATCGCAAGGCCAACAATACCTGGGATGCCTGGACGGTCCGGCAATTCGACCAGTACATCCGCGACCTCATCGTCTTCGGCGCGAACGCGATCGAGTTGATTCCCGATACGGCAGGCAATGAGAGCGACCCGCTGATGAAGATGTCCCCGACGGAGATGAACGCGCAGCTCTGCAAGATCATCAAGTCGTACGGAATGGACGTGTGGACGTGGCATGCCCTGAATGGCGACATGGCGGACGCAGAGGCCGCGAAGAGAGAGTTGGAGACGAGCCGCAAGGTGTTCCAACAGTTGCCTGAGCTGGATGCCGTGTTCGTGCCGGGCGGCGACCCCGGCGATACGAAGCCGGTCGACCTCATGCCGTTCCTCGAGAAACTGGCCGCCAACCTTGAGCAGGTTCACCCCGGCGCGGAACTGTGGCTCTCGACCCAGGGCTTCGAAGACGAAGACAGCGACTACTTCTTCAACTTCCTCGCCACGGAGAAGCCGAAGTGGCTGACGGGCGTCATCTTTGGCCCCTGGGCGAAGACAACGCTTTCCGAAATCCGCGAGCGCACACCCATGCAGTACCGCGTGCGCAGCTACCCCGACATTACCCATACTCTGCGCTGTCAGTATCCCGTCCCGCATTGGGACCGGGCCTTTGCGTTTACCCTGGGGCGCGAGCCCGTCAATCCGCGGCCCATCGCCCAGGCGCACATGCACAGCCTGGAACTGCCCTACAGCGAGGGTTTCGTCAGCTATTCCGACGGTACGAACGACGATGTGAACAAGATCATCTGGACCGCGTGTGGCTGGGATCCCAACGCGAAGATCGAGGATACCCTGCGCGAATACGGGCGCTACTTCATGGGTCCGGACTATGCCGATGATGTGGCGGCGGGACTGCTCGCGTTAGAGACGAATTGGAAAGGACCGCTGAAGGATAACGCGACAGTCGA
This sequence comes from Candidatus Hydrogenedentota bacterium, assembly GCA_020849535.1. Lineage (GTDB taxonomy): Bacteria > Hydrogenedentota > Hydrogenedentia > Hydrogenedentales > SLHB01 > JAHDWY01. The sequence continues at coordinate 4,491 of JADLGB010000093.1, forward strand.
TCAGACTCTTGCTCATTGGCAGGCCATTGAGAAGCGTGCGGACAAAGCGCTGCTCGGCAATTGGCGTTTCCAGCAGGGCCTGCTGCGCGCATACTACGACGCCTATATCAAGGCGCGCCTGACCCAGGACGCCGATGCGGAGGCGAAAGCTTACGCCGAACTCGCCCGCGCGAGCGAGGTGGGCGTTGCTCCTGCGATTGAAGCGGCGCGCAAAGCGCTGGCCCTGTACAAGGACAAGCCCGCTGCACCCGAGCTGCGCGCACGCATTGAGGAGCTTGGCGGCCAGCTCTTCGACAGCATTGGCATGCAGCTTCACGTGAAGAAGTATGGTGCGAGTGGCGCCGAACGCGGTGCGGTGCTTGAAGGGCTCGATAATGCCCTCAACGATGCCCAGTGGCTTGAAGAGCAGTTCAAGGCAGTCCTCGCCACGCCCGGCGAGGCGGACCAGAAGGCGAAGCTGGCTGCGATCGTGAACTGGGAGCAACCAGTCCCTGGCGCGATCTACAATGACCTGGGCAACGCACAGAAGGAGCCGAATCTCGTCTACCAGAAGACCTGGGAAGAGGACCCCGGTTTTGTTTTCTCGCCACAGGATGAGTTCATGCGCGCGATCGGCGTCGCGCAGGACCCCGGCCAACTGGAACCCACCGAGGCGGCTGCGGCGGAGAAGAAGCCCACGCCCCGGCTGTCGTGGATGGACCAGGCCCAGACGCTTTTCCGGGCGGACCTGCTCATGCACTTTGACGGGCTCGATCCTGCGAAAACCTACACCCTGCGCGCCGTATACCACGGGCGCTTCAGGTCCACGATGACGTTGACGGCCGACGAGCAATACGAAGTCCACGGCCCGGTCAAGGCCAGCGACCCGCCCGAGGTCGTCGAGTTCCCGATCCCCGCCGAAGCCACGAAGGACGGTGTGCTCGACCTCCGCTGGAAGAAGATTGAAGGACGCGGTCCACAAGTGGCGGAGGTGTGGTTGGTTCCGAATCCGTAAGGGTCAAGACAGTTTGCCAACTTCGTGCGGCGGCTCTCCAGGCGAGGGCCGCCGCTCTTCGTTGTGGGTCTCTATTTCCCCTGCCGCATGGGCTTGCCCATCGGACGGATCCGACCGATCGGTCCGATCTGCCCGAGGAACTTGACTAGGGGAAAGATGGTTCAAGGCCTGGTAATTAAGACACAGGCGAGGGCGCCTGTGCCACACGTCTATTTCCAATTCCTTGTTGGTCGGAAACTCTTCATGTCCTACTGTTAACCAAGGTCCGGCTGAAACGAAGAACCAACCAGGGCATGGGCAAGCGCGTGTGGCACAGACGCCCTCGCCTGTGTCTTGATCTTAAGATCCGGCAGGGATGCCAGCGCTCCTAATGGTTCCCCTTTGGAGCGGGTAAACGAGCAAGCTCGCAACCAAGAGAAGAAACGTCATCGGCGCTGTTTCATAAGAGTGGATGAGCGATTGGCAGGGCGGGTTGGAAAACCCGCCCTCCTAAGATTGCTTCGGCATCTCGCCTTCTACGCGTCCACGTCTCGCAACGCGATGCGCAGCGCCAGCACGTTCGCTTCCGCGGTTGCGAGGCGAACGGCATCCTTTTCCGTCGTGATCACCAGCCCTGCGGCGCGAAAGGCTTCCGGCGGAATCTCCGCATGATCGCGAAACGCGCGCAGTTCCGCCACTGTCGCGCCGAGACTCTCCAAGGTCGCCCGAAACCCCGTGGGATTGCCAACGGCGCATACGGCCGTGACCGTTTCCCCGCGCAGGTGCTCTAGAGGGACTGCGGCCCCATCTGTCACGCGCCACAAGCGTTCAGGCGTATGACGTGTCTTCCGCACCGGCGCGTTGGGGCAGTGCTTCCGCAGCACCTCAAGCGTAGCTTCCAAGTCCTTCGCCTGGTCGCAGTGCGTGAGGATCACATGCGTGGCGCGCGCCAGCGCAGACACAGGTTCCCGTAGAATGCCTCGAGGCAAAAGATACCCGCTCCCAAACGCGTTGCCCGCGTTGATAACGGCGACATTCTCGTCGCGCTCAAGGCGCACGTACTGGTAGCCGTCATCGAGAATCAGCGTGTCGCACGCGAATCGCTCGATCGCCAGCCGGGCAGCCGCCACGCGATCCGAAGACCGTGCAATCACCACGCCAGGGCACCTCCGCGCGATCAGCGCGGGTTCATCGCCGACGAGATCCCACCGGTCGGCCGCTTCATCGCCACGCAGTACGAGCGGCGAGGTTGCTGGCGTGCGCGAACCATAGCCCCGCGTCAACACCGCGACGATCCGCCCCGCCGCCAGCTCGCGTTCCACGCGCTCGATCACGGCAGGTGTCTTGCCTGTGCCGCCCGCGGTGATGTTGCCAAAGCTGATGACGTGCGCATCCACGCGCTCGCGTGGGCCGCGCAGGCGCCACCACATACCCATTCGTTGCAGGGGAACGCCGGCGCTCAACAACGCGGCAAGAGGGAAGGGGAGGGGTTCCCCCGCGGCGATGCGCTCCCGAAGCTCGGACTGCCAACTCATCGCGGGGCGAAGCGCTTCCCGCTGAATTGGCGCACGAGTCCCTTGAGTTCGAGCAGCGTCAGCGCGCTCAAGGCCTCCGAGATAGACAGGCGGCACACCTGGGCTATCTGGTCAATGTAAGACCCTTCCGCGGTCAGCGCGGACAGCACCGCCTTCTCCGCGGGCGAGACGCTTTCCGGTGCAGCCACGCGTGGTGGAGGTGAGGGAGGACTGGGACTTGGCGCCGCGGGTTCCCGGCGCAAGGGCACCGTGTTCGCCGGTACGGGACGCCGCACGGGCGTCTCTGGGGCCTCGCTTTGGATCGGCGCGGCGATGCTTGCGGCCATCTCCGCGGGTAGTTCCAGTTCCACGAGAATATCCTCGACCGTCTCGACCAGCTTGGCCCCTTCGCGGATGAGCGCATGCGGGCCTTGGCTGTTGGTAATGCCCACCTGACCCGGCACCGCGAAGACCTCGCGCCCCTGCTCGGCGGCCTGCCGCGCCGTGATCAACGCGCCGCTGCTCAAGGGTGCTTCCACGATCAGGGTGCCTTGGCTCATCCCGCTGATGATCCGGTTACGGTAAGGGAACTGCCCGGGCGACGGCTTCGTGCCCATGGGGAACTGCGAGATGACCGCGCCCTGCCGCGTGATTTGATCCATCAGATCGGCGTTCTGCTGCGGGTAGACCACGTCCACGCCGTTGCCCAGGACCGCGATGGTGCGGCCACCCGCGGACAACGCACCCCGGTGCGCCGCCGTGTCGATGCCCGTGGCCAGCCCGCTCACCACGGTGACGCCGCGCGCTGCCAACTCGCGCCCGAACTTCTCCGCCATGCGCATGCCGTACGGGGAGGCACGGCGCGTCCCAACAACCGCCACGCAATGCTCATCCTGCTCGGTGAGCGCGCCGCGTACAAAGAGTAGCAGGGGAGGGTCGTAAATTTCCGCGAGGCGCAGGGGATAGGAGGGGTCTTCCATCGTGATCAACGTGACCCCGTACTCGGCCATTGCGCGCTGCTGGGCATCCACATCCGCCACATCGGCATATTGCGTGATCCGCTGAGCCAGCTTCGGACCGACCACGTCTTCCAACGCGGATCGGCTCGCCCGCAACACATTCGACGGACTGTGAAACCGCGCCAGCAAACGAATGAACAACGCCGTGCCCACGCCCGGCACCAGCGTCAACGCCAGCCAATCCCGTTGTTCATCCGTCAGCGGCATGACACAACTATAGCAGGAGTCCCCGGCGATGTCGATCTGGTTCGGGCAAGCCATTTGCCGAGGCCCGCGTCGGCGGGGATCGGGCAGTTTACTCTTTACAGAATGCGTCCAAGGGTTCATAATGAACTCCAGAAGTCGTCGGCTTTTGTACGGGTCCGCGCGATCCAGGGAAGGATAGTTAGGAAACCTCGTGGAAAGGACTTCTGACCATGAAATACCTCTTCACCGCCATTGCCATGGCCTCCCTTTGCGGGGCCGCCCTCGCCCAGGAAGAATCCGTTGAGTTTGACCGCCTCACCTTGACCCTGCGCGCCTGGCGCGCGGACTTCAGCGCCGAGACCTCCCTGGTCAAGGACTTCAAGGGCGACAAGCTCGACTTGGACGATGAACTCGCCATCGATGACGACTACAGTCCGGAGGTCATTCTTCGCTTCCAGCCCCTGCCGCGCCACGCGTTTGAGCTGGGGTACAACCACATGGCCTTCGAAGGCGACGAGATCGTGGCCCAGGGCGTGGTGGTGGACGACTCGTTTATCCCGCTGTTCGCGCATCTCGAGGTCGATTCGGAAATGCACTTTCTGCGGCTCGACTGGCGGCGCTCCTTCTTCGAGCAGGACGCGCGGTTTAACGTCGAGACGATCCTCGGCGTGCAGGGGTTCGACATCTCCGGCGAATACGAGGCCTACCTGCCCACGGGCGCGTGGCGCAAGGCCTTCCCGGATTGGGCGCGCGAACTGCGCCGCGATCTCGGACGGCTGCTTCCCGATGAACTCGATTTCCTCAACGTGGACCTCTATTACCACGACCAGGAAGACATCACGGCGGGGCTGCCCATCGTTGGGCTCGGCCTGAAATTCCGGCCGATCGACCGCCTCACCATCGCCGCGCAAGCCTACGGCATGTACGCCGGCGACTACGGCAACTTCTTCAACGCGGAAGCGTCCCTGAGCTACCGCCTCACCAAGTGGCTTGACCTCGAAGGCGGCTACCGCTACTGGAACATCGAGTACGAAGACGATGACGACGACTACCAGGTCGTCATGAACGGCGCGTTCGTGGGTGGGCGAGTGTCGTTCTAACCAGACGAGGGCGGCTCGTCAATACCGCCTCGCTTTCCGAGCGCGGCGGCACAATCCTGTATGCCTTCGGCGCTCCAATTCTGTTTCTTCCCTTCCCTATGGGAGCACAGCCGAGGGCGACTGTGCCACACGTCTATCTCCGATCAGATGTTTGTCGGAATCTCGCGAAGCCCGTGAGTTGACCAAAGGCCCGAAAGAAAGGAAAAACTCCTCAACGCATGGCAAGCGCGTGTGGCATAGCCACGCTGGGGCGTGGCTGTGCTCCCATTTCGGTATCCTCCATTCACCCTTCTCCGGCAGGAGATGCCGGAACGATACGGAGAGGGGGCGGCAGCGCACCCGCTGCCGCCCCTTGCACTTACTGAAGCCGCATACCGCCTTAATCTTCCTTGGCGGCCTTCTTCTCCTCCTTGGACGCCTTTTCGGCGACGATGGCCGCCACCGCGGGCGCGGCCGGACGCAACTTCGACAACTGTTTGACATGCTTCATGAGATAGCCTCCTGTACCTTTGTCACCACCCCTATATACCACACATCCCGCCAAACGTCACAGGCCCTTGATACCCGCCAATACCAACCACGAGGAGCACGAGGACCCCGTGCGCAGGCCACAAGATTTGCCGTTGAACACAGAAAGCGATTTCGGCCCGGAGGAGGTTCTTCAGATTCACCTCGCACGAAAGCGCGCCATTCCAACCGCTGAATACTGCGCACAATCAACACGGGGTGGCGAGCATACTGCCGCCACCCCGTTACATCATTTGAAGCTGCTTGCGCTTCCTTAACCGGCCTTCTTCTCCTCCTTGGTGGCCTTCTCGCCTACCACGGCCGCCATGGCTGGTTTCGCCGGCTGCAGCTTCGACAACTGTTTCACGTGCTTCATGAGATAGCCTCCTGTGCCTTTGTCACTGCCCCTATATACCACACATCCTACCAAACGTCACAGCCCAAAGACGGCGATGAGAGTACCAACCACGGGGAACACGGCGAGCACGGGGACCCACAAGCGCAGGCCCGAAGGGCCTCTTGCGTCCCCCGTCGAAGGGGGCAGACGGAAGTGTCGAGGGGGTGTTCTTCGGGCCCACCCACCACGAAGCCGCCAAGCCGCAACGAGAGAGCTGTGCAGAAACTACAAGCTATTTCCGCTTGTTCGTCATTGCGATACAGCCAATCCTCACCTGCGTACTCTCACCCGAGATCCCCGCAGACACGATTCCGGCCGGCGTTCTTGGCGCGGTACAGGTGCCCGTCGGCGCGCCTGACGGTTGCATCCAAGTCCTCGGCGTCCCAGTAGGTGGTGATACCGATGCTTATCGTTACGGGTATCCGCTGCGAATTGTACTCCACAACGTTTTCCTCCACGCGCGCGCGCAGGCGCTCCGCCAGGGCCAGGCCAAACTCCAGTCCTTTCTCTGGCGCCATGATCAGAAACTCCTCCCCGCCCCAACGCGCGCAGACATCCTCGAAACGCGTGTTCTTCTTTAGTACCCCCGCGAGCGCTTTGAGGACAACGTCTCCGGCCTCATGCCCCCACGTATCATTCACCCGTTTGAAGTGATCGATATCCATCATCATCACGCAGGGTGCGAAGCCTGCACGCACGGCGCGGTGTAGTTCCAGAATCATGCGTTCGCGGGCCCCGCGCCGATTGGTGAGACCGGTCAGCGCGTCCGTGATGGCCGTCACCTCCAGTAACCGATTCTGTTCGAGCAGCGCTTCGCGGTTGGCCGTGAGCTGCTCCACCATGCTGTTGAAACTCGTCGCGAAATCGCCTAGGAACGAGACGCGCTGCGTGAAATCGCCCTCGGCAACCTGACGCGTCTGCCACACCAGATGCCTCAGCGCCGCCTGCAGATTTTTGACCGCGTTTGCTGCGGGAAGACGTCCCGGACTATCAAAGGTAAGTGACCCTTGCGACAGCGCCGTGATGGCGGCATTCAAGTGGTCGAATTCAATGAACAGTTGGTTCATATATACGGCGAGCTGGCGGATTTCGTCCTGAGGAGCATCCGCGTCGACCTGGAGCGGCGACGGCTGCCCCTTGAGTAGTCGGGCGATCGCCTCGGTAACCTGATCGACTCTGGCTGCGTCAGATGGGTCGAGCATGGCACGTCCGCCTTTGTCAATCAGGTGGCCGTGGGGTCGCGTGGAACCGCCTCGAACCGGCACACCCGATCACCCGTGCACCAACAATCCACCTCGCGCACGCGGAACGGGATGCCGAGGTGTGCCTCCAGAATTCCGGCGATAAAACCCTCATCATACGTGCAGATAGCCTCGTCCATTAACGGTAGTCCGGAGCAATCAAGATCTTCGGCCACCGTCAAGACAAAGTGGTTCTTCTCCAGATCGGCTTCCTCGACACGAATGATGCCTCCCCCCAATTCCTCAAATGACCGTTGAAGCGAGCGGACGAGTTCACCCATATCTTTCGGGGCGTTCAGAAGGTGCTTGTAAATGGCCGCCCCGGCATTGCGCCCGGCATCAAAGAAGACGCGGTTCGCCAATTCAACGCCGCCATGCCGTATCAACGCGTCCCGCAAGGTAAACTGCATCAAGCGGTACAAAGCAATATGGGTCGTGGGTCCGAGATTAGGACGGCCCAGAGCGAGATTACCCAAGTGCTCCCACTCGAACTTGAAGTCGACACGCTCTTCCTGAAACATCCAACGGACCTTTCCACCCCGCCCGAGGGTGCGTACACTGCCTCAATGACAGTAATTATAGGGCTCCAAACAGGGGACTACAAGGACCGCCCAAGAGCTGCTCGGCGCAACAAGGCGGCATCCAGAGGATGAAGATCGAGAGTATCAACCGCGAAGCCGCGAAGATCGCGAAAGCGGAAAACCCCACGAAGGGAAGCCAAGGATCAAGGATCTCTCGCCAAGGCGCAGAGGCGATTGCGGATTGTGAATTCTCTGTCATTTTTCTTGTAACCGTGGACTGGGTAAGTGGTTGCACGGAAGTGAGGCGAAAACCGGGAGCCCTGCGGGCCGGGGGGGTGGTAGAACTTTTTTGACGAAACAAGGGGGGGTGCGGGGGTGGAGGCGAGCGCGGAGTTCTTTGTCATGGGCGGTGTTCTCCTTATAGATATAGACCAGAGCGTTGCACATCCAACTCTTACCTCTTTGATTTGACCACGGGGACACGGGGAAAGAGGGGAAGAAGGAGGAGCGCCTCTCGCCAAGGCGCGGAGGCGCCAAGAAACACGGAATACAGTACAGTTTCTTGGACGGGATAACAGGATTGACCGGATGAGTTCCCTCGCGGACGCGGGTGTTCATCAGTAGACTAAGGACTCTGGCCAATATGGAGTTTCCACGTTGAAATCAGCATGGCCCACTGGATGGCGGCTCTTTTATCCCGGAAACGGTAATTGAAAGGGGGGAGGGTCTTCCCTATGTGCGCCGGGCCGAACGCAATGCAAGACCACTTTACCGCGAAGCGAAGAGCGTGTTTCAGAAGTCCGGCTACCTGTAGCGCTGCCCTGCAAGTCCCGTAGGGACGTCAGAAAGTAGCCCCGGATTTCAATCCGGGGTCCACAGCGCCCCCCTTCGTGCAGTCCCGGAGGGACGGCAGAGCCCATCATGCGGCGTCACGTATCCACTTCAGACGGTCTGTGAAGATAGAGGGAGCGCACCCGGTCCGTGACTGGACATCCGCTCTCTGCCGTCCCTCCGGGACTGGTCGGAGGGGGGGCGGCCAAACCCAGGACTGGAAGTCCTGGGCTACATTCGGTCATCCCTACGGGACATAAGATGCGGAGCGGTACGCGTAACACGGTCACTCGATGTCGGAGTGCTTGGAAGGAAGTCCGGTGCTTCGGACCAGGCGAGACACCTGCGCTACGGCGCGTCCAGGCTTTGTTGTGATCTCTGACGTCACTCTTTCACGCGTCGTCCATCTGCGAATGGATTCTCGCCTGCGCGGGAATGACGAGAATGGGGTATCCACCCTCAAACCTACTTCCTTCGCGTCTTCGCGGTAAATATCTCTTTCTTTGTCTTCCTTTCTTGCGTTTCGTGCCTTTCGTGGTGAAAACTCCGGTTTTCCCCTTTCCCATTGCGGATTCTCCGTCAATACGCTACTATACTCACAGAGTTCCGCACCCGGCCCAAACGCCCACGAAAGGACATCGCCATGGTCCTGTACCTGGCTCATTGCCGGCGGTATCATCACAGCGATCGTGTTGCACTCCCTTTGGAGGATTGATCATAGGCATATGGGGATACATTGGGATCCACTGCGGTTCAACAATCATCTGTTGCATCGCAACCGAGGGGTTTAACAAATGACCGCCTGTCCAGTGTGCCTACAGAAGATGCAAGCCTCACGGGCAGGCGTTGGGCTCCATCATATTGAATGCCGCCAATGTGGAACGTACTTCGTTTCGGCGTCCGTTCTTGGGAAGATAAAGAACGCAGAATTCAGCCCAAGAAGTCGAGCGAATTTCTCCGGATGGCTCATAGAGAACCAAGGCTTTCAGATTGACACGCGTAACATCGACCGTCTCCTCAACCTGTCGACGCCTAGCTTCCATGAACGTGCGGACAAAGCCCTATTATTGATTGAGATCGGTACTCCATATGCTGGCAAGCACGTTCAGAGGGAAAACTCGTGGGTGAGCCGGGTGTGGTGCATCAATGAGGAGGAATTAACGGAGATTCTCCAGTATCTGGTGTCTTGTGCTCGAATTGAGAAGCACTCTTCAGAGCACGGACTACAATACAAGATACTCCCGAATGGTTGGGCACACCTTGAGGAGCTGAAGTCCTTTGGGCGCGATAGCGTCCAGGGTTTTGTCGCCATGTGGTTCGATGACTCGCTCCGGAAGCTCAACGACGAGATAATCTCGCAAGCGATCCTGGATGCAGGTTATAAACCGCATCGAGTTGACCAACGTGAGCATAATGACAAGATTGATGACGAGATTATCGCCCAAATCAGACAAAGTCGTTTCGTGGTCGCTGATTTCACCGGACATCGAGGCGGAGTGTACTTCGAGGCCGGTTTCGCAAAAGGGCTTGGGATGGAAGTCTTCTGGACCTGTCGCCGTGATGAGATAGACAAGCTACATTTTGACATAAGGCAATACAATTGCATCGACTGGGAATCGGCCAATCTCGGCGAGTTTCGCGAGCGGTTGACAAACAGGATTGAGGCAGTCCTTGGCCACGGCTCGTACAACCAAGAGTAGGTCTTGATCGTGTTGTAGAAACAGGGACCTGAAACCATAATTCGGGTATTGCTCTGGAGTTCAAGCACATTGGCACATTTCAGGAATGATAAGAGAATAGGATCAGGGGGGTATGGCGAGGTTTGGGAGTGCGTCCGGACCGAGGATGGCATGCACTTCGCCCAGAAGCGTCTGTTGAAGTCGGAGCCTGAGGCAGTGAAGCGGTTCCAGCGCGAAGTTAGAATCCTGTCAGAGCTTGATCATCCCCGTATCGTGAAAGTAGTTGGCAAACACTTAAACAGGGAGCCTTACTGGTACGTTATGCCGCTGTATGCGAAATCGCTAAGGGATTGTTTTCCGGATATTGTTGCAGATGAAGCAAGGATTGCGGTGGTCTTCAGCGCGGTTCTAGACGGAATGCAGTACGCACACGGAGAGAATGTTATCCACAGGGACCTCAAACCCGAGAATATCCTGCTGAACGACGACAATGACGTGGTCATTACGGACTTTGGTCTCGGTCGCGCGATCGATGCGACGACTACCCGAGCGACTCATACCGGTGACGCTCGTGGAACGTTTGGTTATGCGGCGCCAGAGCAATATGTCAATCTCAAGTCTGTTGATAAACGTAGTGACGTATTCGCCCTTGGCCGAATACTCTACGAACTCCACACAAATAATCCCCCGAACGCCACTCAAGACACAAGCCAGTTGCCGCCGGGTATTGCAGTGATTGTAGAGCGGTGTACCAAGAATAACCCAGATGAGCGCTTCCAAACGGCAGGCGATATTCGTTCGGCATTTTCTTCGCTTTTCGAAGCTCGAAATGAGAGTGATGTCCGGGGCAGGATCGAGGAATTAGTGGCTGTAGTTGTCTCCACCGGCTGGCTAGCTGAGGAGGATGCATCGGAACTTGTGCAACACATTTCCCATGTATACGAAGATGTAGACCTTATCCGGGAGGTTTGTGCCAAGCTTCCGCGGCAGGCTTTTGAGAGCTTGTGGAATGCAGACCAGACCACTACCCGGCTTGTTGTTCGACTTTATGCTGAACATGTCGCTTCCCAGTCATGGGGCTTTAGCTATGTCGATTCTATCGGAGACACGTGCGTTGCCATATATGAGGCGATTCATGACCACGCAGTTCGTGCGGAGATAGTTGCAGCACTTGTGGATGTCTCGATCAGACACAATCGCTATAACGCCATGCAACAGGCGGCTGAGATTCTGAAGTCCATCCGTGATCCGGCTGAGGGTTTGGTTATCGCGCACGCTCTAAAGGGTTGGGCGGGCCATTTAGAAAGCCTAGAAATCTATCTCACTGTAACAAGCATTCCCGACAGGAACATTCGGGCACTGTTCTTGGCGAGAAGAAGCGACGATTAGTCGAGCCTCACGTTGCGCTGGGGCGTTTCCATCTATTATCCTATGCCCGCTTTCGTATAGCCGCGCGATGCAAGGTTTCTACGCCTTTTAGGCCCCTAACCCGAGTAAGCCATGAGTTCCCAGAAAGCATACATACAAACCTTTGGCTGTCAGATGAATGAGCATGACAGTTTCCGGATGATGGAGGTCCTTGGCCGGGAGGGGTTTGAGATGACCCCGGACCCGGATGAGGCGTCGCTGATCCTGCTCAACACGTGTTCCGTGCGGGAGAACCCGGAGAACAAAGTCTACAGCCTCCTGGGCCGCCTGCGGAAGCTGAAGGCGAAGCACCCGGACCTCATCATCGGCGTGGGGGGCTGCGTGGCGCAGCAGGAGGGGGAGACCATCCTCAAGCGCGAAAAGGCCGTCGACATGGTCTTCGGTCCGGACAACTATTTCCGGTTGCCGGAAATGATCGCGTCGGTGCGGCGTGGCGAGCGGGTGCTGATGACGAAGTGGCTCCCGCGCACGGCAAACCACGTGCAGAACTTCGTGCCCGAGGAGTGGGTCGAGGGCGGCCACGTGGAGGGGTGCAAGGCCTACGTGTCCATCACGAAGGGGTGCGATAATTTCTGCACATTCTGCATCGTGCCGTTCACGCGGGGCCGTGAGGTCAGCCGCGAGGTGGACAACATCCTGCGCGAAGTGCGGGACCTCGTGAGCCGCGGCGCGAAGGAAATCTGGCTGTTGGGCCAGAACGTGAATTCGTACAAGGCCCACGAGGTGGGATTCTACGAGCTATTGGATCGGGTGTCGCAGGTCGAGGGGCTGCTGCGTGTGCGCTTCACATCGCCGCATCCCAACGACTGGAACAACTGCCTCTCCGATCTCATGGCGGAACGGCCGGCGATCTGCAACCAGTTGCACCTGCCGTTCCAGGCGGGCTCGGACCGCATCCTCGCGATGATGAATCGCGGACACACGATCGAGGAGTACCTGAACAAGGTACGCTACATGCGCGCGATCAACCCTGGCATCGAAATCAGCACGGACCTCATCGTAGGTTTCCCGACGGAGACTGACGAGGACTTTGAGGGTACGCTGCGCGTGGTGGAGGAAGTGGGGTTCAGCCAGATCTTCCCCTTCAAGTATTCGACGCGACCCAACACGAAGGCCGCGAAGATGGAGGACGACGTGCCGCGCGAGGTGAAAGAAGAGCGATTGGCCCGTGTGATCGAGCTGCAAGAGCGCATCACCCACGAGCGCACGGCCCACTACGTCGGCACCGAGCAGGACGTCCTCATCGACAGCGCCAACCCGCGTCTGCGCCACGCAATGAACGGCCGCACGGATGGGTTCCGCCCGGTTACGGTCCGCGGCGGCGATCTTGAGATTGGCGACATGGTCCGCGTCCGAATCACCTCCGCCAACCAGCACTGGCTCGAAGCCGAGCCGTTGGGCGTGCACGCTGGAGCGTGAATAAGATCATCACGTCCGCAGATTGCTCAAATTCTCGCAGATGAAAAAGCAATAGGAAGACACAGCCACGCAAGGCGTGGCTATGCCACACGCGCTTGCCTTGCCTCAAGCTTGCTTCCTCTCAGGTTGCGCCGAGGTAGCTCCCATACCTGAGCAAAGTCAAACATTCCACATTCAGGAGAAGGGCGTGTGGCATAGGCGCCCTCGCCTGTGCTCTTTCTTTGTCTTGAATTCCTGACCGTACCGAGAGGCCGTGGCACGAGGACCCCTCCCTCCAGCTTGCACTCCATTCCACCGCAGTCTACTCTACCTGGAGTCGCGCTCAATCCGGCGCATGGCGAACGCAGCGAGTGGGGGAGGGAACCATGAGAATCGCCTTGTCGATCGTGTTGCTCGTAAGTGGGGCTATCGTGGCGCACGCCGGGACGCTCACTCCCGCTGACATGAGCACCTGGCAAATCGTGTGCGACGCCGCTGCCACGGAGTCGGAAAAGTACGCCGCCACCGAGTTTCAATCCCTGTTCAAAGGCTTAACGGGTACCGAACTGCCCATCGTGGCCGAGCGCCAGGGCGAGGCCGGAGCCGTCTTTATCGGACCCGATGCCGTGGCACGTTCCGGCAAGCGTATGCGTGCCGAGGATCTTGGCGAGGAAGGCCTGCGTATCGTCGTGACAAAAGACGCCGTGTACATCGACGGCGGCCGCCCGCGCGGCACCTTGTACGGGGTGCACGAGTTCTTCGAAGAACTGTGCGGCGTCCGTTATCTCACCTTCGATCACACGTACTATCCCGCCGATGCTAAATCAATTCGGATTCCCACAGGCACGCACCGCTACACTCCGCCGTTTGCGTTCCGCTGGTCCTACTACGGCGAGACCATGGCCCATCCTGAGTTCGCAGCCCGGCTGCACACCAACACCGTGGGCGATGATCCAAAACTCGGCGGACGCACCGGCTACCGCCTCGTGAGTCACAACGTTGCCTACCTCGTGCCTCCGGACGTGTATGGCAAGGAGCACCCTGAGTACTTCGCACTGGTCGATGGACAGCGAAAGCTTGAGGTGAAGGGCGGCGGGCCGCAATTGTGCGTCAGCAATCCCGCGGTCATCGATCTCGTCACAGAAGCGGTGCTCAAGGAGATCGAAAAGCATCCTGATGCGAAGAACATCAACATCGCGCAAATGGACAACGAGGATTACTGCACCTGTCCGAACTGCGCGGCCATCGACGCGCGCGAGGAATCTCATGCGGGCGCCCATCTGGAGCTGGTCAATGCCGTGGCGGAGCGCGTGGAGAAGACACACCCCGACGTGTTCATCAGTTGCTACGCCTACCAGTACACGCGCAAACCGCCGAAGACCTTGCGCGCGCGCCACAACGTGCTCATTCAGTTGTGCAGCATCGAGTGCTGCGACTATCACGCGATCAACGACCGTTCCTGCGCGTTGAACCGGGCCTTCTGCGAGGACACCGCGGGGTGGAAGAAGAAGGCGGATCACATGCTGGTCTGGCATTACAACACCAATTTCCGCGGCTACCTGCTGCCCTTCCCGAACCTGCGCGCCATCGGGCCCAGTGTCGAGTACTTCGTGAAGAACAATGGGCGCGGCGTGTTCATGCAGGCGGGTGGCAACTCCATGTCCTCCGAGCTGAGCGATTTGCGCAACTACGTAATGTCGCGTTGCCTGTGGAAGCCTGGCCGCGATAGTTGGAAGGAGACTGAGGAGTTCTGCCGCCTGCACTATGCGGAAGCGGCGCAGCCCATCCTCGACTACCTCGAGTACTACCATGACCTCGTGGGCGCGGCGGGCGTCCACCCGACGTGCTTCCCCACGGAGTCCGCGCTGGCCATCGACGTGGAGAGTGCACGCCGGATCATGGAGTATTTCCAGCAGGCGCAGGCTCTGGCGCAGTCGGACGTGGTGCGCGCGCGGGTGGAAAAAGCGTCCCTGTGCGGCTATCGCGCGGCCTTGAGTGCCGCCGCCATGCGTCTCGTTTACAGCGATGGCGTGTGCCGTCCGGATACGTCCGTGTTTGAGCCGAATCTACTCGAGCACTACACGGAACTGTGCGCCAAACACGGTGTCACGATGGAAGACGAACAGACCCCCATCGAGCAGTTCGTCGCGGCCCAACGCGAATTGCAAGCGGGGATGAAAGCGGCACGCGTCGAGAATGCCACCTGGCGGGTGACACTGCTTCCCGATAGTAATGGCAAGATTGTCGAGATGCTCCACAAACCTTCGGGACGCGATATCGTTCAGCCTGCGCGTTCCTTGCGCCGATTCCGCTTTGAGGAGTGGGTGCGGCAAGGGGAAGGGCCAAGTCCCGAGAGCGTGCTTGCATTCGAGACCTCGGTGGCGGATGGCCAAGCGGCACTCACGTTGACCACGCCGGAAGGCACAAGAATTGAGCGGCGCATCATACTGAAAGACGATGCGGTCCGTTTTGAAACGACGCTGACCGCCGGTGTCCCACGGGTCTTCGATGCCTACGTGCACCCAGAGTACGATGCCGCCACGCTCTCAGAAGACCCGGATCTTCTCGCGGTCTACGTGAAGGCGCCGGAATGGGTGCAGGCCAACGAGGACTGGAAAGACGCCATACCCACGGACGCCCAGCGTGCCTTCGTCAAGGAAGCGGCAAGCGGAGGGGCTTTCGCCTTCTTCAATCATGAAGCGGGCTTCGGCGTCGAACAGCGCTTTGACCCACAGAACTACGAGTCGATGGATCTGTACTGGAACCCGTCGCGGCGTCAGGTCAATCTGGAGTTGTTTCCAGAGATTCGTCAGTTGGACAAGGGCCAGCAGGCGCAATACGCCTACGAGGTGCGGTACCTGGACCACTGGGACAAACGCCCATAACGCTGGGAAGGATGCTGGCGCGGGCCGCTACATGTTCCGCGTGTAGCACTCGCCGTCAAAGTCGAGGGAGGTGTCCTTCAGCGCCTGAGACGCGCCGGGATCCTCCTTGAGGTACGCGTCGTAGACCAGCACGCAGAGGTCGCGCAATACCACGCGGTTCTTGCGGAACGTCCTCAGATTGATCTTCTCGAAGTCGCCCCAGAAGGGAAGGAACTTCTCGCCCAGGAAGCCGATTGGGGGATCGATGAAGAACATGTGCCCGGAACCGTAAACCTTGATGAATCCCGCCGGCCCCGCGACTTCGTTGTAATGCGTCCAGGTCGGCTGCAACACGCCCAACTCATCATCGTATTCGCCGTTCATGAAGATGACCGGCGTTTGAATCGTCTGAAAGTTCTCGGCCCGGTGCAGCGCGGTAAGGGCACCTTTGAGCAACGCAACCTTGATATGACCGCTCCACCAGAACCGGGGTGCGCCATCTTTCTCCGCGACCGCCTCGAGCACCTCGTCCGGCCCAAACGAGTGTCCTTCCAGACCGATGTGGTCCGTATCAAGCAGCTCAAAGAGCGGACCTTCTTCATCCGCGTCCACATCGAACATGGATGTGACAACTATATCAAGGCTGTAGCTGCGATAGGCGAACAGATTGTCCCGGAAGATATCCGCGAGTTGTTGGTCATCGATGATGCCGGCGTATAGCTGCTTGTAGAGCGCGAAAGCCTCCTTCGCATCGATGTCATCGGTCCCGGTGTATTCCTCGAGATCCAGTTTCAGCGACTGGAAATTAGCGCGCAGCGCGGGGATGTCGGTGCGGATGAGCGGATCCTGGAACAGCTCCACCCCGATGAAATGGATGTAGTCGCCCTGCACATCAGGCACGAAGACCGCGTAGCCCGCCTGGGCGAGGCTACACGCATACTCCAGGTAGAGGAACCCGCCCGCCGTGAATCCAGGCATGATGGCTACGGGACACATCGGCGCGTCTGGGGTGGTGCCTGGATACAACACCGCGATTTTCATCACGGTCGTGCCGTCGTAGGCGGGCCTCTCGATAACCAGCGACTTGACCTGTTTCAGCGAGGTGATGCGCTTGACTTCCGACGCGAAGTCGGTGTTCCGCGCTTTGTCAATCAGCATCGTCTCCATTTGGAGCTGCGCGCGATCTCTGTCGATCTGCATTGGAGTCGTGTTTGGACAGGAGGGAAACAGCAACAAAGCGGCCCAAAACGCAGGTATCGCGGCACTGCTCCGCATCTTCCACTTCATCTGCAAGCATTTCCTATTGACGGACAACCACAGAACCCAGCCGTCCCGTTCACATCCCCCTGGCGCATGAGTGGAGATACCCCCGGGAACTATTCCTCAAAACCCTGAACTCGGGGAGCGACATCAATCTCCGAGCATATTAGTGCTTCGCACCCCCGGTATGATTATATACTGACTGCCGATTGACAGAAAAGACCCGGGGCCTTTACGGTAATAGCATAATGGGCTCTTGGGGAAAACGTCATGAAAATCTGCCCCCATTGCCAGTCTCCTTTCGACAGCACCGAGTGGAAGTGTCCGATCTGTTCTTTTGCTCCCCCCACCGACGATGGGATCCTCCTACTAGCCCCCGATGTCGATATGCAAGACACGACCTCGAAGGCGGAGCGTGTTCACCGGGCACCGCGCAAGGAAGAGAAGAACTTCTGGTTTGAAGCCCGAAACAGGATTATCGTGTGTTCCATTCGCCGATATTTTTCAACAGCGAAGGCTTTTCTCGAAATAGGCTGCGGCAACGGCGTGGTTTTGCAGGCCATTCACGAGGCCTTCCCCGAGATCGACCTCTTTGGTGCGGACGTTTCCAAGGCACGTCTGACGGAAGCCCGTCAGTATTTCGAACGCCCCGCATACTGGCAGTTGGACGCTCGCAACATCCCCTTCAAGGACGAATTGGATCTGGTTGGCGCATTTGATGTCATCGAACACATTGAAGAAGACGAACGGGTCTTGAAAGAGTTGTACAAGGCTCTGACCACAGGGGGAGGTTTACTCCTTACCGTGCCACAGCATCCCTTTCTATGGAGTCCCCGGGACGAATGGCTGACTCACGTGCGGCGCTACCGCAGGTGCGAACTTATCAGGAAGGTGCAGACGGCCGGTTTTGAGGTGCGCATGGTCACGTCATTCATTTCGCTTCCCTTTCCGGCCATGCTGCTGGCCTGCCTGCGAAACCGCTACTCCAAGCGCGCTCCTGAACCGTTCGCGGCTCTCAATCAGGGAAAGCTGACCAACGCGGCATTGAATATGGTCTTGAGTGCGGAGTTTCAACTGCTGGAGGCGGGCTTGCGGCCGCCCTTTGGCGGGTCGCTGTTTCTGGCCGCGGAAAAGGTGTGACAAACCCTACGCGCAGACCTGTTCGCCCTCGGGTGTTCCAAGATGACCTTTTGGTCCAACCCTACTCTTGCATCGCGCGTAGGAAAGACGATCGAGCACTCGGGCCGGCGAGTCTCCACGATTCACCGGCTCGCGTGCCCGTCTAAACTTTAACCGTCCCCGTTGCAGTAATCCTGATTCGCTGCCTGCTTGGGAACATATATCGGATAGCGCTTCTGATCGCGGAAACGCAAGGCCATGGTCAGTTCAATTCGAGAAGGCTTCCCGCCGCCCAATTGTAAGAATCTGGGGCTTCGTCCTCGAACCCGCCGCTGACGCTACTGTAGCCGCCGCTGGCCACGTTGTCCCGGCCGCCGCTGACGCTGCTGTAGCCGCCGCTGGCCACGTTATCCTGCCCGCCGTGTACGCTGGATAAGGACCCGCTCGCCTCGTTCAGGTAGCCAGCGCTCACGCTGGAACGGTCTCCGCCGGCCAAGTTGCTCCAGCCGCCGCTTACGCTGGAATCCTCCCCGCTCGCCTCGTTGTTGTTGCCGCCGCTCACGCTGGAATAGTCTCCGTTTGCATCGTTGAATCGACCGCCGCTCACGCTCGACAGCGGACCGGCTAAGGTGTTGCGATAACCGGCCACAAAGCCGCCGTAACTCGCGTATTCATGTTCCGACCCAACCACAAGGTTATGCGAACCCAAACGTCCAACACTTTGCACAGAACGTTCTTCGTTGTATCCAATGATCAGGTTGCCCAGACCGGTCAAACCGGAGCTGTCGTCCGTTTCGCCGCTGCCACTGCGCACATGGACGTTGCACCCTTCGATGATGAGATGTGGTCCGTTCAGTCCACCCGCGGAACTCTGCTCTATGCTGAAATGTACGAGTTTAGCCTGGGCGTTGGCCAAATCCGACTGAGTAGAAGCCAAGTCTGACTGAGTGGCAGCCAAGTCCGACTGGGTATCTGCCAAATCCGATAGCGCCATTTGCAGGTCCGCTTGCGCCATTTCGAGCCCCTCCTCCAACGCTTTGACGCGCCCGAGCAGCGAGTGCGATGCCAACTGTGAATTCGGACAGCCGAACATAGTGACCAGCGAGGCACTGAGCATGATGACCCCAAACAGGCTGAAACTGCGTGAAGGACGACTCATGGTGGTTCTCCCTTGTGTAGGCAGGACCGCCCTTTTTTCAACCGAGCGCGGCCTTGCCTATATCTTGAAGCGCCATCGTCGAACGGGTGGAGCTTTCCCCTGGTACTTGGGAACACGGACTCCGGAACCAATGCAGCTTGGCGGCAGTATACCATATTCCTTCGAGCCACAAGATGGCCGTCTTTTCGAAGGGGGACGGCGCCCCAATCTCACGTACTGCAAAAGTGTGGCGCTTGAGGGTTATTGGAAGATCGCCTCGACGGGACCACGGCGGAACTACAAGAAGAAAGGGCCTACAGATGCAATATCCGTAAGCCCTTTAGTATCAATGGTGGAGCTGAAGGGGATCGAACCCTCGACCTCTGCATTGCGAACGCAGCGCTCTCCCAGCTGAGCTACAGCCCCGTAGGATTTGGTGTTCGCACACCGAAAACGATGTTAGCAGATGCTCTCGATGAAATTCAATTCCCGTGCGGGAGTCTTCGCGCACCAAACTTCACACTACCTCTGGTAAGTGCCCATGAGGGAACCTTCCGCCAGGACGTGCCCCTTCATGGCCTTTTCGAGGTCGGCCTTAGTGGCTTTCTTGGGAAGCTCCATGGTGAAGTCCAATGCGTACAGCTTGAAGTAGTACCGATGGGCCTTGCCGTGTGGAGGCATGGGGCCGCGATAGCCCGTCACGCGGAAATCGTTCTGGCCTTGGCGCGAGCCGTCGGGTAGGGCCTCATTTGCGGGCACGTGCTCCGGCAGGCCGTGCGCGCCAGCGGGAATGTTGTAGATCACCCAATGGACCCAGGTGCCCATTGGGGCGTCCGGATCGTCGCATATCAGGGCGAAGCCCTTGGTGGCCGCCGGGGCGCCGGTCCACTCCAAGGGGGGGGACACATCCGCGCCTTCACCGGTGTGCTGCTTGGGGATGGGCGCGCCTTCCGCAAAGGCCGTGCTTGTCAGTTTCATGGACATGGCTTTACCCTCCTCCCGAGTGTCGGCGGGCTGTTCGGCTTGGGGCGCGTTTCCACATCCCAGACCAGCCAGCAATCCGGCACCCACCAGAATCGCAAGGCCAAACCAGAGTTCTCGTTGAATGCGGCGTAGGCTCTTCATGGCCACACCCTCCTTCCTTCTGGGCGAAGAAGTATCACTCCATTATAGCGCAATTCTGGAAGCCCAGGACGGAAGAGCGAGAGCGACCTTTGCGAAGCCAGAATCCTCCGGAACTCATTCTTGCCTCAGCCTTTGACGGGCCGGGCGAATAGCCCCAACGCGACGAGGACTGCAAAGCCCGCGGCGGCCAGGAAGGTCGCGGACGGCCCGAACCTGCTCCACAAGACTCCCGCAAGGGTGCTGGCGAGCAGCAGCGCCACGCCACTGACGAGGTTGAAAATGCCGAAGGCGGTGCCTCGCAAGGTGGATGGGGAGACATCCGCGACCAGTTTTGCGAACAGGCCCTGCGTGAACGCCATGTGCAGTCCCCAAAGAGCGGCACCACTTAGCGCCCCGATGGGGGTGCCGACCATTGCCAACACGATCGCCGCCGCTATCAGCAGGACCAGTCCAGCAAGCAACAGTGACCGATGGCTCATACGATCGGCGGCAATACCGGCAGGATAGGCAAAACCCGCATAGCACACGTTCATAACGATCATCACGAGTGGCACGTAGCCGAGCGCGAGGCCCACATTTTGCGCACGCAGCACCAGGAAGGCCTCGCTGAAGCGCGCCAGGGTGAAGACCGCGCCGAGTATCACGACAAACCAGTAGGGCGCCGGCAGTCTCATCACATCCGACAGAACCAGCGGGGGCTTCCCAGCGTGGGCCTCCGCATGCTTGGGTTCGCGCAGGCAGAAAAGGAGCAGCGCCACGGTGATGAAGGCGGGGAAAACGGCAACCCACATGGCGGCGCGGATATCGTTTGCGAACACCGCCATGAACGCAATCGCGAGGATTGGGCCGATGAAGGCGCCGACCGAATCGAGCGCCTGGCGCAGGCCATACGCCGCGCCGCGAAGGTGAGGCGGGGTAATGTCCGCCACGAGCGCATCGCGCGGGGCGCCTCGAATGCCTTTGCCCACGCGGTCGATGAAACGCGCGCCAAACACCCAGCCAATCGAAGGGGCCAACGGAAACACGACCTTCGTGAGCGCGGCCATGGCGTAGCCGGAGACCAACACGGGCTTGCGCTTGCCCAGGTAATCGCTGAGCGCGCCGGAGAACACCTTGGTGATCGCGGCCGTGGCCTCCGCGATGCCTTCAAGGATACCAATGGTGGCCATGGACGCCCCGAGCACGCTCGCCATGAAGACAGGCAGCAAGCTGTGAATGAACTCGGACGACACATCCATGAACAGGGAACCGAACCCCAGCACCCAAATGCCACTGGGCAGCGCCCGCAACACGCCAGGTGCGCGGGGAGAAGAAGAAGTACTCTCTGGCTGCGGATGTTGGTTCACAGTCTCGAATACATGTACGGGCAGGCTATCGCGTACTTGCCCGGCTCGTAAGTCATAGTTGATGCATCGCACTACCTGGCGACACACAAGCAGGCGATCTACTTGCCACCGTGTTCTCTCAGGAAGTCTGCAATGTCAGCGAAGCCTTTGTCCACCGCCACACCAAGTGGTGTCTTGCCGGTTTCCTTGTCCACGGCGTTCACATCCGCGCCGTGTTCGAGCAGCAGCTTGACGAAATCGAGCTTGCCGTGCTCTGCCGCGACGTGCAGGGGAGTGCGGCCCTGGTCCGTCGGCATGTCGACGCCCTCAGGGAATTGCTCCAGAAGAAAGTTCACCACATCCAAAACGCCGGGCTTCATTGCAGCATGGTACATGGTCCATCCATTCTTCTGACGCACCTTGATGTCAGCGCCATGGGTCAGCAACAGCTTTATCATGGGCAGGTCGCCCCCATCTGCCGCTGCGATAAGCGGGGTGCGGCCCGCGTCATCCGGAATGTTGACATCCGCCCCGTGCTGCAGAAGCAATTCGCACATGGCCGGGTTCTTTGCCTGAACCGCCTTGGTGAAGATGGGGTTCATTCCCGGAACCCGCCAATTCGGGTTAGCCCCGCGCTCCAGCAGGGTCTTGAGAGAGGCGCGGTCGCGTTTGAGAACCGCCTCTCGCAATGGACTGGACTCAACCTCCCCGTTCAAGTTTGGATCGGCGCCGGCGTCCAGCAGCGGCTTGACGTATTCAGGATGCTCCCATTGGATAGTCAGCATGAGGGGCGTCCATCCGCTGGTGTGGAGCCTGTTCGGATCCGCCCCGTGCTTGAGCAGCAGTCGAACGTATTCTGGGTCGTTATCAGGCAGCGCATAGTACAAGGGCGCCAATTCGCCGGGAGCCGTCAAATTCGGGTCCGCGCCCGCCTCGAGCAGGAGCCTCAATATGTCGGGTTCATCCTTGTTGATGGCGACGAGAACGAGGCTATCCCCGTCGATAGTCGTGGTCTTCGCATCCGCGCCGCTATTCAGCAAGCCTTCCACTTCGTAGGTGTTGCCATCCTGAATGGCAAGTTCCAGCTTTGATGGTCTTGGATAGGGCGCATTTTCAACTGCCCACTTCCGGTACGCGGTGAAACGGGGCTCAGTGTCCCACACATCGCTGTCCCAGTTGTCGCCAATCTTCTTGAACAGAGTAGCGGCAACGGCCTTGTCTTCATGGATACATGCCAGCCAGCAGTACCAGCTCAACCGCCACCACGAGTCCGGGAAATCCTGGAGGATGCGATCGTATCCCCTCTGGATTCGAGGCCACGAGAAACCGTACGCGAGGAAATTCTCGTTCGATTCCCACGCTTTCACCTTCGTAGCGATGACCGCATACAAGGTGTCGCCAGCCAATTCCGCCGTGTCATCGGCCGACTTCTCGGCAAACGCCAGCATCTCCTCGAGCGACCCGCCCCAACGCGGCAATAGAGCGCGTGTGCGCTCGTAGTAAAGCGGGTAATACAAGGGTTCAAATGCCACGCCTTTGACAAACGGGGTCTTCTCCGGGTCTGAGAAGAGGGAGGAAAAGAGTGTGCGCACGATCACTCCGGTCAAAGTCGTGGTAGTGCTCTCGCTGGAAGGAGGAGCCTCCATGACAAGCTCCGCGCGCACCTGGTAATACTCGGGATCCTTCGGCTCGATCTTCGAGCACTCGTCCAACACTTTCCACGCGCGGTCCAGATAGTCATGATAGCCCTTCCACCCTTCATCCGTCACCGTATACGAGTAGCCGCTCCCGCGATACCCCCACGCCCGCTGCAGGTAGGCTTTGCACAAGACCATGCGCCACGTCAGGGAATCCGGATACGCCGCCTTCCACGCGTCGATCATCTTGAAGAAACGGACTTCAGACTCGCCTTCCATGAACTGGCCGGCGTCGGATAGCCATTCATAGAAGAACGGCAATTGCCATTCGCCCGAAGGGTATCGCGTCTTCTCGTCGCGCAAGCGCTTTACGATGGTTTCGAGCGGGCCAAACTCCTTTGTCAGGCTGAGACGTGTGATCTCCTGATAGCCGATCATCGCGTTGCGCGTGTAGTCGTTGCCCTTGCTATCGACGTGAACCTTGTCGCCAAAGTTGATGCCATACCAGCCATTGTCCTGAACCAGGTTGTCGTGCGCGACGGCGTGCAGGCCATCCCAATAGAATGAGATGCCGCTATCTCCGTTCCCGCGGATCACGCACCCGACAATCTCGGGTTTGGTCTTCGCGTCTTCGCAGTAAATCCCAGTGGTTGCGTTGTTCTCGATCAGGCACTTCTCCAGTTTCGGCTCGCCGCCCTGCAGAGATACACCCGTGCACGCACCGTTTCGCGCAGCACAATCGACCACGGGCACCTTGCTCTCGATGATGTGAATGGCAGGATGACTGACCTCGGGAATGGCCTCTCCCTCCGCAAGGGGAATGTGTTGAAACGTCAACCCTTCCACGCGGCCACTCGACACTCCTTGAATCGTGAGTGGCGAGCCGGCGCTCTGCACGCATTGCACGATCGTCTGCTCACGACTCTCACCCTTCAATGAGACGCCATCCTTCAGGCGCAAGGTCTCGGTGTAGGTGCCCGGCTTCACGAGCACCATGTCGCCCGGCGACGCGGCATCGATGGCCGCCTGGATGGTGGGATAGGCATCCGGAACGGAAAGGTCGGCGGCAAGTCCGCAGTGGGTGAACGCGCAGACAAAGAACGTGAGGACTAGAAGGAGACGCACCATGACTTGCACTCCCATTCAGTTGGCGCGGCGCGCCCGGTGGTCCCCCGTGAACGCGTCCGTGCCTGTCGGTTGATCTTAGCCCTGCTCTTCACCGCTGTCAATGCGAGTGTTGCTGTCCTCTCTCCCTAGACCGCGTAGATTGCCATTCTCCAAGTCTGCCTGAGGCCAACTGACTTGGGTGGGCCGTTTTTCGCAGTTTCTGCCACTGTTGAGCGTCTCTTTCGGACATCACAGAATACTGTGCCTTCTGTCCAAACCCCAGGGTCCGCGAACCATGATCCGGCAGGTAGAGATCGTGCCCCGCAAGTCCCGGGGAGACGGTAGAGCCAAGTCTATGTCCAGACGCCTTGTAGCTTTCAAGCGAGCGCCCGGTCTCTGTCGTCCCTACGGGACTCATCGTTCTTGTCGCACTCTGACCCAGGAATGAATGTCTGGGCTACTAACTTGCAGGATCTTAAAGAAAGTTACGCACATTCTACGCGGCTTTCGAACTAAGTTGGCCTACAGTCGCATGCACCAGAAGCATGTTGGCCTTTCAGGCCGTTCGAGCGCCGCGTGTAGCCACAGCCCTGGCAAGGGCGTAGGGA